>NZ_QUGQ01000010.1:0-125235 GCF_003479155.1 Blautia sp. AF19-1
AATCGAGGTGTCTTTCTTTTATGCAAAATCACGAACTTGCTCATTTATAGTTCTAACCTTAGAATATGATTTCCCGGTAAAAATGCGTGCAAAAAACGAAGGAGAAACGTTCGAATTTCGTTTCTTATTTCTTCTCTTGTTTTTCTTTTGCCTTCTGTTCTTCTTTCGTCCGGATTTTGTCTTCGTACATTTTCTTTTCATTCTACAATCTACCTTATCGCTCCGTCAACACATTTAGGCTTCCTTTTCCGAAATTTTCTATTTTGAAAAACAAATTGAGGATCTCCGCAAAATTTGTTATAGTAAGGATAATTCAAACAGTTACAAAGGAGGCTATTATGAAAATAAAATCAGTTGCTGTTCTGGGCGCCGGAGCGGTTGGGTCTTATGTGATCTGGGGGCTTTCGGAGAAAAAGGACATCCGGCTTGGCGTTATCGCGTCCGGGGAACGGGCGAAGCGTCTGAAAAACAAAGGATGCAAAATTAACGATACGGTTTATCACCCGGAGGTATGGACACCGGAAGAGGCACACGGCGTGGATTTTCTGATCGTCTCGCTCAAATACGGCGCACTGCCGGGGGCTCTTGACGATATTACTGCCGTTACCGGCGAGAATACTGTGATCATGAGTCTGATGAACGGCGTGGACAGCGAGGAGATCATCGCGGAAAAAGCCGGTGCGGAGCATCTGCTTCATGCTGTTATCAAAGTAGCTTCTCATAAAGAGAATGACGGCTACGTTTTCAACCCTGAGGCGACGCTCGGCATCATTTTCGGCGAAGTTTCGGCGCCGTACGACAGTGAGCGTGTGCAGGCTGTTCTGGATCTGTTCTCCGGCACAGGGCTGCATTACCGGGCAACCGATTGTATTTTAGAGGAAATATGGAGCAAATTCCGGCTGAATGTCTGCAATAACCTGCCGCAGGCTATTCTCGGTGCCGGGGTCGGCTGCTACCGCGACAGTGTGCATATGAAGGCGATCAGCGACGGACTCCGCGCAGAACTGATGGCGATTGCGGAGGCAAAGGGAATTGATATCAACAAGGCGGATGTCTCCTCGGGACGCGGAAGTGCGGTTCCGCCGACGGCGCGCTACTCGACGCTCCAGGATCTCGATGCGGGACGCCATACGGAAATTGATATGTTCTCGGGTGCGCTGATCCGCATGGGAAAAGAGCTGGGAATTCCAACGCCTTACAATGAATTTACGTACCATATGATCAAAGCACTGGAAGAGAAAAACGACGGACGGTTTGACTACAGCGGAAGCGAAGAACCGCTCTGGGCGAAATAGATACGATAGGAGAATCTCACGATGAAAGAAATCAAATGGGCTGTACTCGGATGCGGTGTGATTGCAAATGAAATGGCGGTCGCACTGCAGAAAAACGGAAAGAATATTTACGCGGTCGGCAACCGGACCCATGAGAAGGCGGCTGCTTTTGCGGAGAAATATGGAATTGGAAAAGTTTACGATGATTTCCATGAGATGTTTACCGATCCGGAGGTCGATGTCATTTATATCACGACGCCGCACAACACGCATCTTGGCTTTATGAAAGAGGCGATTGCCAATGGAAAACACATTCTCGTTGAGAAATCGATTACACTGAACAGTGACGAGCTCGACGAGGCCATAGCGCTTGCGAAAGAAAAAGGTGTCATCATCGGAGAGGCAATGACGATTTACCATATGCCGATCTACAAAGAGCTGAAAAAATTTCTCGACTCCGGCCGTCTCGGCAGAGTCAATCTGATCACGATGAACTTCGGCAGTTTCAAAGAGTACAACATGAAGAACCGCTTCTTCAACCGGAATCTCGCAGGCGGCGCGATGCTTGATATCGGCGTATACGCACTCTCCTTCATCCGCTGGTTCTTCGACTCCAAGCCGGATCAGCTCCTTTCCCAGGTAAAGCCCGCTCCGACCGGTGTGGACGAGCAGGCCGGCCTCCTTCTCACCAATCAGGAAGGACAGATGGCAAGTGTGATGCTCTCTCTCCACTCCAAACAGCCGAAACGCGGCATGGTTTCCTGTGAGAACGGATTTATCGAGATCATGGAGTACCCGCGTGCCTGGGAAGCAAAAATCACAGACGCTTCCACTGGCGAATCCAAAATCATCAAAGCCGGTGACAACGCCGATGCACTCGCCTATGAGCTCGCCGACATGGAACGCGCCATCAATGGAGATGTATCTGCCATGCACCTCGACTACACGAAGGACGTCATGGATCTGATGACCTCCTTCCGCAGAACCTGGGGCTATACGTACCCGGAGGAAGAAAAATAAGATTCGTACATCAAAAGCCCCTGCCCGGCACACATCAGATGCCGGGCAGGGGCACTTCTTTTCACCTGCAATACTCTGCAATTTTCTTTTTCAGTAATTCCGCATTAATCGGCTTTGCGATATGCACGTTCATGAGGATCAGGTCGAAGGTGTATTCCGGGCTGTCCTGGTAGAGTTCAAGCTTCTTTGTTCTTCCATCGTTTCACCCGTCTTCCACGCATATTTTATACTTCATTTTACGCTGATATTATTTTCTCTGTCAACCCAAATAACATTACATTTCCAATATTTTGCATGTCTTTTTTATTTTTCTGAAATTTTTTTAAATCTTCCGTTTTTCTCTTGCACAATTGTTTTTATACGTATATAATTGTCTGCAGAAAGCAAAGGGGAGCTCGCGTGCGAAGCGGGCTGAGAGTAGGATGCATCTCCTAGACCCTGAACCTGATTTGGGTAATGCCAACGTAGGGAGATACGATATGCACATTTTCTGCAGATATACCTCCACGTATATCTGCTTTTTTAATCTCTATGAACACATCATCAACAGGTTCTTCCAGTATCACAAGGGAATTTGCTTCTGCAAAAATACTCACACAGGAGGAACAAAAAATTATGTTAGGCACTTGTCTTGACAATGTCAGAAAAACAACCCCTCTCGTACACAACATCACAAATTACGTTACGGTAAACGATGTCGCCAATATTCTGCTGGCATGCGGCGCAAGCCCGATCATGTCCGATGAACCGGAGGATGTCGAGGATATCACCTCCATCTGCGGCGGTCTGAACATCAACATCGGAACGCTGCACAGAACGAGCATCGACGGCATGTACCGTGCCGGTGCAAAAGCAGCTTCGCTCGGCCACAAAATCCTGCTCGATCCAGTCGGCGCAGGCGCAAGCCACTTACGTACTTCGACCGCAGTCGGACTGATGGAAAAAATCCCGTTCACCGTCATCCGCGGAAATATTTCCGAAATCAAAACACTGGCACTCGGAAGCGGAACGACAAAGGGTGTTGACGCAGACGTTGCCGATAAAGTAACAGACGAAAACCTCGACAGCGCCGTTGCTTTTGCAAAAAACTTTGCGAAAGACCACAACTGTGTTGTCGCCATCACAGGAGCGATCGACCTCGTTGCCGATGCTGACACCTGCTACGTGATCCGCAACGGACGCGCCGAGATGGGAAGCATCACCGGAACAGGCTGCCAGCTCTCCGGCATGATGACCGCTTACCTCGTTGCCAACCCGGACGAGCCGTTAAAAGCCGCTGCTGCCGCTGTCTGCGCGATGGGACTTGCCGGCGAGATCGGCTGGAGCCATATGAAACCGGAAGACGGCAACTCCACCTACCGGAACCGCATCATCGACGCCATCTACCACATGGACGGCGAGACGCTGGAGAAAGGTGCAAAGTATGAAGTGCGATAAAAAAGGCCTGCTTTTATATGCTGTGACAGACCGCAGCTGGCTGAACGGCGAGACACTGTACAGCCAGGTGGAAAAGGCTCTGCAGGGCGGCGCAACGTTTATCCAGCTCCGCGAAAAAAATCTTGACCAGGATCACTTTATGGAAGAGGCACTGGAACTGAAAAAACTCTGTGCCGCATACCATGTTCCTTTCGTCATCAACGATAACGTGGAAATCGCAGCTAAGATGGATGCGGACGGCGTTCATGTCGGCCAGAGCGATATGGAGGCCGGCGATGTCCGTGCAAAGCTTGGCCCGGACAAGATCATCGGCGTTTCGGCGCAGACCGTGGAACAGGCCATTCTCGCCGAGCAGCGCGGGGCAGATTACCTCGGCGTCGGCGCGGTCTTCCACACCGGTTCCAAGGCGGATGCGGAGGATGTCAGCCACGAAACGCTGACTGCTATCTGCAATGCCGTTAAAATCCCTGTCATCGCCATCGGCGGCATCACACGCGATAACGTGACGGAGCTTTCCGGCAGCGGCATCTGCGGCATCGCCGTCATCAGTGCCATTTTTGCACAGAAAGACATTGTTTCCGCAACGAAGGATCTGAAAGAACAGACTCTGCGCATGCTGGAAAACAAATAATTTTACGTAACCATTCATCCTCACACCAGGCGGCAGACTGGGGGCACCACTTTCTTTGTCGCCTGTCCAAAAAGAAAAGTAATGCAAAGGAGTAATTCTCATGGACGCGAAAAACATGAAAACAGCATTAACAATCGCGGGAAGTGATTCCAGCGGAGGCGCCGGCATTCAGGCAGACATCAAAACCATGATCACAAACGGAGTTTACGCCATGTCGGCAATTACCGCACTCACCGCCCAGAACACCACCGGAGTTTCCGGTATTTTCGATGTAACACCGGAGTTTCTGGCCGCACAGCTTGACGCCGTCTTTACGGACATCTTCCCGGACGCCGTCAAAATCGGTATGGTATCCTCCCCGGCACTGATCGAAGTCATCTCCGAACGGCTTCGCTTCTACCAGGCCAAACACATCGTTGTGGACCCGGTCCTCGTCGCTACAAGCGGCTCCGCGCTCGCTTCGGGCGGCGTGCCTGACCTGATGAAAAAACTGCTCTTTCCTCTGGCTGAAGTCATCACACCGAATATCCCAGAGGGAGAAGTTCTCTCCGGCATCAAAATCCAGTCGGAAAGCGATATGGAACGCGCCGCAAAAGAGATCGGGGATTCCTGCGGCTGTGCCGTTCTGTTAAAGGGCGGCCACAGTATCAATGATGCCAACGATCTTTTATATCACAACAGCACATTTACCTGGTTCACCGGAAAACGCATCGACAATCCGAACACACACGGCACCGGCTGTACACTCTCCAGCGCCATCGCATCGGGGCTCGCAAAGGGGCTTTCCCTTCCGGATGCCATTTCCGCCGCAAAAGAGTATATTTCGGGCGCACTCGCGAGCATGATGGATCTCGGCCACGGCTCGGGACCGCTGAACCACGCTTACCGGATCTGATTTTGAAAATAAAGGAGAACAACAAATGGAACGCAATTACGCAACACAGATGGACGCCGCACGCCGCGGCATTGTAACACCGGAGTTGAAAAAAGTCGCAGAAAAAGAGTATATGGCCGTGGAAGACCTGATGCCGCTCGTTGCCAGCGGAAAGGTTGCCATTCCGGCCAATAAGCTGCACACCTGCATCGACCCGGAGGGCATCGGCTCGATGCTGCGCACGAAAATCAATGTAAATCTCGGTGTTTCGAAAGACTGTAAAGATTACGATGTGGAGATGCAGAAGGTACTCTCCGCGGTCAATATGGGCGCAGAAGCCATCATGGACCTGTCGAGCCACGGCAATACGCAGCCGTTCCGGCGGAAACTGACCTCCGAATGTCCAGCCATGATCGGCACCGTGCCGGTATATGACAGTGTGATCCATTACCAGAGAGACCTGGATACGCTGACCGCCAAAGATTTTATTGACGTCATCCGCCTCCATGCCGAGGACGGTGTCGATTTCGTCACCCTGCACTGCGGCATCACCAGAAAAACCATCGATCAGATCCGCAAACACAAACGGAAAATGAATATTGTTTCCCGCGGCGGCTCCCTCGTGTTCGCCTGGATGTGCATGACCGGCGAGGAGAATCCGTTCTACGAGTATTACGATGAGATTCTCGATATCTGCCGTGAATACGATGTGACCATTTCTCTCGGCGACGCCTGCCGTCCTGGCTGCCTTGCCGACGCAACGGATGTCTGCCAGATTGAGGAGCTGGTGCGCCTCGGCGAACTCACCAAACGTGCCTGGGAGAAAGACGTTCAGGTTATGGTTGAGGGACCGGGCCACGTTCCGATGGATCAGATTGCGGCCAACATGAAAGTACAGCAGACCATCTGCATGGGCGCTCCGTTCTATGTCCTCGGACCTCTTGTGACCGATATTGCACCGGGCTATGACCACATCACCGCTGCCATCGGAGGCGCAATTGCCGCTATGAACGGCGCTGCTTTCCTGTGCTACGTAACGCCGGCAGAGCATCTGGCTCTTCCGAACCTCGATGACGTAAAGCAGGGCATCATCGCAAGCAAAATCGCCGCACACGCTGCCGACATTGCCAAAGGCGTGCCGCATGCGCGTGATATTGACGACAAGATGGGAGACGCCCGCCGCGTGCTCGATTGGGAAGCACAGTGGGACTGTGCACTGGACCCGGAGACTGCAAAAGCCATCCGTGCTGACCGCTCGCCGGAACAGGAAGATACCTGCTCGATGTGCGGTAAATTCTGTGCCGTGCGAAGCATGAACAAAGCTTTAAACGGCGAACATATCGACATTCTTTAACATCAGTAGACAAGAAGTCACAGTACGCGAAAAGGAACGGTTTTCATTACGAAACCGTTCCTTTTCTGCATTTCCAAAATCTTTTTCTATTTCGCCCATCCTTCGGCGTAACGGACTGCTTTGTGCCATCCGTTCATCTTCTCATCGCGCTCCTCTTTCGAGAGCTCCGGCTCAAATATACGGTCAATGGCTCCGTTCTGTTTTACCGTCTCCTGATCCGGCCAGTAGCCGACGGCGAGTCCCGCAAGATAAGCTGCTCCCATCGCGGTCGTCTCGATGCAGCACGGCCGCTCCACCGGCGCCTGGCTGATGTCCGCCTGGCACTGCATCAGAAAATTGTTGGCGCTTGCTCCGCCGTCCACACGCAGTGCGGAGAGCTTCATGCCGGAATCTGCCTCCATCGCTTTTAAGACATCATCCACCTGATATGTGATCGACTCTAGCGTTGCGCGGATCACATGGTATTTGTTGACGCCGCGGGTCAGGCCGAGAATGGTTCCTCTCGCATACTGATCCCAGTACGGTGCGCCAAGGCCGGTAAACGCCGGTACGACGTAGCAGCCGTTCGTGTCGTTCACCTTCTGCGCCATGTACTCGGAATCCGCCGAGGACTCGATCAGCTTCATCTCATCGCGCAGCCACTGGATTGCGGCTCCGCCGACAAAAATGGATCCCTCGAGCGCATACGTAATCTTGTCCCCGATACCCCATGCAATCGTGGTAACAAGACCGTGTGTCGAAGAAACCGGCTTTTCTCCCGTGTTCATCAGCAGGAAGCAGCCTGTTCCGTATGTATTTTTCGCTTCGCCCGGCGCATAGCAGGTCTGGCCGAACAGCGCCGCCTGCTGGTCTCCCGCTGCTCCCGCAATCGGAATCGGGCCGCCGAAATATGTGGATGCCGTCTCCCCGTAGACACAGCTCGACGGGCGGACTTCCGGCAGCATACAGAGCGGAATGTTCAGCTCTTTTAAGATATCCTCATCCCATTTCAGTGTATGGATATTGAACAGCATTGTACGGGACGCGTTGGTGTAATCGGTGACATGTACCTTTCCCTTTGTCATCTTCCAGATCAGCCACGTCTCCACTGTTCCGAAATAGAGATCGCCTCGCTCCGCCCGCTCGCGCACGCCCGGAACTTCATCTAGAATCCATTTCAGCTTCGTGGCTGAAAAATACGCATCAATCACAAGACCTGTTTTCTCCCGGAAACGGTCAACCAGTCCGCGCTCCATCAGGGAATCGCAGTATTCCGATGTTCTGCGGCACTGCCATACAATTGCATTGTAGACCGGCTCTCCCGTCTTTTTGTCCCAGACGATCGTCGTCTCTCTCTGGTTTGTGATGCCGATTGCCGCGATATCCTCGTAGGACGCGCCCGCTTTCTGCATTGCCTCCACGGCTACACCGAGCATCGTGGACCAGATTTCATTGGCATCGTGCTCCACCCAGCCCGGTTTCGGGAAACGCTGGGTAAACTCCTTCTGCGCAAGGCTTACGATCTGTCCTTTCTGATCAAACAGAATACAGCGGTTGCTCGTTGTGCCGGCATCAAGTGCCATGATGTATTTTCCCACGTTTAAAAATCCTCCTGTCTCACATTTCAAGAAGAGAGCCTGACAGAATCCACTGCCACGCTCTCTTCCTTTTCTTTGTATGTATCGTATCACAGAATTCTTTTTCTGTAAATCAAATCGTGTTTTTCTGCAGCAATTTATGCCGTAATGATCTCCAGCAGCGCACCGCGCAGATCGTTTGAAAGTTCCATGCTCTGCAACTCTGCAGCCAGAATTGCTACCTTTCCGTCCGCTTTGTGAAGAAGATTTGCGATCTGCTCTTTGGTGATGTAGCTGATTTCGGCGTGCAGCAGCAGATCCATCGCACGTGTCATGACATCGTTCTTTGCAATCTCCGTATCTTCCGGCAGACAGATTGTCACGGTATCCTGTGGTTTTACATCTGCCACTGCGATAGCAAGAAGTCCGTCTTTCTCTTTGACTTCTGCATCCGCTTCCACGCCGTTTACAAAGACCTTTGCCTCTTTTGCACTACTTCCACCGAATTCTACGCAATATGTTCTGCTTTCCGGAACAAGGCTCTGATTGCCCTCAACCGGTGCAATTGTAAATTTTCGTGCACCCCATTCGAGCGTCATCGGCGTTTTTGCACAGTCATTCTTCTCATACGCCATGGAAGTATTGTCATCCTCGTACAGAATAAATGTATTATCTGCACCCGCATAAACGCGTACCGTCAGCTCATCCGGGTTAGATTCTACATCCAGCGCACTGATCTTCTCTGTCATCGGGATGATCGCACCTGCTTTCGCAAGAACCGGGATTTCCTCCAGCGTACGGTACAGATCCATACTTCTGCCGCCCTCATAAATCATTCCGTTGAAGAAATCAAACCAGGTTCCCTCCGGCAGCCATACCTTCGTCTTGGCACGCTTCAGCTCCGGAATGCATTTCGTTGTCACCGGTGTTACCATCAGCTCACTTCCGAAGAAGTACTGATTCGGTGCCTGATTTTTGCCCCAGAAAACCGTCTCCGGGTAATCATAATACATCGGAACAACGATCGGTGTATCTTCTTTCCATGCACGGTAGTTCATCGTGTACAGATACGGTACGAGTTTATGACGCAGACGAAGGAAATCATCCATTGTGCTGCGCACTTCCATACTGAAGTTCCAAGGCTCTTTTCCACTGAAGGCACTGTTAGAGCTGTGCAGACGGTTGATCGGAGAAAAGACTCCGTACTGATACCATCTTGCTTCAAGCTCATCGTCACGGTAGCCAAGCATATGGCCGCCGATATCATGACTCCACCATCCGTAGCCGATGTTGGAGGCTGTGCTGGTAAAGTATGGCTGGAAATCCAGGGATTCCCAGGTGATGTGGGTGTCTCCGGAAAATCCGACCGGATAGCGGTGGGAGCCCGGTCCTGCATAGCGGGAGAAGGTCATCGGACGTTTTCCGTCTCTTCCACTGTCAAGAAAATGATAGTGATTCAGCATCCACAGCGGATCAAGACCCTCGATCTTGGTACTCTGTCCCTGCTGCCAGTCAATCCACCAGAAATCGACGCCCTCTTTTTCCATCGGATGATGGACTTTTTCGAAATATACATCGACAAATTTCGGATCGGCAATGTCAAAATTGACCGGCTCTTCTTTTTTTGCATCCACTCCCATAGCTTCTGCTACTTCCGGATAGCAGTCCTCATACGCACGAATTCCGTCTGCCGGATGGACATTCAGTGTTGTCTTCATGCCGCGTGCATGGAGTTTTCCAAGAAAACGCTCCGGATCCGGGAAGAGTTTTTTATTCCAGCTATAGCCGGTCCAGCCGCTGCCGTATTTCGGATCCACATCGTCTACACGGTGCCAGTCCATATCGATAACAGCAACCGAGAATGGAACGTTCTCTTTGTCGAAGTCTTCCATCAGTTTCATATAAGATGCTTCACTGTAACGCCAGTAACGGCTCCACCAGTTTCCGAGTGCAAATCTCGGAAGCATCGGAGTTTTGCCGCAAAGGTGATAAAAATCCTTTAATGCCAGGCGGAAATTCCAGCCATAGCCGAAGAAGTACAGATCCTGCACTCCTTTCTTTCTCGGGGTCACCCAACCGTCCTCTGTCATCAGAAGCGACTTCGAATCATCCAGAACAGCGGAACCAAACCAGGACATGATACCAGGTTCCAGTTCGCATGCTCCGTTGACCTGATCAAGCGTACGGGCCGTTCCTCCAAGATCCTGTGTCGGATCTCCGTAATGCCATGCCGGTACAGAACTGATGCCGACTGCCGTTGTTTTGCAGGAAAGTCCGTTTGCAGAGAATGCCTTTTTGTTGTAATTCAGCTGCAGATACTTTGTGCGCAGCTCCAGCTCATCGCCTGTGTCTTTGACGGAAAATTCCACTGCTGGAAAATCACGGTTTACAACCGTCTGGGATGCTGCATCGATAAATTCACCGTCCTCACTGTATTCCAGCCGAAGAAGATGCTCTGTCAGTACTGTGATACGGTATTTATCGCCTTTTATCACATTCTCGGGATTTGCAAGTGGATGTGTCTCCAATTTCAGATATGGTTTCATATTTTGTTTTTCCCTTTCTTATCTTACCAGTTCTTGCCCTATTTTGAGAACGGGAATCTGTGACAAAAGTCCGTTCTGCCTCAGATTCCTCTGCATTTTTTATTTTGTCTCCAGAACAACCGCCTCATACGCGCGCAGTTTTCGTACCCCCGCTGCCGCGCCGTCCTGCGGATAGTTGCTGATCAGTACCTCTGCTCCCGCAAAGGTTTCCGGAACCGTGTATTCCTGCTCCTCTTTTGTAAAATTGCACATCACGAGGAGTTTCTGGTCGCCTAAGGTTCTGGTATATACATACAGTGCCTCGTCCTCCGGATCGAGCAGCTCGTACGTTCCGTAAACCATGATATCCTTCTCTTTCCGGAGATGAATCAGTTTCTTGTAATAATTGTATACAGAATCCGGATCCGCCATCTCATTCTTGGCATTGACGGTCTCGTAATCCGGTCCGACCTTGATCCACGGTGTTCCTGTGGTAAATCCTGCCGAAGCGGTATCATCCCACTGCATCGGAGTTCTTGCATTGTCTCTTCCGCGCAGGTTCAGGTAGCGCATCATGTCGTCCGGCGCTACTTTTCCGGCACCGGTCAGCTCGTGGAACGCGTTGATGCTCTCAATATCGCGGAACTCGGACAGATCGTGGAACGGAACATTCTTCATGCCAAGCTCATCGCCCTGGTATACATACGGGGTACCCTGCATCATATGAAGGCAGGTTGCCAGCATTTTGGCACTTACCACACGGTATTCCGGTGAATCATCGCCGAAACGGGACAGGCAGCGCGGCTGGTCGTGGTTTCCAAGGAAGAGGCTGTTCCATGCCTTGCCCTCAAGCTCCGTCTGCCATGCTGTCATGACGCGTTTGAAATCTTTGAGCGGTACGCGTTTGTCCGTCCATTTGCCGTATGTTCCGCTTGCCAGATCTACCAGCTCGAACTGGAATACCATACTGAGCTCTTTGCCGTCTGCGGATGCATATTTTTCTGCCTCCTCGATCGTGACACCGGCACACTCACCAACCGTCATCAGATCGTATTTGGAGAGGACTTCCCTGTTCATCTCCTGCAGATACTCATGAACGTGCGGTCCGTTTACGCAGCCGGAATCACCGTAGAGTCCGCCCTCCGGAATTTTTCCGTCCGGCAGCCCTTCCGGTTTGGAGATCATGCTGATAACGTCCATCCGGAAACCGTCAATGCCTTTTTCACACCACCAGTTCATCATATCGAAAACTTCTTTTCGAACCGCCGGGTTCTCCCAGTTCAGATCAGGCTGTTTTGTTGAGAACAGATGCAGGTAATACATCTCTGTCTGCGGATCGTATTTCCATGCGGAACCGGAGAAGCAGCTTCCCCAGTTGTTTGGCTCTTTTCCCTCTTTTGCATCACGCCAGATATAATAATCGCGGTATGGATTGTCTTTCGATTTGCGGCTCTCCACGAACCATTTGTGTTCATCTGAAGTATGATTGACAACAAGGTCCATGACCAGCCTGATGCCTCTTTTATGCATCTCCGAAAGCATGCGGTCAAAATCCTCCATTGTTCCGAACTCCTGCATGATTGCCCGGTAATCGCTGATATCATATCCATTGTCATCGTTTGGTGACTGGTACACCGGAGACAGCCAGATAACATCCACGCCAAGATCCTTCAGATAATCCAGACGGGATGTGATACCATTTAAATCTCCGATACCGTCTCCGTTGCTGTCCATGAAGCTGCGCGGATAAATCTGATACACTACGGCTTCTTTCCACCATTTTTTGTCCATTTTTTTACCTCCTTTATTTCATCCCCAGAACGTGTCTGGTTCTTTAATTCTGTCGTTTGCAAGCACATTTTACCATACCTCACGGTGATTTTTCAATAGTTTTGCGCAAAACCAGCAGTTTCTACAAGAGTTTTTCTGTAAATTTGGTAACTATTTACTTCGTCAGATCTCTTACCGACTCCCTCTCCACCAGCGTTGTCGGCAATGGCGGAATATCTTTTTGTACCGGCTCATCCTGGATCAAGTGCATCAGGACTTCTACGGCACGGCGTGCTTTTCCATCCACCATCTGATGCACGGTAGTCAGCTTCGGCCGCGCAAGTGTCGCATAGGTAACATCATCAAAGCCCGCAATTGAAATTTCCTCCGGAACCTTTATTCCCCTGTTCTGCAGAAAGTTGGATGCTTCAAGTGCATAGTAATCCGATGAAAAAAAGAGCGCTGTCTGTTTTTTGAAGAACGGAAGCATCTCCTCATATGCCTTCTCCCTCTGCTCTGGATTCCACGGGATCACAATATGGCGACTTTCAAAGTCCTCAATTCCCGCCTCCTCCATTGCCTGACGCACACCGAGCCACCGATAGTGGTCAACCCCGAGATCGCAGTCGGATAAAAAGAGAAATTTTTTATGTCCCTTTCCAATCAGGTACTGACTCATCTGGTACGCACCGCCGCGGTCATCCATCGTAATGGAGCGGACTCCAAGTTCCGGCGGGAGATACTGATCAATGGTTACCAGCGGTTTTCCGAGACGTTCCGAGAGCTCTGCAATCTCCTTTTCCTTCAGAGCCATCGCAATCATGCCGTCAAAATTCCAGCCGAGCGCCTGCTGCATAATATCGTCCTGCTCATGGCGCGCAACCAGCATCATATAGTAGCCGTGTTCCCGGATCTGATACTCCAGATTTCCGAGCATTGCCGACACAAAGGGATCCTCAAAGGAAGATGCATTTCCTTTCTTCATGAAACCAAGCGCCACACCAATGAGACCGGAGCTGTTGTTCGCCAGCATGCGCGCGCTGATACTCGGCACGTACTCCATCTCCTTTAAAATCCGGTTGATTTTCTCGACCGTCGCCTTTGAGACGCGCCCTGTCTTTCCGTGTATTACATTCGAAACCGTCGTCGGGCTGACCCCTGCGCGGTCTGCTATATCTTTGATTCTAATCATCGGTTCTCTGCCTTTCCTTTTTCTTCACAATTTTCTGAATTCTGTTATGTTTATTTTACCAAGACGGCAAAATGTTTACAACTACTTTGCATCGGCAAACACTACAAAATTATTACATTTTCTTAAACGATATGTAAGAAAATCTCCATCCCTCCTTCATTTACTTTCCGCCGGTTCCGTGGTAAGATAGGATGACAGAAAAAGTTCACCTTTTTTCTGTAAGAAAGGACCTACACATCATATGCGGCTTGCATTTACAAATTTTTCGATAAAATCTCCCACTGGCAAGAAATCCGGCCGTTTTTTTCTTGCCCTTTTTCTGGGTATTTTTCTCTTCCTCGCTCATCCCATACTCTGTCAGGCTGGTTTTGCCTCCAGTACGCCGTTTACCGGTGCCTCCTGGGAACTGGTCGGGGAATATCCGATTCTCGGCAGCAACGGCGCGGTGCAGTCCGTCTGTGCGACGGAAGATTATATCATCTGCATCGAAAATTTTAATGATCTGACGACAGAGCCGGACGTAGTCTCTGCCTACTATAAAAATGATACAGACGCAGACGGAAATCCCGTTACGCAGTATTCCCTCGCGCATCAGGTAAGGGACGCAGACTTTGCTCACGCAAACGGTATGGCATACAATCCCGTCACACATGAAATCCTCGTGAGCGGCTACAGCAGCCCGGATGCTTCCAATTACGGATGTATCTTCCGCCTCGACCCGGATACTCTCGAGCAGAAAGAGCGGATCCAGCTCTCGACAAGCTACAATATTCTCGGTATTGATTATCTTCCCTCCACCGGCGGCTATCTGATCCAGACCGATGCGGACGGCGGCTACGGCTTTAAACTCCTCGATGCCTCACTTCAGGTGATGGATGACTGGGGCACGTATCCCTTCGATTTTTACATGGAAAACTTTCAGGATCTCTGTGTTTCCGGCGATCTCTTTTTTCTTTTTCCGCTGACGATGCATCTCGGAATCGGAAACTTTATCCAGACATACTCGCTCTCGCAGAAAACACTGCTTGCGGACGACACGGTTGATTTTGGCTTTTCCGACGATATCACCATCAATGAACCAGAGGGCCTCTGTGAGACAAATCCTGGGGAATTTATTGCGATTGTAAACGTAACAAAGGCAGATGGTGGACGGTACGTGCAGTTCTACCGCACCCGGGTGCCGTATCTGTTCACGGTTTCCACTTCCGCGGCGGAGCATGGCTCGGTGTCCGAGGGCGGGGAAGTTTCCAGCGGAGAGGAAAAAACCGTTTCCTACACGGCAGACGAAGGCTTCCGGCTCGCGAAGCTCTCGGTGGACGGCTTGTATCTGCCGGTGACGGAATATCCGGACAGCTACACATTTTCCGATATCCAGAAGGATCATACCCTTGCCGTAACGTTTGAACCGGTTCCGACGGCGACACCGACGCCGACTGCCACTGCGACGCCGACCGAAACACCGGCCATAACCCAGACACCGGAACCGGCCATTTCCAAAGCACCGGCATCATCCACGGTTTCCTTCTCATCTGTGGCTTCCCATTTCGCAGCGTTCTGGAAAGGCACTGTGCATGCCGCTTCCTGGTTCCGCCATCTTGCCTCGGCCGGTGCATCCCTTTTTGCCCGTATCCGGAAGGCAGATCCTGTTTTTCTGGCGATGCCGTTTGTCCTTCTCGTTCTGATTCTGCTCTTTGTCCTCCGCCTGCGGTATGTCCGCCGCATCCGGCGGGAGCGGTCGCGGAAAGCGCTGGAACACAGAAGAAGAACGTACGAAGAACTGGTCAGAGAATTTACGGAAAATCCGAAGGACGAAAAGGTTTCCATCGATGAGCTGCTGCTTACAATTGACGAACTGCAGAAGGAAGAACAGAAAAACACTTAAATGAAACGTATTCACCAGATCAGGAATTGATCTTCTCGGCACAAAAAAAGTATCCCGTTCCTTTTGGGGAAGCGGGATACTTTTTTATTTAAACGGGCAACGAGCTAAAGTCCGTGCTTGTTTTTACTCTTCGTAATCGAGTGCTGCACGCTCCGTTGTGTACGGACGTACATAGGTGTCTGCTACTTTTACGTGCTCCGGATGTTTTGCATATACAGCTACATCCTCTGCTTTTTCCAGTGTTGTGACAAGTGCCATATCATGGGTGGAAGATGCAAGCGGTGCTTCTACAAAGTCAACCGTCAACAGTCCCGGCACTTTGCCGACCAGGCTTTTCAGGTTCTCTGCCATCGCTTTTTTCAGCTCCGGTTTCTTTGCATCCTCTACTTCCGGTTTGAATTTCCACATAACAATATGATGTACCATTGTATTTTTCTCCTTTGCTTTTGTTTTATTGCCAATTCACACAGTTTCTGTGCAAATACCAGCCTTTTGTTACGGCTCTTCGCCTGCAATCCGCAGAATATCCTCAATCTCTTCCACGGACATGTCAAGATACGCGGAAAGCTCTGCCACACTGAAATCCATGTCATCGCCGTCGGAGAGTTCCTCGATGGCGTCTTTTAAGCGGTTTACTTTATTGACTACAGTATTGTCCTTGTGTTTCTGAACTCTGTGTTCTTCCATGAAATCGCTGATCGTCTCACGCACAGCCGCATCAATCGCCTGCTCCGCCGTCTCAGCTTTTACAACGGACTCCAGCGCTACTAAAAGTCCGACATTTCCCTCCTGCACCAGATCCATCAGGAAGAAATCGCGGGTGTGCATTTCTTTTGCGGTCTCAATAACTTTCGGAAGCCAGAGCTGCACGAGCATGCTCTTTGCAAGGGAATCGCCCTCTGCCGCTTTCCGGTAAAGCTCTGCCGTTTCTTCCTCCGACGGTGTTTCTGTCTCCGGCAGTTCGTCAAGATACTGCTGTAAGGCACGCAGCTCCTCCTCGGAAAACTCCGGTTTTTTCTTTTCTTTTTCGGTCTCCTCCGGCACGACGCCCGGCTCATAATCTGCCACATCGACCTGCTCCATCGTCAGATATTCGCAGACAAAGGTGACTTTCTGCTCATCCAGTGCAAAGTCTTCAAAAAAGTCTCTGACTTCTTTCATCGTTACTTTATTTTCATGGTCTCTGGCGTATGACAGCAATTCGGAGAGCTTCTCCTGGAACTTTTTCTGTTCGTCCTGCATCTTTTTTACCCTCTCTTTCTTCCGTTTCACGATTCCATTTCTTCGTACATTTTTTTCAATTTGTCCATTGCTTTTTCTGCTTTGAAAAGCTACTATAAAAGCAAACGAAAAACCACATTCAAGTGGAAAGGAGAATCCTTATGAAACAATTTTTTCAGGATGTGAAAAACAGTTTCCTGCTTTCAGCCGCTGTCTCTATTATACTAGGTATCGTGCTGATCGTCTACCCCGTAAAAACGAGTTTGCTGATCTGTTATATCGCCGGAGCACTGCTCCTGTTTGGCGGCGTTGTTGCGTTGATCCGCTACATTGCAAGCCGCGGCGAGCCGTTTTTCTTCCGCTACGATCTGTTCGTTGCCCTGGTACTGATTCTGTTCGGCTGCTTCGTTATCTTTGAAAGTGACCTTGTAATCGCATTCATCCCGGTTGTCATCGGTATCATCCTTCTGGCAAACGGACTGCTCAGCATTCAGAAGGCGTTCAACCTCAAAAAAACAGGGCTGGAAAAATGGTGGCTTGAGTTCCTGCTGGCTCTTTTAACCAGCGTTCTCGGCATCATCATCTGTACCAATCCGTTTGATGCCGTTGCAACCACAAACATTTTCATCGGTATCTGCCTTGTCTACAGCGGCATTTCCGATCTTGTCACCACCTACTACATGGGCCGCGCAAAACGCCGGATCAAAAACGTCATCCAGACCGAGATCAACCAGCAGAAAATCCTGCACGATGACAATGTGATTGATGTGGATGAGGACGAGCTTCACTAAAAAACAGCTTCTTCCATAAAAATCTTCTTTCATACGAAAAACCGGAACCCGGCACCGCTTCTAAGCAGCGGCTCCCGGGTTCCGGTTTTTCTCTGTATTTCTTTTTTTATTTATTCCTCGTGTTTGCTCAGCGCTTCCATGCCTTCTCTTAATTTCAGACGAATCTTGCCAAGCTGCATGCCGTTTGCACCGAAATACAGTTTCAGATAGTGATTAGATCCAAAGAAGAAGCCAAGATCTCTGGTCTCTTTGATCCACTCGCCTTTTGTTCCACGGATGCTGATAACGGTTTTTACAATATTGTCGATATATACTGTAACGGAAAGCTGTGCCAGGTCTTCGAGGTCTGCTTTCATTTCCATCTCGATATCATAAGTTCCCATTTTATCTGCCAGAATGGAAACACCGCAGACTTCGCTTGTTCCTTTTTTATTTTCCCATGCGGAAGCGTCAATGACAACATCACCTGTTTCCGGATCTGCCTCATACGTTACCAGGTCTGCTGCAACAAAATCGTTATCTCCCTGCTGCTCCTGTGCTTCTTTTTCTTCCTCGCTGATGCGGTCAAGGAAACGTAAAATACATGGTGTTCCAAGAATGAAGTGAAGGACATTCATGGCATTTCTCTGCAGATCACCTCTTGTGATTTCACCTTTTTCCAGTGCTTCTTTCACATCATCCTGGCTCATATCGGTGCAGTCATTGCATACCATGAAGACATCATTTCCGGCGGATACCATCGGTGCATGTGTCGTTCTTGTTGCCTCGTATCCTTCACGGTTCGACATTGCCCACCAGTCGGTCATAACAAATCCATCGTAGTTCCACTCACCACGGAGAATGGTGGTTAACAGATCGTAGTTTCCTGCGGTCCAGATACCGTTGACCGGTCCATATGTACTCATAATGGATCTTGCGCCGCCTTCTTTGACTGCAATTTCATATCCTTTCAGATAGATCTCGCGCAGTGCACGCTCGGAAACAACCGCATTTACGGTGTGGCGCTTCGACTCCTGGTTATTACCGCAGAAGTGTTTGATGGTTCCGGTTAC
This sequence comes from Blautia sp. AF19-1, assembly GCF_003479155.1. Classification (NCBI taxonomy): domain Bacteria; kingdom Bacillati; phylum Bacillota; class Clostridia; order Lachnospirales; family Lachnospiraceae; genus Blautia; species Blautia sp. AF19-1. The sequence continues at coordinate 18,580 of NZ_QUGQ01000010.1, forward strand.
ATCGGATTTTTCCATACCAAGAATCTGTACAGCACTGATCCATCCGGTCAGGTACGGATCCTCGGAAATATACTCAAAGTTACGTCCGTTTAACGGATTTCTGTGAATATTCATACCAGGTCCAAGAAGCGCATCGACACGGTTCTGTCTCATTTCGCGTCCTGCCATCTCGTACAGGTCTTCTACCAGCGGAAGATCGAACGTACAGCCAAGCAGCGTACCGTTTGGCATGGAGAAGGCTTTTGTTCCGCAGTCAAAACGAAGTCCGGAAGGACCGTCGGTACAGCAGGATGCCGGAATGCCAAACTCCTGTAATTCCGGTGTCAGACCGCCAAAAGCAGCTGCGGTTCCAGGCGTTACTTTCGGGCTGCACATACCCTCGCCGCGGAACATGCAGATCAGATCATCATCGGAAAGCTGTGCCACGAATTCTTCCATGGTTACTTTCTTATCCAGCACATCGCCCAGCTTATAGCCTTTGTCTCCGGTGTACGGAATCGGCTCCATACGGTTCTCTTTCATGCGTTTTGCCGGATCTACGGTGCGCAGCGGGGCTGCCTCGTATCCCGGTTTTAATGTGCCGTCCTCACCTGCAACGGCTTTCATACGCTCAAACGCTTCGACCGGCGCCATTGCCTCGGTCAGCGTCTCAACCACTTTAAACGGCTGCTCGTAAGCGCCTGCGAAAGCTGCACTTCTGACATCGCTTCCGACATAAAACTCATAGCTGCCCTCTTCGAGTACGTAGCAGGATTTGTGTCCCGTTGCACCGCTGTCATCATAGGATGCGAAGCTTTCTTTTGCCACATTGATGGTCACGGTCTCTTTTGCTCCAGGAGCTAAAATACCGGTCTTTGCAAAGCCGACGAGTGCGCGGGCTGGTTTTCCAAGAACGCCCTGTGGAGCTTTTACGTATACCTGAACAACTTCTTTACCGGCCGTTTTTCCTGTATTCTCTACGGTTGCCGTTACGGTTACCTGATCGACGTCTTTCTCTTTCGCCTCTGCGGTTACTGCAAAGGTTGTGTAGGAAAGACCAAATCCGAACGGATATAATACTTTGTCTTTTGCAAAAGTCTCAAAGTAGCGGTATCCTACATAGATATCCTCTTTGTATTCGTTTCTTACTAGATCGCCAAAGCAGCTGGTCGACGGATAATCCTCAATATTTTCTGCGATGGTATCCGTCAGTTTACCGCACGGGCTGACTCTTCCCATCAGCACATCGGCAACGCCGTTTCCACCTTCCTGACCGCCCTGCCATACGTAGAGAACAGCTGCAGGATTGCACTCTTTCACCCATTTCATGTCGATGATATTTCCGACATTCAGCACAACGATCGTTCTTGCAAACGCTTTGCTGACTTTCTCTACCATCTCACGCTCGGTATCTGTCAAGAGATAACTGCCCGCCTCGTTTTTGTTGTCCTGGTCCTCACCTGCGGTACGGCCTACAACAACAATAGCTGCATCGGCGCCTTTTGCGCTCTCCACAATCTCGTCGGTGAGCTCCATCTCTTTCTGGGACCACGGCACTTTTCCCCAGCCCTGGCCTTCGTCGTATGGATTTTCCTCGATCCATTTCTCATATGTTCCAAGAAGATTCTCATCGAGCGTGATGTCTTTTTCTTCTTTTAAGGCATCCAGAATGCCAACCACATATTTGGTGTTGACGAGTCCGCCGGAGCCCAGTCCGCTCTTATAATAATGGAATGCAATTCTTCCGAAAACGGCTACTTTATCCCCCTTGCGAAGCGGAAGCGCCTCGTTGTCATTTTTCAGAAGGACACATCCCTCTGCTGCTGCCTGACGGGCAAGCGCTACGTATTCTTCGAAATCCAATGGTGTAAATTTTCCCATATTGTTCCCCTTTCTCCTGCATACTTTTCTATCCAACATGTGCCGGAACACCCAAAGGAAATCCCGGGTTCCGGCACATGACTGGCTTCTTGTCTTTTATTATCTCGTATTTTCTGCTTTTTTTCCAGTTCTTTTCTTATCTTTTTTCTATCTGATATTGACCTTTTTTCTTCTCTTTTTGCTTATCCAATCAGTCCCTGGACAATTAATACAAGAAGCAGCAGCGGAAGGATATACGTAAGGTATAATCGCATCCAGTCCGGCACTTTCAGACCATCGCCCTTACTTGCCTCTGCCTGGTAATTTTTAAATCCCCATCCCCACTTTGATGTACAGAATAAAAGATAGATCAGTGAACCGACCGGCAGCAGAAGGTTGCTGACGATAAAGTCCTCAAGATCGAGAACTGTGCTTCCTGCGCCGAGCGGCTGGAATCCGGACCACACATTGTAGCCGAGTGCACACGGCAGGGATCCTAAAATGATCAGAATGCAGTTGATGACTGCTGACTGTTTTCTGGAAACACCGAAAATCTCGGAAAAGCAGCACATGATGTTCTCGAATACAGCGATGATAGTGGACAGTGCCGCAAAGAACAGAAACAGGAAGAAAAAGCTTCCGAAAATCCGTCCGCCCTTCATCGAGGTGAAGATGTGCGGCAGTGTCATAAAGATCAGCTTCGGGCCGCTGTCCGGCTGTACGTGATAGGAAAAGCACGCCGGGAAAATAATAAGACCTGCGGTGATGGCTACAAACGTATCGAGCACCGCAATATTGATCGCCTCTCCGAGCAGCGATTTTCCTCCGTTTAAGTAGCTTCCGAAAATCAGCATTGCGCCGATACCAAGACTTAACGTAAAGAATGCCTGGCTCATCGCGCTTGTGATAATGTGGAACAGTCCCACCTGTTCAATCTGCTGCTTGTCCGGCACCAGATAAAATTTCAGACCCTCTTTTGCGCCTGGCATTGTAAAGCTGTAAACCGCAAGGAAAATCATAACGACCATCAGTACAATCATCATCACTTTTGTGACACGCTCCACACCATTCTGCAGACCAACAGAGCAGATCAGAAAGCCTGCAATCGTGATCAGCAGCATCGTGATGACAAGAATAGACGGAGATGAAAGCATCTCATTGAATTTTCCAGTTACAGCGTCCCCCTTAAGGCCACTGAATTTTCCGGTTAAAAAGCTGTAAAAATAATACAGCATCCAGCCTGCAACAACCGTATAGAACATCATCAGCAGATAGTTTCCGATGAGGGCAACGTATCCATGGATATGCCACTTCTGCCCTTTCTTCTCCAGTTCCCCATACGCGCGCACGGTACTCTTTTTGCTTCCTCTTCCGATGGCAAGCTCCATCGACAGAATCGGAACTCCCATAATGGCAAGGAACAACAGATAAAACAGCACGAAAATGCCGCCTCCGTTGTTTCCTACCATGTACGGGAATTTCCATACATTTCCGATGCCGATGGCACAGCCTGCCGAAAGCAGAAGAAAGCCAAGGCGCGATTGGAATGTCTCTCGTTCCATTTCTTTTATTTCCTCCCTTTTTTCTTCGTACAAAACTCAGATTTCAGAACGGCACCGTTCTGCCGTTCTGTCCGGTTTGTCTTCCTGTTTTGCACTATGCTTTCTATTATACTTTTCTTATCAGAAAAAGACAAGCAATTGCTTAGGGCGTGTTTGAAAAATTTTTTTAAACACGCCCTGAGAAAGGAAATTTTTCTATTCTTTATTCATACCGCGCAATCTCTTTCCGCAGCCGTTTCATAATCCGTTTTTCCAGCCGCGAAATATACGACTGTGAAATTCCAAGAAGATCCGCGACTTCTTTCTGCGTTTTCTCCCGCCCCTCTGGCATATTGATGCCAAACCGGAGTTTCACGATCACCTGCTCCCGCTCAGAGAGCTTGCTGATTGCGCTTCCCAGCACGCGATGTTCCGCCTCCTGCTCGAGCCCCTGATAGATCACATCCTCCTCCGTTCCGAGGATATCCGACAAAAGAAGCTCATTTCCATCCCAGTCTACATTGAGCGGCTCATCGATCGAGACCTCCATCCGTGTCTTGTTATTTCTCCGCAGATACATCAGAATCTCGTTCTCAATGCACCGGGACGCGTACGTGGCAAGCTTGATCTTTTTTTCCGGATTGAACGTGTTAATTGCCTTGATGAGGCCGATGGTTCCAATCGAAATCAGATCCTCCACACCAACTCCTGTATTATCAAATTTCTGTGCAATGTAGACGACGAGACGCAGGTTGTGTTCGATCAGCTCGCTCCTTGCCGTCTCGTTTTCCGGATCGGAAAGCCCCGCAATCGCATCGGCCTCCTCCTGTCCTTCCAAAGGCGCCGGGAGAACATCTGTGCCCCCGATATAAAAAATTTCTCCTGTCTGACGAAATACAGCCGGCACGGACCGCGGCAGCATACGAAGCCGGAATCCGTTTGGCAGTGCAGCCTGCAGCATACTTCATTCCTCCTGTCCTTCCATGAGATCTGGATGCAAAATTATTTCATAGCCCCTGGGAGATGAACTATTTTCTCCGCCAAGCGCAATCAGCGGTCCGCTTATGTGCCTGGCTGTATGTTCTGTCACAAGAATCATTTCCGAGATCCGGATCACCGGCAGAAAGCCCCGGCCTTCCAGTCCGCGAAACGGTATGTAACGGGGCTGCAGCGCAAGAAGCCGTTCCGGCTCCGGCACCGTCTCGTGCCTTGCAAGCGCCGCAATCCCTGTCCGCATTTCGTCCGGGAACAATTCGAGTATCACAGTGTACGGTACGACCGAGACCGGCTTTTTGGTTGTGGCATCCCGCAAAGTATTGCCCGTGTCGTACAGTCCTTTTACTTTTTTCCATTTCCCATTCTGCACAAGCTGTACCGTAACCTGCCTGGCGTGTTCCAGGAGCATCTCCTTTCGGATCTTCAGCAGGAGGAGTGTTCCCGCATATGCGGCACTCCCGGAAAGAAGAAAAAGAAAAATTCCCCTTCCCGGCATCAGCTCCCGGAACAGGCGGTATGCACTGCCGATCAGAAAACCGGACAGTATATAGCCTGCCATTCCCACCACAAGATCCCGTACTGTCGTGATTCTGCAGCCAGATTTCACCATCCCTGTTGTAATTCCGATTCCGACCAGGGCGAGCAGCGCACCCGGCAGATACCGTGCAAACACGGCATACAGCACCGCATAACCGGCGCCGAGCGCGGCTGCCGCAAAACTCCTTCTTCGCGTGGCAGATCGTTTCAGAAGAAAGGAGGAAAGGCGCAGAATAGTATAATTCAGCAGAAGATTCTCTGCAAAGAGAAGATCCAGAAAGATCTCATAGTGCAAAAAAACACCCCCTGCGCCTTTTGCATGGTCTGAATTTCTAACAGACCCTATTATAGACGGAAGGGGGTGAATTTTTTGTCGTTTTCGGAAGAATGACCTTCTTTTTTGATCAACAAACTTCGACACGCCGCAACATTTTCGGTCTGCGGCGTGTCGAGGTAAATTCGTTATTTGCTTATTATTCTTTGCTTATCTGCGGTTTCTTAAGAAATCCGGGATCTGGATGTCCTTTTTCGGAACATTGCTTGTCATGGTCTGCTGAGCCTGTACCTGCGGCTGCACCTGAACCTGTGGCTGCGGCTGTACCGGAGCGGAAGCTTTCGGAGCAGTGTGTACCGGAGCGGCTGCCTGTGCAGAGAAGCTGCTGCTGGAAAATGCGCTCTTTCTTGCATCTGCCGGCTCTTTGCGGGATACGCTTGCCTGTTTCGCCGTTGCATCGTTGAGACCTGTTGCGATAACGGTGATCTTCGCTGTATCGGTAACAGAATCATCATACATAGCACCGAAGATGATGTTTGCATCCTCTCCAGCCAGATTCTGTACGTAACTTGCAGCATCGTTTGCATCCATAAGGGAGATATCTCCGGAAATGTTGATGATAACGTGGCTTGCACCCTCGATGGTGGTCTCAAGCAGCGGACTGGAAACAGCCTGCTGTACAGCCTCGAGCGCTTTGTCGTCGCCCTTTGCCTCGCCGATACCGATGTGGGCGATACCCTTGTCGGTCATAACGGTCTGAACATCTGCGAAGTCGAGGTTGATGAGTGCCGGCAGGTTGATCAGGTCTGTGATGCCCTGTACGGCCTGCTGCAGAACCTCGTCTGCTTTCTTTAATGCCTCCGGCATGGTTGTCCGGCGGTCTACGATTTCAAGAAGTTTGTCGTTCGGGATCACGATCAGGGTATCTACGTTTTCCTCGAGTTTTTCGATTCCCATCAGCGCATTGCTCATACGGGTTCTTGCCTCGAATTTGAACGGTTTTGTTACAACGCCGACAGTCAGAATGCCCATTTCTTTTGCAACGCCTGCTACAACCGGTGCTGCACCTGTTCCGGTTCCGCCGCCCATACCGCAGGTGACGAATACCATATCAGCGCCTTCCATGATCTGTTTGAGCTCTTCGATGCTCTCCTCGGCTGCTTTCTCTCCAACCTCAGGTTTTGCTCCTGCGCCCAGTCCCTTGGTCAGCTTCTCGCCGATCTGGAGAATGGTAGGTGCCTTACAGAGGGTCAGCGCCTGTTTATCGGTGTTGATTCCAACGAATTCAACGCCGCCGATGGATTCCTCCACCATTCTATTTACAGCATTATTTCCTGCACCACCTACACCGATTACGATAATCTTTGCAGATGATTCTGCCTCATTTGTCATGATCTCTAACAATTTCAACTTCCTCCTTTTGATTATGAACTGCTGTCTATCTCAAAATAGTCTGATATTCTGATGGTCATACATAAAGATATAATATAATTTCTTCGGAAAATAATCAACTGTTTTTTTCGTATTTCATAAAAAATTCAGGATTATTGCGTTTTTTTGACGGCTTTCCTTTCCTCTTATACATCTTTCGAGAAGACAAAGCTGCTGTCGCCGTCCTTGTAATCCTCCATATGGAGTTCTCCGGAAAGACCGGAAAGGCTCGGCAGGATTGCTGCTACGCGCGTCATCTTTTCTTCTAACGCCGTATCGGTTCCAAGCAGAATCCGCACGGTATCATAGTAATGCAGAATAATTTCGCTGTTCTCATTAAATTCCACACTGTCCGGCGTGATATTGTATTTCTCCGTCATTCTCGTAAGTGCGAGCATGGTGCGGAAAACTGCCGGTTTTTCAACCGGGAGCTGCTTGTTCACGGTCACATAGTCAAACGTAAGTCCTGTTACAAGCGGAACATCGGAAAGGGTCGGCTGAAAGTCTGTCGTTGTCACACGTGCACTTTTAATCGTATCCGCCGAGAGCGCACCGTCGGACGTACTGCTTTCGGATGCTGTGCCATCGGATGATACGCTTTCGGATGCAAGCGACTCACTCGTAAGAGATCCATCCGCACTCGTTCCATCGGAGGCGGTTCCGTCGGAAGGCTCACCCTCCGCAGGTGTTTCCTGCTCCTCGTCCACGCACTCCAGCACGATGCCGTTCTTGTCAAAATAGACCTTCTGGCCTTCGTACTCGACATAACCGACCACTTTTTTCTCATTTACCTGGATGCAGATGGTGTCATAGCTTACAAACGTAAACTCCACGGAGTTCATAAAAGGAATATCGCTCATATCAACCTTCGAATGAAACGTCGTAAGAAGCACCGTGTTTTTCATCCACTTGTCGTCCGCGACCATCTCTTTGATTTCATCTTTTGTATACCGGGTGTTCCCCGCCACCTGGATATTGCGGATTTTGAACACATTAAAAAACAAGGCACCTGCAAGGCCGACGCCAAGCACCACCCCGGTCAGAATCCGTATTTTTCTGTTTTTCTTCTTTTTTCTGTTTTTTTTCTGTCTCATATTTCTTTTTCTACGATAATCTTGGCTCCGAGTTCCCGGAGCGTTTCTGGAAACCGTTCATACCCCCGCTCAATCAGTTCTGTCTGCCGGATTGTGGAAAATCCTTCTGCGGCAAGCGCCGCCGATACGAGTGCCGCGCCGCCCCGAAGATCCTGGGAAACAACTTCTGCACCGTGCAGACGGCTTTTTTCGGCCGTCAGCCATTTTCCGCAGATCTGCAGCGTACCGCCCATTTTCTGCAGCTCCTCTGCCGTCCGGAGGCGGTCCTCAAATACATTTTCACAGATACAGCTCTTTCCTTCCAGCGTCATCGCTGCCGCCAGATACAGCGACTGCAGATCCGTCGGAAAACCGGGATATTCCTCTGTCTCCACGTACGGAACAGCATGCTGCACGTTTTTGCTGTCTGCTACCAGTGTACCACTCTTCCTTGTATATTGTCCACCTATTTTCTGATAGAGGGACAGAACCGCCCCCATTTCGTCCAGCGGCGCGCCGGAAAGCGTCAGGTGCCCCCGCGTCGCCGCGCCCATCAGAAGATACGTCCCTGCCGCGATCCGGTCACCCGGAACACGATACCGGCAGCCGGACAGCAGTCTCTTTCCCCGCCTTCCGTAAACGGTAATCTGCTCCGTCCCCTCGCCGGTAATCTCCGCTCCCATGGCCTTAAGAAACCGGCAGAGATGAACCACTTCCGGCTCCCGCGCACAATGCTCCAGCCTTGTTGCACCTTCCGCTCCGACAGCAAAAAGAACCGCATTTTCCGTCGCCCCGACACTCTTTTTCGGAAAGCAGAGCACGGCTCCTTTCGGATGATCTGCCTTTGCCCGAATGGTGCCGTCCTCCTCGAAGACCTCGGCTCCCAGAAGCTCCATTGCCCTCTGATGCAGGTCCGTCGGCCGCTTTCCGATCCGGCAGCCGCCGGCCCCTGCAAGGTATGCCTCCCCTGTCCTTGCAAGAAGACTTCCCAGAAACAAAAGAGAGGCGCGCAGTCTCTTCGAAAGCGCTCCCTCCACACGGCTTTTTTCGATCTTTTCACAGTTCAGGTGGAGCGCATTCCTCTCCCACCAGACTGTTCCGCCAAGGCTTCTTACAATCTCCGCCATATCCTCCACATCGGAAATCTTCGGGCAGCCTTCCAGCACGACCTCCTCTTTTGTCAGAACCGCCGCCGCGATCATGGGAAGAACGGCATTTTTGGAACCCTGGACTGTTACCGTTCCGCAAAGCCGCCTTCCGCCGAGAATCTGATATACTCCCACCTGTTCTCTCCCATCCGGCCTCTCTTTTTACGGTATGCATTACACTCCCGTTTTGTTCCCGTTCTGCAGCGCTTTTCCGCCTTTTTAATCGGTGTCCCTCGAGACCGACAGGGCAAGCCCCATCTCGCCGAGCAGAAACAACACGGAGGTGCCGCCGTAACTGATAAAAGGCAGCGTAATGCCGGTATTCGGAATCGTATTTGTCACAACCGCGATGTTCAGAATCACCTGAAGCGCAATATGCCCCATAATTCCGCCCGCAATCAGTGCTCCGCCAAGATCCCGCGCATGGATCGAAATAACCATCAAGCGCCAGATCAGCACCGCAAACACGGCGATCACCAGGCAGGCGCCGAACAGTCCGCCCTCCTCACAGATAATCGAAAAGATCATATCATTCTGCGCTTCCGGCACAAAGCCAAGCTTCTGCAGGCCTTTTCCAAGCCCGCAGCCAAAGATTCTCCCGCTGCCGATCGCATAGAGTCCCTGAATGGTCTGGAACCCCTTCTCGTACGCCTCCGGGTTGCGCCAGATGGCAAGGCGTTCGAGGCGGTAGCTCTCCATCATCAGAAAAACGGCAATAAACCCGATGCCGGCGCCTCCGATTCCGAGAAACGGCAGGTAGCCCGGATGTGAAATAAAGATCAGAAATGCACAGATTCCGAGCAAAATAATCGCCGTACTTAAGTTATTGCTTCCGACAAGCGCTGCAATCGGCAGGGTGCACAGCACCGCCTTTGTCATAAACCAGAGACTGTCGGACCGGCCTTTCGTGTGCTCCATCACCCAGGGCAGGAAGAGAATCACCGCCATCTTGGCAAATTCCGAGGGCTGGAACGATAAGGGGCCAAGCTTTAACCACCGCTTCGAGCCGTTGTACTCACTTCCGAAAAAGAGCACCGCCGTCGAGAGCGCAAGGGAAGCCGCATAAAACCACGGTGCCAGTGCAAACAGCCGCCGGTAATCTATTTTTGCAACCGCATACATACCGATTACACCGAGCGCACTTGCAAAGAGCTGCTTCTTGAAATAATAAGCCGGGTCATGGAATCTGACCCGGCCGTTATACGCGCTGGCGCTGTACAGAATCACAAGGCCAAGGCCAAGCAGAATCCATACCGTCACCAGCAGCGTCCCATCTATTTTTTTCTCTTTTTCCTTCCGCATCCGCGCCACACCCGCCGTTCGCTCTTTTTCAGCTTATGCGGGATAGTTTCCTGATATGACTTTTTACAGTGCTCTTACGTACTCCTTAAACAGCTCACCGCGCTGCTCATAGCTCTTAAACTGATCCCAGCTTGCGCAGGCCGGGGAAAGAAGAACCGCATCCCCTGCATTTGCCTTGTCGTGGCAGATCTGTACGGCTTCTTTTAAGTTGTCTGCCATGATAATGTCGTTGAATCCGACGTTTCTTGCCGCTTTTGCGATCTTCTCTTTCGTATCTCCGATCAAAACCAGGAAACGTACCTTTCCATCGAATGCCTGAATCCACTCTTCGTAGGTGGACTGCTTGTCGTAGCCGCCGCCGATCAGCAGAGTCGGGCGGTTCATCGCCTGGATGCCTTTGATGGCCGCATCCGGATTCGTTCCCTTGGAATCGTTGTAATATGCCACGCCGTCCTTCTCGCAGACATACTCGATGCGGTGCTCTACCCCTGCAAACTCCTGAATGACTTTGCGGACAGTTTCCATCGGCACGCCTGCATGAAGTGCCATCGCAGAAGCAACCATGACGTTTTCAAAATTATGTAGGCCGAGCAGTTTTAAGTCGTCGGTTCTGGTCAGAAGCTCCGTCTCGCCGTTCTTTGCAATGCGGATTTCGCCGTCCTGATAATAGATGCCGTCCTTTAACGCACGCAGACTCGAGAAGTACATCACCTGTACTTTCTTCTCTGCCATCAGTTTCTCGCCGAACGGGCGCAGGATTTCGTCCTCATAATTCAGCACACAGAGATCATCCATCGTCTGATTTTCGGTGATACACTCTTTCACGCGGATATACTCTTCCATCGTGTGATGGCGGTTCAGATGATCCTCGGTAATGTTTGTGATCGCACTTGCCGCCGGATGGAACTCTTTGATGGTTTCCAGCTGGAAGCTGCTGATCTCGGCAACCGTTACGGTATCATCTGTCGTGTCGAGTGCCGCGGATGTGTACGGGGTTCCGATGTTTCCGACCACTTTTACTTCCGGCTGATATGCTTTCATGATCTCGCCGAGCAGCGATGTTGTGGTGGTCTTTCCGTTAGTACCGGTAATCGCAAGCACTTTTCCGCGGCTTACCTGATACGCCAGCTCCACTTCACCGATGACCGGAATCTCTTTTTCTTTCATTTTAAGGACAACCGGCAGATCCGTCGGAACGCCCGGGCTTAAAACGACAAGATCAAGGCTGTCGAGCATCTCCTCCGGGAGCTCGCCTAAGACAACTTCCACGCTGTCACGGCTCTCTAATTTTTTTAAGATTTCTTCTTTTTCGAGTTTGTCATTTCCATCGTAAAGAACGACAGAAGCACCTTTCTTGTGCAGCAGCTCCTCCGCTGCAATTCCACTCTTTCCGGTTCCGAAAACCAGTACTTTTTTTCCTGCGAAAATCATGTTTGATTACCTCCATATTTTAAAGCCCCATCAATGCGATCAGGCATAGTATCGCTGTGATTGTAGCAAACACCGTCACAATCTGTGTCTCCGACCAGCCCATCAGCTCGAAATGGTGATGGATCGGCGTCATCTTGAAGATCCGTTTTCCCTTCGTCAGTTTGAAGAATGACACCTGCAGGATCACAGAGAGAATCTCCATCATATAAATGAATCCCACAAGCGGCAGAAATAAGGGGAGACGTAAGAAACACGCCATTCCCGAGACGAAACCGCCGAGTGCCAGACTTCCTGTATCGCCCATAAAGACGCGGGCAGGAAATACATTGAATACCAGAAACCCCAGCAGACTCCCGATAACCGCAAGCGGAGACGGGGAAACACCGTTTCCGAGGCCGATCGATGCCACGGAAAAGAAAACAGCATTTAAAATCGTCACACTCGCCGCCAGTCCGTCAAGGCCGTCGGTAAAGTTGACACCGTTGACCGTTCCAAGAATCACAAAGGCGAGAAACGGAATCGTAAAAATCCCTGCGTCCAGCTCTTTGCCTGGAAGGAACGGAATGCGCATCCGGAGGGAAATTCCGGAAAAACGCGCCAAATACCACAGAAAGACTGCTGTAATCACTGCCTGCAGTGCCATTTTCTGCTTCGGGTACAGCCCGTCGCTGCGGTGCAGCACGACTTTCAGATAGTCATCGAGAAAGCCGATCAGGCCAAAACCAAGCGTCAGAAACAGCACCGGAACCACTTCCGCTCCCTCTTTCCGGAAAAGGAGGGAAACTGCGGTAAACGCCGCCAGAAACATCACGCCGCCCATCGTCGGGGTTCCCGCTTTTTTCTGGTGGCTCGGCACACCCTCTTCCCGCTCCTTCTGCCCCGCTTTGACTTTTCGCAGAAACGGGATCAGAACCGGCCCCAGCGCCAGGCTGATGCCAAAGGAAAGAAGAACCGGCAGGATCATTTCTCTTTTCATAGACGCACCTCTTCCTTTTTGTACGGATTGTGTACGGAACAGGCATGTCAAAATATTTTCTCCAGCCTATTCAGTATATAGCTTTTTGTTCTGTTTCGCAACCTTCTTTTATAATCCAAGTTACGGTTCGCTCAGCAGTGAAACACTTGCTGTTTCGCTGCGTAAGAAAGTGATTCAGGTGTGAGCAGCCCTCCTTTTGCGAAGCAAAACTTTAAATGAGGGCTGCGAAGGACACAATTCTCAGGTTTCCTAAGAATTGTGTCCAATACCGAGATACGGAAGTACATTGGAAAAGATATCGCGGATCACCGGCGCGCAGATCGTTCCGCCGTAGTAGACGCCCTGCGGATTGCGGATAATGCAAAGCCCCAGCACCGTCGGATGCTCCGCCGGGGTGAAGCCGAGGAATGAGGAAATATAGCGGTTGGCGCTCCGCGGAAGTGTCTGCGAGGTTGCCGTCTTTCCGCCGATGGAATATCCCTCGAGGTACGCATTCTTTCCAGACCCTTCTGAAACGACGCTTTCCAGAATTTCGCGCACCGTCCTGGAAGTTTCTTCCGAAAGAACCCCTTCTTTTTCCGGAAATTTCAGATGCTTTACGACATTTCCTTCTTCATCAAGCACATCCGTTGCGACATGCGGCGTCACCATTTTTCCACCGTTGACGAGCGCAGAGACCGTCGCCGCCAGGCGGATCGGCGTGATCTGGAAGGACTGGCCGAATGCCATCGTCGCAAGCTCAACCTCTCCGATGTTTTCCTCCTTGTGCATAATCGTCGATGCCTCGCCCGGCAGATCGATCCCCGTCTTTTCCATCAGACCGAAATTCCGGAAGTAATCACAGAACTTTTCCACACCGAGCCGCAGCCCCACTTCAATGAACACCGGGTTGCACGAGTTCTGCGCGCCCTGCACGAAGTTTTCGGCTCCGTGTCCCGTCCGCTTGTGGCAGTGGATCCGGCGGTCCTCCACGATTTTGTAGCCGGGACAGAAAAACGAATCGTTCGGCGACACAACGCCCTCCGAAAGTCCCGCCGACATCGTGATGATCTTAAAGGTAGATCCCGGCTCGTACGTATCGTTGATGCAGGCATTCCGCCACATCTGGTTCAGCAGATCCTGAATTTCTTTTTCCGAAAGTCCCGTTGTATCCTGCTGCAGCGTGAACGGATCGTTGAGGTCGAACTCCGGCACATTGACACAGGCATAGATTTCTCCGTTCTGCGGATTCATAAGAAGAATCGAGACGCTGTCCGCCTGTTTTTCTGCCATCGCCTTTTCCGCTGCCTGCTGGCAGTACGCCTGGATATTGACATCCAGGCTGACCTTTAAGTCCCTTCCCGCCACCGGCTCCTGGCGGCTCTCCCCGATGCCGTTCTGCTCAATCCCGCGCGCATCCGTTGTCGTCAGGATTTTTCCGTTGATTCCTTTTAAAATTTCCTCATATTCCACCTCCAGTCCGATGATGCCCTGATTATCGCCTCCGGTGAAGCCGATAACGCGCGACGCCAGCTTCCCTTTGGGGTAATACCGCTTGAAATCCTCATCCACTTTTACCCCCGCGTATCCGTACGACCGGATGGTATCACCCGTCTCCTTGTCCACATTCGTCTTGACACGCTCGATTGAAGACCGCTTCTCCACGCGTTTCCGCGCCGTCTCCTCCGAAATTCCAAGCTCTTTTACCAGCATCGCAATCACCGCCTCCGGCTCCTCAATCTGGCTGTGGATCACGGAAATCGTACAGACCGTGCGGTTTGCCGCGAGAACTTCCCCGTTTGCATCAAGAATCCGGCCGCGCGCCGCCTTGATCCCGCGCTCCCGCTCGTGCAGATCATCCGCCTTCTCGGAATAATAGACGGACCGGAACACACACAGATACACCAGCCGCCCGGCAAGTCCGACCATCATTCCCATGCAGAGTACCCACAGAAGAACCGTCTTTTTCCGGTGATACGTTTTGTTTTTACGCATAGAATACCCCATAGCCGAATCCATTATGATAACACTATATGGAAACTGCTATGGGGTTATGTCTTTTGTTTTTTATGTTTTTTTACTCTTCATTGATGAGATCCAGCTCGGCGTTTGTCAGACCGCCGTTCTCGATATTGCTGTTTTCAGCACTGTTTTCCGTATCGTCTTCCTGTACCGGTGCCGCTACGTTTGGATCATCCGTTCCGGTCTCGGAGCCTTCGCCCGTCACACCGTCCGTATCATCCGGGAATACGTTCAAATACGGCAGCAGTTCTGTGTAGATCTCTTTTACGATCTCCTGTGCCAGCACACTGTTCGCCTGATTTTCTACATCCGGCTCGTCCACAATCGCGTAAACAACAGCTTTCGGGTTTTCTACCGGTGCAAATCCGATAAAGGAAACGAGATATTTTCCATTGCCTCGCGGATACTTCTGTGCAGTACCTGTTTTTCCTCCCATCGTGTAACCGGCAACCTTTGCACTCTGGCCGCTTCCATCGGTCACGACTCCCTGGAGGAAACTTCTCATTTTATCGCTGATTTCCGCGGAAACCGTCTGACGCACCAGATTCGGCTCATTGCTCTCAACAACAGCTCCTGTGCTGTCCGTGATCGTCTTCATCACATGCGGCTGGTAATAATTGCCTCCGTTGATCAGAGAGGAAAACGCAGCTGCCTGCTGTACCATCGTCACGGTATAGCCCTGTCCGAATGTACTCGTTGCAAGCTCGGTCGGTCCCATGGTATCCTCCGTGTGAACCAGGCCGTACGCCTCACCCGGCAGGTCAATTCCTGTCAGACTGCCGAAACCGAAAATATCCTGATAGCGGAGAAATTCCGCTGCTCCCATCTTCTGTCCGATCTGCATCATACCAGCGTTGCAGGAGTTTTTCAGTACATCGGCCGGTGTCTGTACGCCATGTGTTCCCGGATAAGCTCCGCAGCGGATCATCTGCCCTGCAATCGTCTCAAACCCCTCACAGTCAAACAGGGTATCATCATCGATTACATCGAGGGAATATGCCGCCGCCACGTTCATCGGTTTTGCCGTGGAACCTGGCTCATATGCATCGGAAATACAGTAGTTTTTCCAGATGGCACTCAAAGCCTCCATTGTCTCGTTATCGTTCATCGCATCAATTTCTTCCTTCGAATAGAACGGTGTCAGATCTCTTGGATTGTTCAGGTCATACCAGTCGGAAGAATCCATACCAAGAATCTCTCCATTGTTCGGATCCATCACGACAACGCCGATATTCTTTGCCGCTTTTGTCTGACGGTTCGTCTCAGTGTCCGATTCGTCCGCGCCGTTCTGGACATGAATCCGCTCATTGTAATTCTCGATCGCCGTGCGGATGATCTTCTGAATATTTACATCAATCGTCGTAACCACGTTTTTGCCCGGCTGCGCCTCGATGATCGTCTGTTCCATATCCGCATCTTCGTTGTAATAGCCGAACTGGCGGCCATTCACGCCATTTAAGATACTGGAATAATACCCTTCGATTCCCCAGTCTGCCGTGTCTCCTGAATACGTAAAGCCGATCAGATCGCAGGCAAGTGAATTTAACGGATACGTTCTGTGGTAGGATTCCTCGAACCAGACGCCGCGGATGTTGGCACGGTATGCTTTTTCCGCCTGCTCGTTCTCATCGAGCTCCTTGTTCTTTTTGTCCGCGTACTCGTCCACATAGGCCTCAAACGCTTTTTTCGCGTCCATCGAGACCTCTCTGGCGAGAACCTGGTACTGGCTTTCTTTTGTCGTTTCGCCGGTCAGACGATCCCGGATATCCGTCTCGTCGAGTCCGAAGTATTCAACCAGTGCTGCTACGGTCGGATCGACGTACGGATGGGTATCGTTCTTTTCTTCATCTTTTACCGTCGTATTGGCAAGTTTACAGTCGAGAATAACGTTGTAAACCTTCTCACTCGTTGCCAGAATCGTTCCGTTCCGGTCGGTGATACTTCCCCGCTGGAATGGAATTGTCCTGCTGTCGTAGGACTGCTGCGTCTGGCTTAAAACCTGTCTTTCGTATTTTTCTCCCTTTGTGGCATTCACATACGTAATGTCAATCGCTAAAGCAACAAAAACCAGCATCACTCCCAAAAAGAGTGCTACCAGTTTTCTGCTCATACGCCCACTTGTCTTCCGTCTCCGGAATGCCCCGCTTCGTTTTTTATTTTTTTTCTGTTTACTCACGTTTTCACCTATTTCGCATCCGGAACATCCTGATACTGTCTCACATAGCTGTTTTCTGAATCATCGAAATAAATTACCTGGGACTCATCTGCATATTTCATGCCGAGCCGGTTCTGTGCTGCTTCTTTGACTGCCTCAAGATCTTCGGAGGCAACCGTTGTATTGTAATAGGCGTCATTGTCCGCCTTCAGATCGCTCAATTCTTTTTCTTTGCTGGTAATGTCTTCCGCCTGCGTGGTAACCACGGTCTGCAACTTGACATACGCAACACACGCCGCGATACACAGTGTGCAGACAATGGCAAGAAAAACAGCGTAGCCCGCGCTGATCTGTGTCGCCCGTGCCCGGTTTCTTCTTGTCTGGCTGCTCACACCCGATTTCAGAGGCCGTGCTTCTTTTGGTGCTTCCTGCGGCTGTGCTGCAAGACGCCGTACCGCACTTCCGTCCTCAAACGTATCTGGCGTATAACGTTTCGTTCTATCTGTCGAATTTACCCTTCCATCTGCCCGTCTGGCCATAACTTCTCTGTCTCCTTCGTGCCGAGCCGTCACACTTTTCGTTCAAAGACGCGCAGTTTTGCGCTCTTGGAACGGGGATTTGTTTCCATTTCCTCTTCTCCCGGCAAGATCGGTTTCCGAGTTACTACGGTTCCCTTGGACTTCTTTCCGCATACACAGACCGGAAATTCCGGCGGACACGTACATGGATGCTCGTTTTTTCTGAAAATGTTTTTTACGATACGGTCTTCCAGAGAATGAAAGGTGATGACACAAAGTCTTCCACCGTCATTTAAGAGATCAATCATGCCGTCCAGTGACTCCGACAGAACGGTAAGTTCCTGGTTCACTTCGATACGGATTGCCTGAAAGGTTCTCTTGGCCGGATGGCCGCCCGTCGCCCTTATTTTTGCCGGAATCGAGCGCTTGATGATTTCGATTAACTCCCCAGTTGTTCGAATCGGCGCCTGCTGCCGGCTTACGCATATATTGTGTGCAATTTTTCTTGCAAAACGCTCTTCTCCATATTCATGGAGAATACGCGAAAGATTCTCTTCACTGTAATCGTTCACGACTTCGTACGCGGAAAGAGCATTTCTCTGATCCATCCGCATATCCAGCGGAACATCCTCACGGTATGTGAATCCACGCTCTGCATTATCCAGCTGATAGGATGAAACTCCAAGATCCAGCAGGATTCCGTCTACCCCGGTGACTCCGATTTCGGCAAGACGCGGAACCATATCGCAATAATTGCTGCGGATAATCGTGACCTGGTTCTGATATGGTTCCAGGCGTTTACCCGCAACAGCTATCGCAGCTTCGTCCTGATCTATGCCTATTAATCTCCCCGTGGCAGATAAGCGCTCACATATATGACTGGAATGTCCAGCGCCTCCCAACGTCCCGTCCACGTAGATTCCGTCCGGTTTTATCTTAAGGTTTTCAATGGTTTCCTTCAGTAATACTGATGTATGCGAAAATTCCATGGTCATCTCCTGTATCCCAACGAAACAGATCAGATCACAATGCCCATCTCTTCCATTGATTCGGCGATGGCATCCATATCATCATAATTGCTGTTTTCGTTCCATTTTTCCTTGCTCCAGATTTCAATCCGGTTGATATTTCCGGTAAGGACTACATCTTTTTCCAGACCAGCAAATTCCCGCAGCGTTGCCGGTACGAGAATCCTCCCCTGCTTGTCCAGTTCACATGACGTAGCACCTGCTACAAAGAAACGGGAAAAAGTTCTGGCGTTTTTGTTTGTAAGTGGTAAGGCTCTCAGCTTCTCTTCAAAGGCAGCCCATTCGTCGTTTGGGTAAATGGAAAGGCATCCGTCCAATCCCTTCGTCAGTACAAACTCTTCTCCCAGCTGTTCTCTGAACTTGGACGGTATGATCAATCTTCCCTTCGCGTCAATCGTATGACTGTACTCTCCCATGAACATAATGAAAACCCTCTTATCACCTGAAATGGCGGTCTCCCCACGCACCACTTCATGTATCGCGCCGCAGCCAGACTGCCACATCCGCTCCACAACGCACCACTTTTCACCACTTTCTACCACTTATATTTTTATTCTATATCAACTCAGGGAAAATAGCAAGGTCTTTTTTCTATTTCATTTTTAAGATTTTTCCCAAAATGCAACATTTTTATGCGCATTTTCCGCCTTTTTTATACCAATTTTGTATCAAAAAAGAGAAAACCTTTTTTGCCGGTTTTCCCCTTTTCTGTATTTTTATTCTGTTTTTTTCACTGGTTTTATCCTTAAGAATGGGCTGTCTCCCCACCGGATGATAATTTTTTTCGTTTCCATACCACCAGGATGGTACATCCCACCACAAGGCACCCCGAAAGGAGCTGGGAAACCGGAAGTCCCACCACCGGAAGCAGAAGCTGGTCGGTGCGGAGTCCCTCGATCCAGATTCTTCCAAGGCCATATCCTATCAGATACATCAGGAACACTTCGCCGTTAAATTTTTTTCTTTTCCGAAACCAGAAAAGAAAAAGCAGGACACCCACATTCCATAAACTTTCATATAAAAAGGTGGGATGCACCTGAATATACTCGACGCCGTTTACCGTCACCACATGATCCCACATTTTCTGTGTGATTTCATTGGCACGGACCGCGGAAACCGGAAGCTGCATCGCAAACAGGTTGTTAGTGTAGTCACCGAATGCCTCACGGTTAAAGAAGTTTCCCCACCGTCCCATAATCTGACCGAACACGATGCTCATGCTCGCGGTATCCATCAGAAGGCTGAAGTTCTGTTTCTTCTTTCTGCTGTAAATCACCACCGCAATGCAGGCACCGATGATGCCGCCGTAGATGGCAAGTCCGCCCTGGCGGATGTTGAAAATACTCAAAAGATCATCCTTATAATAGTCCCAGGCAAATATAACGTAGTAAATCCGTGCCCCGAGAATACCGGCTGCGATGCCGATCATCGCAAGATCGAGGTACTGCTCCGGGTTCTGCCCTGTCCGCTTTGCCTCTCTTTGGGCAATCCAGATCGCAATCATCATACCGGTTACGATCACGATGCCGTAATAGGCAATGGAAAATCCGAAAATACTGATGTTTTTTCCCACATGGTCGAGATAGATCCCGAGATTGGGAAAATTAATTTCCATATCCATAACTTATATTCTCTCTTATTATTACTTATCAAACGTTGAAACGGAACAGGATGACATCGCCGTCGCGGACAATGTAATCTTTTCCTTCCATACGCACAAGGCCTTTCTCTCTTGCTCCTGCGTAGGAACCGCAGTCGAGCAGATCCTGATAATTGACAACCTCGGCTTTGATGAATCCGCGCTCGAAATCGGTGTGGATTTTTCCGGCTGCCTGCGGTGCTTTTGTTCCGACTTTGATGGTCCATGCACGGGTCTCATCCTCTCCTGCTGTAAGGAAGCTCATGAGGCCGAGCAGACGGTAGCTTGCTGCGATCAGTTTTTCCAGACCGGACTCGGTAAGACCAAGATCCTCGAGGAACATTTTTTTCTCATCCTCTTCGAGTTCGGAGATTTCTGCCTCGATCTCGGCGCAGATGACGAATACTTCGCTGTTGTGCTCTTTTGCATATTCGCGGACGGACTGTACATAGGAGTTGTTTGCACCGTCGTCAGCGAGATCATCCTCTGCTACGTTTGCTGCGTAGATGACCGGTTTACTGGTCAGCAGGTTGTACTCTGCGATCCATTTCTCCTCGTCCTCGTTCTGCAGCTCCATCAGGATGGCATCTTTTCCGTCCTCGAGCAGTTTTTTCAGACGCTCCTGGAATTCGAGCTCTTTTGCTGCCTCTTTGTCCATTCTTGCAGATTTTGCAGTTTTGGAAATACGGCGCTCGAGTACCTCAAGGTCGGCGAAGATCAGCTCAAGGTCGATGGTCTCGATATCACGGAGCGGATCAATGCTGCCGTCTACGTGGATAACGTTCGGATCCTCGAAACATCTGACAACGTGAACGATAGCGTCTACCTCACGGATATTGGCAAGGAACTGGTTTCCAAGTCCCTCTCCTTTGGATGCACCTTTTACAAGACCTGCGATGTCAACGAACTCGATGACAGCCGGTGTTACTTTCTTGGACTGATAGAAATCTCCGAGCTGCTGCAGACGCTTGTCCGGAACCGGCACGATGCCGACATTCGGGTCAATGGTACAGAACGGATAGTTTGCGCTCTCTGCTCCTGCTTTGGTCAGGGAATTGAAAAGTGTACTTTTTCCGACGTTCGGAAGGCCCACGATACCTAATTTCATAGTAATCTATATCTCCTTTGTTTTTATTTTTCGCTTCTTTTTCTGTTCGGGTTTTTTTTATGCACAAAAAGAGCCCAATGCAACTATAAATTATAGCACACGGGCTCTTTGATTTCAATGGATTTTAATCTCTTGACTGTACCATCAGAAGAATGCCGCCCTCGTACGATACATGCGCGGTCTCCTCGACGATCTCATTGCTCACGCACAGACCACCCGAAGTATTCGGCAGATAGTGATGGTCGAGCGGGTAGGCGAAGCCCTCCAGGGTGATGGATGCGACTTCCTTTTCCAGCGGGAAGAACGAAACGTACTTTCCGAACTGCTCTTCTTTCCGGATTTCAAACGAAGTTTCCACCGGAATCGTAATCAGATTGCGGCTGTCCACGATGTAAGCCGGAATTTTCTTCTCCCATGCCGTTTTCAGGTTCTGCACAATACTTAAGAAATGGTCAAGTCTTCCTCCTGTTGCTCCGAGGATCGTGATTTCACTGCTTCCCAGAACAATCGCCTGCTGAAATGCGATGTCCGTGTCCGTATTGTCCTTCATGGGATTAAATTCCCGGATCGGTGCGACATGGTTCTCCTTGTAATAATTTAAAATCTTCGGAGATAAACTGTCAAAATCTCCCAGAATATACGTCGGCATAATCTGGTAATGGTAGCAGAACTCCAGTCCCCGGTCTGCTGCCAGGATAATATCAAACTGCTGTTTCTGAAGATATGGGAAGGCAAAATCCGGTTCGATCATCCCTCCCGAAATAATACATGTTCTCACGTTTCCCTGCCTCTTTTTTCTGTCTTTTTGTATCTTATTCTGCCTTTTTGCTGTATGAAGAAATTTTTTCCTGCAGCTCGCGCACGTTCTGCTCGATGTTGCTGCCAAATACAGCAGAGCCTGCCACGATGATGTTGGCACCTGCCGCAAGGACTTCATCGATGGTCGCGCGGTTGATGCCGCCATCGACCTGAATGTGCACATGCTCCAGTCCCTTTTCATCCAGCATTCTGCGGAGCGTACGGATCCTCTCCGTCGACTCCGGGATATACTTCTGGCCGCCGAAGCCAGGATAAACGCTCATAATCAGAATCATTTCTACCTGATCCATCACGTCCGTAACCGCAGAAAGCGGCGTATCCGGATTTACGGCAACTCCGGCATCTGCGCCTGTTTCATGAATCTTTTTCACGGTTTCTGCCAGATCGCGGCATGCCTCCGCGTGAACCGTGATCATATCCGCCCCGCAGCTTTGAAATTCTTCTACGTACCGCTCCGGGTCCTTTACCATCATATGAACATCAAAATACAGACTGCTTTCTTTTCGGATCGACTTTACCACCGGCATTCCAAACGAAATGGATGGTACAAACATTCCATCCATAATATCGATATGAAGCCACCGGCACTCTGCTTTCTCTACCCTTTGGATCTGTTCTCCGAGACGGTTGAAGTCTGCGGATAAAATAGAAGGTGCCAACTGATATACTCGGCTCATGCTAGTATCTCCTCTTTTCCTGTTCTTTCAGTTCTTCATAGAACATGGTATAGTTTTCAAATCTTTCTTTGCTGATATTTCCCTGTTCCAGTGCCTCTTTGACGGCACAGCCCGGCTCTTTTCCGTGGATACAGCCGAGGAAACGGCATTTTCCTTCGTACGGATGAAATTCCGGGAAAAAGTTTTTCAGCTCCTCTTTTTCCATATCGGTTGTATAAAGCGAGCTGAACCCCGGCGTATCGCACAGATACGTCTCATGGTCGATCGGGATCATCTGGGAATGGCGCGTCGTGTGTTTTCCTTTTTTCAGCTTTTTGCTGATCTCTCCGGTCTCCATCTGGATTTCTTTCTGCATCCGGTTTGTGATCGAAGATTTTCCGACGCCGGACGGACCGGCTACCACCGTTGTTTTCCCTTTCAGGTATGCTTCCACTTCCTGCATGCCCTGCTCTTTCGCTGCACTCACCGTAAAGACACGGTAACCGCAGTTCTCATAGACGCTTCGCAGATGGTCTGTGTAATCTTCCCCCGCAAGATCTCTTTTATTGAAACAGATTGCCGTCGGAACGTTCTGCTGTTCCATCATCACAAGAAAACGGTCCAGAAGCGTCAGGTTCGGGGTCGGATTTTCCAGCGCAAAAATCACAAGCGCCTGATCGATATTGGCCACTGCCGGACGGATCAGTTCATTTTTTCGCGGCAGAATCCGGGTCATATTTCCTGTTTTTTCCGCTTCATCCAGAATCTCGATTTCCACAAGATCTCCGACGAGCGGTTTCTGGCCTTCCTTTCGGAAAATTCCTTTTGCTTTGCACTCATAAATGCCGGATTCTTCTACGTCTACGTAGTAGAATCCGGCAATTCCTTTCATAATCTTTCCTGTCATACTCACCCTTCACTCAACGGAACCGATGGGTACTGTGCAATTGCCTGATAACTTCCGCTCGAATCCATCTCATAGAAGACGATTCTTCCGGTAGAAGAAGCAGACGATGAAGCACTCCAGTTGGTGTTGACAGAATACGGCCAGCTCGTAATGGCCTGTCCGTCCATGATGGTGATGGAGGTCTCGTTTCCGTTCCCATCATCCTGGATCAGCTCAATTTTTGCAATACCACCCTGATACTGATCCGGCGCACTTAAGGTCTGGCTGCAGGACCAGGTAACATCCGTAGCGGTATTTGCGCCCGGCTCTGCCGGTGTCGGGGTCGGTGTATTCTCATCCGGCGTCGTTGGCTGTGCACTCGGGCTATTGACATAAATCGTAACGTCAGAACCTTTCTTTACTTTGGTTCCGATTGCCGGGTCAACCTCCATGACTTCGCCCTCGGCCACCTTGCTGCTGGTTCCTGTTTTTACAATAATATTGAAATCGCTCAGGATTGATTTTGCTGTCTCCTCATCCAGGCCGATTACATCACGGATTGCAATTTCTTCCGCGTCCTTGGATCCCTTGCTGATCACCAGCGTAACGGTAGATTCCGGCGCAACCTGACTTCCCTCTGACGGGTCAACGGAAATAACCAAGCCTTCTGCAACGGTATCGCTGAAATCCTCTGTTGTGGAAACCTGCAGTCCCAGCTGAGTCAGTGCAGCACTTGCAGCGTCTTTCTGTGTTCCAACAATGCCGGTCGGAATGGTTACGGTTTCTTTTCCGGAGCTTACATAATACGTAATCGTTGCATTTTTATCGACTTTCGTTCCCGGTTTCAGATCCTGGCGGCAGATCTTTCCTGCCTCAATGACATCCGATGCCTCGGTTCCGCCGTTGACTACACCAAGGTTCAGGCTGTTTGCCAGTGCGGTTGCATCTGCCTCGGTTTTGTTGGTCAGATCCGGAACGGTTACTTTTTCCTCTTCTTTGCTGCTGGAAGAAACAACTTCCGTGCTGCTCGAAGATGATGCGGAACTGGAAGAAGCTGCGGTCGGTCCTTTTCCGCCGACAATGCCGGCTGCCTGTGCAATAAAGTAGATCAGCATGCAGATGATGATGGCTGCAATCGCAAAACCGCCGATTGTGATGATCTTTTCGAGTTTGTTTCCGGCTTTGTCATCGTCGTCGTCATCGTCGTAGTAGGAATCGTCGTCATCCTCATCGTAGGAATCGCGGTCATCCTCTTCTTCGTCCTCATCCTCGTCTTCTTCGTCCTCGTAGCTGTAATCTTCGTCCTCTTCCTCATCCTCGATCTTGCTGTAGCGCTTGCGGGCCGGCTCCTCTGCCGTCTGCGCATTTGCCTTTGCTGCTGCGCCGGAACGGATCTGGCTTAACTCCTCTGCGGATACCATAACAGTCTCGGCGTGAGAACTTAACGGAGTTACTTTTACGAAATTGCCCTGCGGCTCCATCAGCGAATGCTTCAAGTCGTCGATCAGCTCCGCCATGTTATTGTAACGGCGGTCCGGGCTCTTCTGGGTACATTTTAAGATAATCTGCTCCAGTGCGAACGGAAGGTTCGGGGTATATTTGGATGGAGATTCAATCTCCTCCTGCAGATGCTTGATTGCGATGGCAACGGTGGTGTCGCCGTCAAACGGCACTCTTCCGGTTACCATCTCGTACATGGTGATACCAAGGGAATAGATATCACTCTTATAGTCCGAATATCCGCCGCGCACCTGCTCCGGAGAGCTGTAATGTACGCTTCCCATAACGTTCGAACTGATCGTATTGGAAGAAGTTGCCTTTGCAATACCAAAGTCGGAAAGTTTTACTTTTCCGTCTGTGGAAATGATGATATTCTGCGGTTTGACATCGCGGTGTACAATATTGCGGTTGTGTGCTGCTTCAAGACCAAGGGAAACCTGAATGGCGATGCTGGTTGCCTCTTTTACGCTCAGTTTTCCTTTGCGGTCAATGTAATCCTTCAGAGTAATTCCCTCGACAAGCTCCATGACGATATAGTAAACGCCGCGGTCCTCCCCGACATCGTACACGTTTACAATATTCGGATGGGACAGTCCTGCTGCGGCCTGTGCCTCCGTGCGGAACTTGCGGATAAAGGTTTTATCCTCCCGGAATTCCGGTTTTAAAACCTTGACGGCCACCATGCGGTTCAGCTTGTGGTCTTTTGCTTTGTAGACATCAGCCATACCGCCGGAACCGATCCGGCTTATGATCTCATATCGTTCTCCTAAAATAACGCCCTCTTTTAACATTCTTTCACCTCGTTTGTAAATGGTTCAACGACAATGACTGCGATATTGTCTCTGCCGCCATTTGCATTTGCTTTATCAATTAAACGTTTCGCCTTGTCCTCACCGTCTTCTCGGCAGATGAGTTCGAAAATCTCCTCATCCGTTACCATGTTGGAAAGGCCGTCCGAGCACATCACCAATTGATTGCCCTCTTCAAGCTGAATGTCAAAGAAATCAATCTTTACGGTATCCTGTGTGCCTACTGCTCTGGTAATAATGTTTTTGTCCGGGTGATTCCGCGCCTGCTCGGGAGTGAGTTCTCCAAGGCGCACCATCTCTGCGATCAGGGAATGGTCCTGCGTCACCTGGTCAAACGTGCCATCTGCTGCCAGATACAGCCTGCTGTCTCCTACGTTTGCAACGTAGGCATAGTTGCCGACAACCGTAGCTACTACCATCGTCGTACCCATGCCTTCCATGGATATATCTCGTTTTGCCTGCTCAAAAATCTGGCTGTTTGCTGCTTCAATTCCATGCCGAATGATCCGCACCGGGTTGAAATTCGTATCTCTTTTTACAGATTCCACCAGTACAGAAACACCGTAACGCGAAGCAAAATCGCCCGCGTTATGGCCTCCCATGCCGTCTGCAACGACAAAGAGGTTCGGAAGGTTTCCGACCGGAGAGGCGGAGGCAAACACAAAATCCTGGTTCATCGTCCGTTTCTGTCCGATATCGGTTGCAGAAAATACCTTCATGCTTTTTTCTCCTGTATTGACAGCCGCTTTTTACGGCTGTTCGTTTGATTTATCGATAAAACTTTTTCTTAACTGTCCACAGGCTCCGTCAATATCGGCGCCCATTTCCCTTCTAATAGTAACATTAATTCCGTATTTTTCAAGTTTATTTTTGAAATTCTCTACGACTTTTTTCGTTGATTTCACGTAATCGCGCTCTTTGATCGGGTTGACCGGGATCAGATTTACATGACAGTTGATATCCGAAATCCGCGCGGAAAGCTCTTTTGCATCGGCTTCGCTGTCATTTTTCCCGCCAACGAGAGAGTACTCAAATGTAATCCGACGGCCTGTTTTTGCAAAGTAATTGCGGCATGCATCGAGAATTTCATCAATGGAATATTTATTGGCAATCGGCATCAGCTCGCGGCGCTTTTCATCGTTCGGCGCATGAAGGGAAAGTGCCAGGGTGATCTGGAGTCCCTCATCTGCCAATTTGTACATATTCGGCACGATTCCGCAGGTGGAAACGGTGATGTTTCTCTGGCTGATGTTGAGTCCTTCCTGGCTCGAAAGCAGCCGCACGAAGCGCACCAGATTGTCGTAGTTGTCCATCGGCTCACCCGTTCCCATGACAACCAGATTGGAGACCCGCTCCCCGGTGTCCTCCCAAATCCGGTAAATCTGGTCGAGCATCTCCGACGGAGTCAGGCACCGCACGAGTCCGCCGATTGTGGACGCGCAGAAGCGGCAGCCCATCCGGCAGCCGACCTGGGATGAGATGCAGACGGAATTTCCGTGGTGGTACTTCATCCAGACACTCTCGATCACGTTGCCGTCGCTAAGGCGGAACAGGTATTTTCTCGTTCCGTCGATTTTGGACTCCTGCACCTGCACTTTTTCGAGACAGGTAAGCGGATACTGTTCCTTTAATTTTTCCCGGAAGGCAAGCGAGAGATTCGTCATCTCATCGTAGCTGCCCGCCAGACGATGATGCATCCAGTCGTATAACTGTTTGGCACGGAACGGCTTTTCTCCCATCTGCTGGCAGGCGTCCTTTAATTCGTCTAAGGTCATTGATTTAATATCCATCTGTTACGCCCGTCCTTCCTCTGTTTTCCGGAATTTTGCAAGGAAAAATCCGTCTGTCTTGTGTACCCCCGGGATCAGCTGCAGCTGTCCTTTGGCCGTTTCTCCGCTTTTCAGCTCATCCGGCAGCAGTTCATCCAGACTGACTGCTTCAAACGGGAACTGTTCCAGAAACCATGCGGCATTCTCGCTGTTTTCTTTTCTGTTGACGGTACATGTGCTGTACAGCAGTGTGCCGCCCGGCTTTACGTACGATGCGGCATTTGCAAGGATTGCCCGCTGAATCCGTACCAGCTCCTCTTCTTTCTCTTTTGAAGCGTAATATTTGATATCCGGCTTTCTGCCGATGACGCCGTATCCGGTGCACGGCAGGTCTGCAATCACAACGTCCGCTTTTCCGATCCATTCCGCATCGAGCTGTTCCGCATCTTTTACCTTCGGCACGACGCAGGAAACACCTGCTCTCTGCACATTTTCCCGGATCAGATCGACCTTGTATTCGGTGAGATCACGCGCTTCCACGCATCCCTGATTTCTCATTTTATCTGCTGCATGGAGGCTCTTTCCGCCCGGTGCCGCGCAGAGATCCAGCACCTGGTCACCCGGCTTTGGATCCGCCAGATGCGCCGCCATCATGGAGCTCACATCCTGAATCTGGAACCGGCCTTCCTGGAAGGCATTCAGTGATGCGATCGTCTCAAAGTTTTTCAAATAGAACGCCTCGCCAAGATACGGCGCTTTTTCCAGCTCTGCCCCCTGGCTTTCCAGGCTTTTCTTCGTCTCCTCGATCGTATTGTTCCAGCGGTTGATACGGATCGTCACCTGTTTTTCTTTCAGGAAATCCGCCATCATCGTTTCTGCCGTTTCTTTTCCGTACTGGGATACGAACTCCTCAACCAGAAATTCCGGCATGGAGTATTTCACGGAAAGATACTGCGTAGTATTGTTCTCCTTCGGTATCGGCAGATGATCCTTCTCCCGCACAATCGTGCGCAGAACACCGTTGACAAAGCCCTTTAAGTTGTAAAAATGCTTCTTTTCCGCCAGTTTCACCGCCTCATTGACGACTGCCGAATCCGGTACTGCGTCAAGAAAACGGATCTGGTACACCGACATCCGTAAGATCGCACGAATCACCGGCTTGCATTTGTTGATCTTGATTTTGGAATACTGATTGATGATGTAGTCATTCTGGATACCGTATTCCACGGTTCCCTCGCAGACCCGCTTGATAAACGCACGGTCCTGCCGCGGCAGGAACTGGTATTTATCGAGGGCGTCCCTTACAGCAAGATGGCAGGGCGTTTTCTCCCTGTCCATCTCAAGCAGAATGTTCATAATCAGCTCTCTTGTATTGATTGTATCAGTCATCATTTCTCCTAAATGCTCCGGATAAAATCAGCAGCCGGAGCAGCTGCAGCAGAGAACCGATCACCGCTGCCACGTATGTCATGGCTGCAGCCCAGAGTACTTTCTTGACCCCGTCGTGTTCCGTCTCTGTCACCATACCGCCCTCACTGAGCATTTTTAATGCTCTTCTCGACGCATCGAACTCGACCGGAAGTGTTACCACCTGGAATGCCAGTGCCAGCACAAACAGCCAGATACCGGCTTTCACCAGCATCGGAAGGCTGAAAATCAGTCCGATCAGGAACAGCGGCCAGAAAAGCTGGGATCCAAGGTTCGCTGCCGGAACAATGGCGCTTCTTACTTTCAGCGGCACGTAATCCGTATTGTGCTGTACGGCATGGCCGCACTCATGCGCTGCGACGCCGATCGCTGCGACCGAGGTTGAATCGTAAACCGCATCCGATAAATTCACGGTTTTTGTCCGCGGATCATAGTGGTCGGTCAGTTTACCGGATACGTGGCGGACGGTCACATCGTAGATGCCGGCCTGATGCAGAATGCGCATCGCCGCCTCGCGTCCCGTCATGCCGCTGTACGAGCGGACGGTCTGATATTTGCCAAAAATCGTGTTCATGCGGGCGGATACCGCCATGGAAATCAGTGCGGCAAGAATCACCAGCAGATACGTACTGTCATAAAAAAGTCCCATATCGTTTTTCTCCTTTTTCTTGGGCACAGCAAAAAAAGCCGCTGTGCAGTTCCCCGCCTCAACTTCAGGTTGCTTTTTTCTTTATTCTCCCAGTCTGGTACCAGGTTCGATGGAATAGCCGCGCAGGAAATCGGCGATTTTCATCCGTTTCTTTCCTTCGAGCTGCAGTTCTTCAATCACCAGAATGCCGTCGCCTGTCTTTACATGAAGGCCGGTTTCATCTGCCACCCAGACTTTTCCGGCATTCTTCGTCGGATCCTGCCCCGGAATCTTCGAGAACAGGTTGCCGCCCAACATGGCAATCACCTTTGCATCCCAGATTTTCAGGTTCTTTCCGTTTACTTTTGTAAAAGCACTCGGCCACGGGCTCATCGCACGGATCTGACGTTCGATCTCAACGGCACTCTTCGTCCAGTCGATCTTTCCGTCTTCTTTTTTGATCATCCGCGCATACTCTGTAGTGCTTATCTCCGGCTGTTTTTCCGGTGTCACTTCGCCTTTTTCAAGTTTTGGAAGTGTCTCCACCAGAAGTTTTGCTCCGGCTGCGGCGAGCTTGTCAAAGAGACTGCCGCCGGTCTCATCTGCTGCAAGCGGAACTTCCACTTTCGTCAGCATATCGCCTGTGTCGAGGCCTTCATCCATCTTCATAATGGTTACGCCGCTCACTTCATCGCCGTTCATGACAGCCCACTGGATCGGCGCTGCTCCGCGGTAAGCCGGAAGCAGGGAGGCATGAACGTTGATGCATCCGTATTTCGGCATGTCCAAAATCTCTTTTGGAATAATCTGGCCGAATGCAACGACAACGATCACATCCGGCTCCATTTTCCGGATCTCCTCGATCGCCTCTGCATCCCGCACGCGGCGCGGCTGATAGACCGGAAGGCCGTGTTTTTCGGCTGCCTCTTTCACCGGTGTCGGCATCATCTGTTTTCCGCGGCCCTTCGGTTTGTCCGGCTGGGTCACAACGCCTGTGATCTCATAACCGGCCTCCACGAGTGCCTCAAGTGTTCCCACGGAGAAATCCGGGGTTCCCATAAATACCACTTTCATCTGAAGTCATCTCCTTTATTTTAAGACTTACTCTTCGTCCTCGTACTCCTCATACTCATCGTACGTGTTGTCCCAGAGTTCGCCTTCTACTTTTTCTGTATACATATGTCCGTCGAGGTGATCACACTCGTGGCAGATGCAGCGGGCAAGAAGTTCGGTTCCCTCCAGTTCAAACGGCTGCATGTCGCGGTCCAGTGCTCTTACCTTTACGTAATTCGGACGGGTTACTGTACCGGATTTTCCCGGAAGGCTTAAGCATCCTTCTGCTCCTGTCTGGCTTCCAGAAGTCTCCAGGATTTCCGGATTGATCAGAAGATGTGGGGTTCCATCCACATCCATGACTACGATTCTCTTTAAGATGCCGACCTGCGGTGCGGCAAGGCCGACACCGTTTGCCTCATACATGGTGTCAAACATGTCGTCGATCAGCTCGCTGATTCTTGGTGTCATCTTCTCCACCGGTCTGCATTTTTTCGTTAATACGCGGTCGCCTACGACTCTGATTTCTCTGATTGCCATAATTCTTTTCCTTTCTTTTGCTCTTCTATTATAAATAATCTATGTGTAAACAGTATGAAAAAACTAATACTTTCTGCTGAAGTCAAACTGTAAATAAACGGTACGGAAGCCTTTGTTAATCTCGATATACCGCTCCAGTTTTTCCCGCAGCCCTGCCAGCACCTCTTCCTGCGGCGCGCGTACATACACGGCCATGCGGTACAGGTCATTGATTTTCGACACTGCCTCACTTGCCGGGCCGATGATCTGGACTTCGCGGTTTCCCCGGATGCGGATGAGATATCTGCGAATGTATTCCATCGCCTGCGTCAGATGCGCTTCATCCTCCCCGGCTCCGTGGATCGCCAGAAGCTCCGCCGCCGGGGGATATCCCATCAGACGGCGGTAGTCCATTTCTTTCTCGTAAAATGTCCCGTAATCCTGCTCTGCCGCCGTCTGAATGCTGTAATGTTCGGGATGGTACGTCTGAATGACTGCCATTCCCGGCTTTTCGCCTCTTCCGGCGCGGCCGACTGCCTGCGTCAGCAGCTGGAACGTACGCTCCCCGGCACGGTAATCGACTGCATTCAGGGAGAGATCCGCCGCCAGCGCTCCCACCAGCGTGACATTCGGGAAATCGTGGCCTTTTACGATCATCTGGGTTCCAATCAGGATATCGGCCTTCCCCGCCGCAAATGAGGACAGGATTTCTTCATAACTGTTTTTCGTTTTTGTCGTGTCGCCGTCCATCCTAAGAACGCGTGCCTTTGGAAACAGCTTTTTCACGTTTTGCTCGATCTGCTGTGTGCCGGCACGGAAGCCGCCGATGTACGGGGAACCGCACGACGGGCACGCATGTACCTGCGGTGTTTCATAACCGCAGTAATGGCAGACGAGCTTTCCGTTATTGTGTGCTGTCAGTGATACATCGCAGTGCGGGCATTTCATCACATGGCCGCATGCACGGCACGAGACGAAGCCCGCATAGCCTCTGCGGTTCAGAAACAGTACAACCTGTTCCTTTTTTTCAAGCCGTTTTTCGATCTCTTCCCGCAGTTTTCCGGACAGAATCGAACGGTTTCCCATCTGTAATTCTTCCCGCATATCCGCGATCCATACGGACGGAAGTGCTGCATTTCCGTACCGCGCATCCATCCGGAACAGCGCGTACGCTCCCGTCTCGCAGGCGTAAGAAGCATCCACCGACGGCGTTGCCGAACCCATCACCACATGGGCATGCTCCAGCCCGGCGCGGCGCACGGCGGTCTCCCTTGCATGGTAGCGCGGCGTCACTTCACTTTTATAGGAGGTTTCATGCTCCTCATCGATTACGATCAGCCCCAGATCCGGAAACGGTGCAAAGAGTGCGGAACGCGGACCGATCATAATACTGACCTCCCCGCGCCGCGCGCGCTCCATCTGGTCGGCGCGCTCGGACGGTGTCATCCGCGAGTTGACCACCGTGACCCTTGTTCCAAACCGTGCGCAGAACCGCTCCACGTTCTGATACGTCAGCGCAATCTCCGGGATCAACACGATCACCTGTTTTCCTTCTGAGAGCACTCGCTCCATCAGCTCCATATAGACGAGCGTTTTGCCGCTTCCCGTCACACCGCGGATCAGGCAGGGGCGGTTCTGTCCTTCCCATTCCTTTCGAATGCCGTCCACCACGGCCTGCTGCTGTTCGTTTGGTTTTCCCGCAGTTGTTCTTCCTGCCGCATCAGATACCGGATTTCTCCAGGTGCTCGTACGGCGGATTTCCAACACGCCCTGCTCTTCCATCACGTGCAGCGTATCTGCCGTGATTTTCAGTTTCTTGCTCACAACCGGCCCTGGAAGAACCGGCTGGGCCAGCAGCGCGTTTAAGAGACGGATTCTCGCTTTATAATTTTTCTTTCTGTAGTTTTCCAGCAGCTCCTCACATCTCGCAGGATCTGCAAGAAGCGCAATTTCGCGGGTTTCTTTCCCGCGCGCCTTTACTTTGACTGGAAGCACCGTCTTTAACGCCTGGATCATCGTCGATCCGTACGTATGACGCATCCACGCGGCGAGCGCGATGAGCTTCGTCTCTACGGTCGCCGCATCCTTTTGTACCGCGAGGATGGCCTTCATCCGGTCCTGCGGATATTTCGGCTCGTTTCCGACGGAAAGCACATAGCCGGTGATCGTGCGGTTTCCGTTTCCAAACGGAATCTGTACCGCCGTTCCCGGACTGATCTCCCCTGTCAGTTCCGGCGGAACCTTGTACTGAAAGGTCCGGTCCAGTTTTTCATTTGTGATGTCTACGATTACATCAGCGTAAACGCTGCTCATACATTCCCCTTACTTTCTTCCAGTATTTCCCGGATCAGCACGCGCTCATCCATCTCGTACCGTTTCCCCTTCCGGATCTGATACGTTTCGTGGCCTTTTCCCGCGAGCACCACGAGATCGCCCGGCTGCCGGTTTTCGATCACATACCGGATCGCCTCCTTACGGTCTGCAATCTCAACGAAAGCGCCTTCTGTTTTCCCGATTCCCGTCCGGATATCGTCCAGAATCGCCTGTGGTTCCTCATCCCGCGGATTGTCCGAGGTGATGACGGTCAGATCCGCCAGACGCCCCGACACCTCTCCCATCTGGAATCTCCGGTCCCGCGCGCGGTTTCCGCCGCAGCCGAAGAGACAGATCAGGCGCTTCGGATGGTACTTCCGCAGTGTCTTTAACAGGCTTTCGAGGCTCATCGCATTGTGTGCGTAGTCAATGAGAAGCGTCATTTCCGGATACACCGGAACTGCCTCACACCGCCCACGGACGCGGACTGCGGAAAGTGCCTCCTGCATCGCCTTTTCCGGGATTCCCATCTGCGCGCAGACCGCAATGGCGGCAAGCGAGTTGGAAACGGAAAACAGACCCGGCAGATCTACCCGTACCGGAAAATCCGCTGCGCCCTGCACCCGGTATGAGACACCGAGCACGCCGGGCGCCTGATCGAGTGCTGCATCTGCTGCCATAAAATCAGCTTTTTCCCTGCATCCGAATGTCACCAGACGGCAGGTGCTCTGCCTTATGATCTCCGGAAACCTTTTGTCATCCCGGTTTACAATTCCGGTTCTGCAGGTGCGAAGCAGCTTCTTTTTGCAGGACAGATATTCTGCAAACGATGCATGCTCCCCGGCGCCGATGTGGTCGTTTCCAATGTTGGTGAACACACCGTAATCAAACGTAATTCCATCACACCGGTGCTGTTTTTCCGCCTGCGAGGAAACCTCCATCACAACATGGGTGCAGCCCTCCCGCATCATTTCAGAAAACAGCTTCTGCAGCACAACAGGCTCCGGCGTTGTATTTTCTGACGGAATGCTTTTTTCCCCGATCCTCGTCTCGATCGTTCCGATGAGTCCTGCGCGTATCCCTGCTTTTCGCAGGATTTCGTAAATCATATATGCAGTCGTCGTCTTTCCCTTCGTGCCGGTCACTCCGATTGTCACAAGGTGCTGCGCCGGATCGTCCTCCCAGGCACAGGAAAGCTGTGCGAGTGCTTCTCTGCTGTCCTTTACTACGAGTACGGTTACCTTTTCCGGAATCCCTTCCAGTTCCCGCTCCGCAACCAGAACAGCAGCGCCCCTCTCGACTGCTTCTTCTGCATATACGTGCCCGTCCATCCTGTTTCCGCGGATGCAGACAAACACGTTCTGCGGCTGTACTTTTCTGCTGTCGCATGTGATTCCTGTAACTTCCGCATCCAGACTGCCCTGCTGGAGCTGATATGCGATCCGTTTTTGTAACGTGCGCATGTTTTTCATGCCGGGACCTCCCTTTCACGTTTCAAATCCCTACGACTCAGATACTTTTATAGAATACCATAGTCCGAAAAACATTTCAATGTGCGCAATGTCGGTTTCTTCTTGATTTTTGCCTCCATAAACTTTATAATAGTTCTATATTGATGCCTGGTTTTTTCGTATCAAAATCTATGAACTGCAAAGAGAGGTATCTTCCAATGAAAAGAAAAAAAATAGTTGTTGCACTGGGACACAAAGCTCTTGGAACGACGCTGCCGGAACAGAAAGCAGCCGTAAAACGTTCCGCAAAAGTAATCGCAGATCTCGTTGCTGCCGGCGCTGATGTTGTCATCACCCACAGCAATGCGCCGCAGGTCGGCATGATCCACATGGCGATGAATGAATTCGGCAAAATGCACACCGACTACAGCGCAGCCCCGATGTCTGTCTGCTCCGCTATGAGCGAAGGCTACATCGGCTACGACCTGCAGAACGCCATCCGTGCTGAGCTTCTCCGCAGGGGAATCTTCAAAACCACATCCACGATTCTTACACAGGTTGAAGTAGATCCGTACGACGATGCCTTCAACAATCCGGTCAAACTGATCGGCCGTACGCTTACCAAAGAGGAGGCTGACGCAGAGGAAGAAAAAGGAAACTACGTAACGAAAACCGAGGACGGCTACCGCCGAATCGTTGCTGCTCCGAAGCCGCAGGATATCGTAGAGATCGACTCCATCCGTCTTCTTCTCGATGCCGGACAGGTTGTCATCGCAGCAGGCGGCGGCGGAATCCCGGTTCTCCCACAGAATGAAGAGTTAAAGGGTGCATCCGCAGTCATCGAAAAAGACCTCACCAGCGGCCTGATGGCAGAAATGCTGAACGCAGACATGCTGATGATCCTGACCAGCGTGGAAAACGTTTCCATCAACTACGGTACCCCGGACGAAAAACCGCTGGAGCACATCACCGTTGCTGACGCGAAGAAATACATCGCAGAAGGCCAGTTCGGAGAAAACTCCATGCTGCCGAAGATGGAAGCAGCTGTTTCTTTCCTCGAGAAAGGCATCGGCCGTACCGCAGTCATCACTTCCATTGATTCCGCACTCGCCGGATTCCAGGGAAAAACAGGTACGATTATTGAGTAATACAAAGTATACAAAAAAGGATTCCCTCGAGTGGGAATCCTTTTTTTCTACTCTTTTTCCGGACTAAAAAGCCAGATTAGAAAGTAAATTTATCTGCAAAGTAAGCATCGAGATCCTCAATTTTAATTCTCTCCTGCTCCATGGTGTCACGGTCACGGACGGTAACAGCACCATCGGTCTCGGAATCGAAGTCGTAGGTGATGCAGTACGGAGTACCGATCTCATCCTGACGGCGATACCGTTTTCCGATATTTCCACGGTCATCAAACTCGCAGTTGTATTTCTTGGACAGCTCTGCAAAGACTTTCTCAGCGCCCTCGTTCAGCTTCTTGGAAAGCGGAAGCACACCGATTTTTACCGGTGCCAGTGCCGGATGGAAATGCATCACGGTACGAACATCATTCTTCTCTGCGTCGAGAACTTCCTCGTCATAAGCGCTGCACAGGAATGCCAGAACGACACGGTCAGCACCAAGAGACGGCTCGATAACATACGGGATGTATTTCTCGTTCTTCTCTGGATCGAAATAGGTCATATCCTGTCCGGATACATTCTGATGCTGAGTCAGGTCGTAATCGGTACGGTCTGCGATTCCCCACAGCTCGCCCCATCCGAACGGGAACAGGAACTCGATATCGGTTGTTCCCTTGCTGTAGAAGCACAGCTCTTCCGGAGAATGGTCTCTTGCACGCATCTCTTCGTCTTTCATGCCGAGGCTCTTCAGCCAGTTGATGCAGAAGCCTCTCCAGTACTGGAACCAGTCAAGATCGGTGCCAGGCTCGCAGAAGAACTCCAGCTCCATCTGCTCGAACTCACGGGTACGGAAGGTGAAGTTACCCGGTGTAATCTCGTTACGGAAAGATTTACCGATCTGACCGATTCCGAACGGAATTTTCTTTCTGGAAGTACGCTGTACGTTTTTGAAGTTTACGAAGATACCCTGTGCAGTCTCCGGACGAAGATATACGGTGTTCTTCGCATCCTCTGTAACACCCTGGAAGGTTTTGAACATCAGGTTGAACTGACGGATATCGGTAAAATTATGTTTTCCGCAGGACGGACACGGAATCTGATGCTCCTCGATGAAGTTCTTCATCTCTTCCTGGGACCATGCGTCTACACTGCCGCCTTCGATTTCAATGCCTTTTTCCTCGCAGAAGTCTTCGATCAGCTTGTCTGCACGGAAACGCTCGTGGCACTCTTTACAGTCCATCAGAGGATCGGAAAATCCGCCGAGATGACCGGAAGCTACCCATGTCTGCGGGTTCATCAGGATCGCGCAGTCAACACCTACGTTGTGCGGGCTCTCCATCACGAATTTCTGCCACCATGCTTTTTTCACGTTGTTTTTCAGCTCAACACCGAGCGGGCCGTAATCCCAGGTATTTGCCAGGCCGCCGTAAATTTCGGAACCCGGATATACAAAACCTCTGGATTTTGCTACTGCCACAATTTTGTCCATTGTCTTTTCCATAGTTAGTTACTCCTCTATTTTATTTGTTTACTTACCATAAACAACAATAACAGGACTGGCAAGAAGAACGTCCTGCTCATATTCCTGCTCTGTTTCTTCTGTCTTAGTCTGCTCTGATGATGACGCAGAATCACTCTCTGTGGACTTTGTGGTCCACTCGCCGGCCGTATCCACCGTGTTTTTTCCTTTGATCACGGCTGTACCGGAAACGCAGAGCACCGGATCTTCCGTTACGATTTCCAGCGGCTCCTCGCAGACAATCACGCGTACATGCTTAACGCCTTTGACCGCATCTTCGACTGAAACCTCATTGCCTTTAGAATCGACAAAGGAAGCGGAAAAATCATATCCCGCTTCTTCTGCCTCATCCAGCGTGCCTGCGAAAAATTCTGCTCCGTGATAATCCGCGTAAGACTGGTAATCTCCGTATTCCATCCGGATCTCCACCTTGTCCTCTTTGATCTGGCATTTTTCCAGCTTCACGGAATCCGCATCGCCGCGCTCCTCTGTGAATTTTTTGATGTCATCCTCCACAAAGACCTTCAGTTCGTCTTCCGTGTAATCATCGTCTTTGCTGTAATCTTCCACAATAGCTTCTGTCACAACACCATTTTTGCTCACATAGACAGATGTCGTTGTCACATCTTTTAACTTCTCACAGCCCGACAGCAGCACGGAAGCCGCTGTCAGAACTGCGAGAAGCTGTCCTGCTTTTTTCATAAAAATCCTCTAAAAACCGCCTGAATTATTTGTTGCGGTAAATGATATCGTCTCTTCCCGGCCCGTTGGAGATCATGGTGATCGGGAATCCGATTTCTTTCTCTACAAACTCGATGTAGTTTCTGCAGTTTTCCGGCAGATCCTCATATTTCTTGATGCCGCGGATATCGCATTTCCAGCCCGGAAGCGTTTTCAGCACCGGTTTTGCTTTCTCAAGAATGCTGGTGTTCGGGAAATCGTGGATTTCTTTTCCGTCTACTTCGTATGCTGTGCAGACCGGAATCTCATCCAGATAGCCAAGTACGTCAAGTACGGTGAACGCTACATCGGTGGTACCCTGCATTCTGCAGCCGTAACGGGAAGCAACACAGTCGAACCATCCCATACGTCTCGGGCGGCCTGTGGTTGCACCGAACTCTCCGCCGTCTCCGCCGCGTCTTCTGAGCTCATCTGCCTCATCGCCGAAGATCTCGGAAACGAAAGCACCTGCTCCTACTGCGCTGGAGTAAGCTTTGCATACGGTTACGATTTTCTTGATTTCATATGGCGGAACACCTGCTCCTACTGCGCCGTAGCCGGCCAGTGTGGAAGAAGAAGTTACCATCGGGTAAATTCCGTGATCCGGGTCTTTTAAGGAACCAAGCTGACCCTCAAGCAGGATCTCCTTGCCTTCCTGAATCGCGTTCCACAGGAATGCGGAAGTATCGCATACGTATGGCTCAACCATTTTTTTGTATTCCATCAGCTCTGCATAGATCTCATCCGGATTTAACTGCGGTTTGTGATACAGATGCTCGAGCAGAATGTTCTTGGTTTCGCATACGGATTTCAGTTTCTCTTTCAGGTGCTCATCGTCGAACAACTCGTTTACCTGGAAACCGATTTTTGCATATTTATCTGAGTAGAACGGAGCGATACCGGATTTGGTGGAACCAAAGGATTTTCCGCCCAGACGCTCTTCCTCATACTGATCGAACAGGATGTGGTACGGCATTACCATCTGTGCACGGTCGGAAATTTTGATCTTCGGTGCCGGCACTCCCTTCGAAACGATCTCATTTAACTCTTTGATCAGAACCGGAATATTGAGTGCAACACCGTTTCCGATTACGCTTGTTGTGTGGCTGTAAAATACGCCGGATGGAAGGGTATGAAGTGCAAACTTTCCATAGTTGTTTACAATGGTATGGCCTGCATTCGCACCACCCTGGAAACGGACAATAATGTCTGCCTCTTTTGCGAGCATATCGGTAATCTTACCTTTTCCCTCGTCTCCCCAGTTTGCTCCTACTACTGCCTTAATCATGTGACATCCTCCTAATTCAACGTATACTTGCGGCCTCTTTGTTTCGGCCGTTCATGCATAGTATACCATGTTTTCTTCATAAGTAAAACTTATTATTACTTATAAAATTTGTTTTTTTATTATTTCTGTTTATCAAACGCATCAGACGTTGATTTCCGCAGTCATGCCAAGTGCCTCTTTGTTTGCCTCAAGCACCGGATTAACTACGTTCTTCAGGAATGCGTCAACCTGTACGGATGCGCGGCCTGTGTATTTGGACGGATCCATCGTCTTTTCCAGCTCTTCTTTGGTCAGATGGAACATCTCATCCGCTGCGATCAGATCCAGAAGATCATTATCGCGGCCTTCCTCTTTGACATGTTTTCCGGCGATCATGGACAGCTCGCGGATTCTCTCATGCAGCTCCTGACGGTCGCCGCCTGCTTTTACCGCATCCATCATGATATTCTCAGTTGCCATAAACGGAAGCTCTGCCATCATGTGTTTTAAGATAACCTTTGGATAAACCACAAGTCCGTCTACGACGTTCATGCACAGATCCAGGATACCGTCGATGGCAAGGAAGCCTTCCGGAATGGAAAGTCTCTTGTTTGCAGAGTCATCGAGGGTTCTCTCAAACCACTGTACAGAAGAGGTGATGGCCGGATTTAATGCATCGGTGATCACATAACGGGACAGGGATGCGATACGCTCGCTTCTCATCGGATTTCTCTTATATGCCATGGCGGAAGATCCGATCTGTCCTTTCTCGAACGGTTCCTCGACTTCTTTTAAGTGCTGCAGAAGACGGATATCGTTGGAGAATTTCGTTGCGCTTGCCGCAATGCCTGCCAGAACGTTTAATACTCTCGTATCGACTTTTCTGGAATACGTCTGTCCGGAAACAGGATAGCAGTTCTTGAAGCCCATTTTCTCAGCGATCATCGGATCGATCTTGTCGATGGTCTCCTGATCTCCTTCGAACAGCTCTAAAAAGCTTGCCTGTGTGCCTGTTGTTCCTTTGGAGCCGAGCAGCTTTAAGGTGCTCTGTACATACTCGAGATCTTCAAGGTCCATTAAGAACTCCTGCATCCACAGGGTTGCACGTTTTCCGACGGTGGTCGGCTGTGCCGGCTGGAAGTGGGTGAAGGCAAGGGTCGGCTGGTCTTTGTAGGTATCCGCAAATTTTGCCAGCTCAGCGATAACGTTCACCAGTTTTTTCTTCACCAGCTTTAAGGCTTCGTTCATGACAATGATATCGGTATTGTCGCCTACGTAGCAGCTGGTTGCTCCCAGATGGATGATTCCTTTTGCTTTCGGACACTGTACGCCGTAGGCATACACATGGGACATTACGTCATGACGGCAGACTTTCTCTCTTTCTTTTGCCACATCGTAGTTGATGTTCTCGGCATTTGCTTTCAGTTCTTCGATCTGCTCATCTGTAATAGAAAGTCCCAGTTCTTTTTCTGTCTCAGCCAGCGCAATCCATAACTTTCTCCAGGTACGGAATTTCATATCCGGGGAGAAGATGTACTGCATCTCCTTGCTTGCATAACGTTCGGAAAGAGGGCTTACATATCTGTCAGTTCCGCTCATAGACACGATTCTCCTTTTCTTGTCAAAATGTGTATTCGGTTTCTCTTTTATCCCCGCTCTTTTTCATTCCCAAAAACAGAATGGGACGTATAAAGAGCGTGTTTGAAATACGTTTCAACCACGCTCTAGTATAACGCATGTTGTTTTTTTAGGCAAGTGCAACGTCGTTACTTCTCACGAAATTTTCCCAAAAAGCCCTGCATTCTGGCATTTTCGGAATCGAAGACTTCGTCCGGCGTTCCTTCCACGGCGATCACGCCCTGTTCCATAAAGATGACGCGGTTGGAAATCTCCCGGGCAAAATTCATCTCGTGGGTAACGATCACCATGGTCATATTCATCTCCGCAAGAGATTTGATGACCTTCAGCACCTCGCCTGTCAGCTCCGGGTCGAGCGCCGAAGTCGGCTCATCAAAAAAGAGCACCTTCGGATTCAGCATCAGCGCGCGCGCAATCGCAACCCTCTGACACTGACCGCCGGAAAGCTGACACGGATACGCCTTTTCTTTTCCTGTGAGCCCCATTTTCTGCAGCAGCTCTTCTGCCTGTGCTTCCACCTCCGCACGGTTGCGTTTCTGCACATGAATCGGCGCATCGCAGAGGTTTTTCATCACATCATAATGTGGAAACAGGTGGAAGCTCTGGAATACCATTCCAAAGTTTTCCTGAATTTTCCGCAGCACGGCCGGCTTTGCATAAACGGATTTTCCATTTTGCATGGTGACTGCCTGCTCGCCAAGATACGTCAGGTCACCGCCATCCATCGTCTCCAGCATCGCCGCACACCGCAGCAGCGTCGATTTTCCCGATCCCGACGGGCCGATGATCGAGAGCACCTCGCCCTCTTCTACTTTGAGGGAAATATCTTTTAACACTTCGAGATCCCCAAAGCTCTTTCTTACATGGTTCATTTCCAGATAAATCATATCGTTTTCCGCTCTCTTCTATAGTTAATGATAATAAGAAAATTTCTTTTCCAAAAGTTCCATCACCCACGCCACGACAAAGTTGAAGATGTAGTAGAAAATACCGGCGGCGACGAACGGAACCATCGTGGTCTTGGCCGCCGCGATCTGTTTTGCGATCGTGAACATTTCCACATAGGAAATGGAAAAGGCCAGCGACGTATCCTTGACCAGCGTAATCACCTCATTGGTGATCGCCGGCAGAATCCGTTTCACAACCTGCGGCAGAATAATGCGGACAAACGTCTGTCCCTTCGAATAACCAAGAAGCTTTGCTGCCTCGTACTGTCCACGATCCATCGAAACGATGCCGGAGCGGTAGATTTCTGCAAAATAGGCGCCGTAGTTTAAGGCAAATCCGGTGATAATCGCCGGAAAGCGCCATTTTCCGATGTTCATACCGAACAGATAGAACGGTCCGAAGTAAACCACCATGAGCTGCAGCATCAGAGGCGTGCCGCGCATCAGGGAGATATAGAGCCGGAAAATTCCGCTCACAATCCGGTTTTTCGACATACGCCCGAAGGCGATCAGCAGACCGAGCGGCAGGGAAAATACGAGCGTCAGGACAAATATCGAGATCGTTCCCGCCATTCCGGTACTAAGCTGTGATAGAATCATGGACAACTTCATGCTGCTTTACTCTCCTTTTTTCTCCAGACACACCATGTCTGCGATTCCGTATTTTTCTGCGAGCTTGTCGAATGTTCCGTCGGCCAGAACCTGCTGCAGGCCTTCGTTTACTTTATCGCAGAGCTCGGTATTTCCTTTTTTGAATCCGATCGCATATTTCTCAGAGTTCAGGTGCTCGTCGAGGATTTTGTATCCTTCTCCGCGGCTTTCCAGCTGATATTTGGCAACGCCGATATCCATGGCAACCGCATCGATGGAACCTGCCTGAAGCTCTACAAACGCATTGTTATAATCCGGGAACTGCTGCAGAGCGGCGAAAGTATCGGCGAGTTCTTTCTGACCGCCTTCTTCCTCACTCTGTAAAAGATCGAGTGCTGCGGATGCTGCCTGCACACCAACCGTCTTTCCTGCCAGATCGGACAGGCTGTTGATGCCGGAATTCTCAGATACGACCATCACCTGGCTGTTGTCCACGTACGGATCGGACCAGGTGTAATCGTCCTCTCTGCCGTTCATGGTAAAGCCGTTCCAGATGCAGTCAATCGCACCAGAATTCAGCTCGGTATCTTTCGCATCCCAGTTGATCGGGGTTTTTACCAGCTTCCAGCCGTAAATCTCGCAGACTGCCTCGGCGAGCTCCAGGTCAAATCCGGTGTAATCGCCGGTCTCATCGTCCATGTAGCCGTACGGCGGGTATTCTGCATCGAAGCCCACGGTAAAGGTTGTCGTTCCGTCTGCGGAAGAGGATGCTGCTCCTGCTGATGAGGCAGATGTTTTTGCTGTGTCTGCAAAGCCGCAGCCAGCCAGCAGGGCAGATACACAAAAGGCTGCTGTCAAAATGCTAACCATTTTCTTTTTCATAATAATCTTCTCCTTTTTTACGTGATCATGTTATCACTGTACTACGCTAAACTAATTGGTATCCTACCATACTCCGGCACCGCCTGTCAACCCGCACCGGTTAAATAATCCAGAAAACCTGTTCCAACACAAAAAAGTCTCCGAAACGGTCAGCAGATTCTGCTTTTTTCCGTCTTCGGAGACTTTGATTTTTCTATTTTGGATAACTATTTATAAACCCTTGTTACACGGCTGCTGATATCGCAGAGCATCTCGTAATCGAAACGTGCCGCCGGGTTGGCGATCTCTTCGATCGTGATGGTCTCATCCCCGTCGGTTCCGACAAGCGTTACAACGTCCTCCACCTGCACATCCGGGATGTCGGTCACGTCCACCATCATCTGATCCATACAGATTCTTCCGATGATCGGTGCTTTTTTCCCGTGGATCAGCACACAGCCCTGGTTCGAGAGAGCTCTCGGATAGCCGTCTGCATAGCCGGCTGAAACAGTTGCGATCCGTGTCATCGGTTTCTCGGTCACATACGTGGCACCGTAGCTGACGCCGATGCCCGGGCCGACTTCCTTCACATGGATGACATGGCTCTTCCAGGAAAGCGCCGGGATCAGATCGAGACGCTCTTTTTTTACCTTCTCGGATGGGTAAATGCCGTAGGTGATGATACCGGAACGCACCATCTCAAAGCGGTGATCGTC
This sequence comes from Blautia sp. AF19-1, assembly GCF_003479155.1. Classification (NCBI taxonomy): domain Bacteria; kingdom Bacillati; phylum Bacillota; class Clostridia; order Lachnospirales; family Lachnospiraceae; genus Blautia; species Blautia sp. AF19-1. The sequence continues at coordinate 62,788 of NZ_QUGQ01000010.1, forward strand.
AAATTCCATGATTCCGGCGGAGTTGCAGATATGGCGAAGCGGAATCGTCACGCCGCGCTCTGCTAAAAGTGCCGTCATCTTATCATATTTTTCCATCTGCATCGAACAGTACGTCTTGTCTTCCTGATCGGCGCAGGAGAAATGCGTAAACATACCTTCCAGCTCGATGTGCGGAAGATCCGCGATTTTTGCCGCCTCATCCGCATCGTGCTCTGTCACCTGGAAGCCGATCCGCGTCATGCCGGTATCGACCGCGAGGTGTGCTTTTGCTTTCCGGTTCTGGCGTGCTGCCTCTTTTTCGAGGGCAAGTGCCTGTGCGTAGCTGTCGATCGTCTGAGTGATGTCGTATTCCACAAGGTCGCCGTACTGGGACGGGGACACGTAGCCGAGAATCAGGATCGGCGCGGAAATGCCGTTTTCTCTGAGCTCGACAGCCTCCTCGATGGTTGCGGTTGCAAAATAATCAACCTGGTTTTCCAGATAGGATGCTACCGGAACGGCACCGTGGCCGTAGGCGTTCGCTTTTACAACGCCAAGGAGTTTCACGCCCTCCGGTAGTCTTTTTTTCACTTCTCTGATGTTATGCCCGATCGCTTCGAGTGAAATCTCTGCATAACAGCGTAAGTATCTGTTCACTTTTTTCCTTCTTTCTTTCCGTACTTTTTCTGAGACGCCAAAACGTGCCTGAAAACTCTTTCGGATTATTTTCAGACACGCTCTCGTATCAGATTCCGGCTGTGCCGGTTTTTATTTGTCCGGTCTGCGGATGGCGGAATAGATATTTTTTACATTTTTCAGCACTACATGCGTTCTTGTCGCATCGACGCCCGGAAGGCTCATCACCTGGCGGTGGATTTCTTCGAGTTCGTCGGATGAGTGACAGGAAATGCGGATAATCAAATCAAAATCTCCGGTCTGATAATAGCAGGATACGATGTACTCCAGTTTCTGGATCGCATCTGCAAAACTGTCAAAGAACTTCGGATGCTCCAGGCTGACTTCCATCAGCGCGGTCATCTCATTTCCCGTTTTCTTTTCGTCTACAATAATGGTGTATTCTTTAATCACTCCGGTTTCTTCCATTTTACGGATTCTCTCGATGACTGCAGAAACCGATAAATGAATCTCTTTGCTGATATTGGAAGCCGTCTCGCGGGCATTTTTCTGCAATATCTTCAGAATCTTATAATCAATGGCATCCATGTATTTTTCCTCCCATAAGAATTGACAGGGCTCTTCTTTCCAGATTTTAGCATAAAATTTCCCTGTCACTACCTTTCTATTATATCAAATTTTTCAGATAAGTCCAGTTTTTCCCAAAATATTTTATAGAAAGATTAGAATGCTTCTTTAAATTGCACAGATGCTCCTTTTTTCCTATTCTCCGAAGGTTTCCGCAATATCCTGCATCAGAATGCCGATCCCGAGGTGCTGCGGGCACTGCTTTTCACAGCGATAACAGTTGATGCAGTCATCGGCACGTTTGTCCTGACGCTCATACTCTGCACGAACCGCTTCGACGCCTTCCGTCGCTGTCCGGTTGTAAAGCGCAAACAAACCCGGGATGTTGATTTTTACCATGCACGGCATACAGCTCTGACAACCGGTGCAGCAAACCAGAAGTTCTGTTCCATTTTCCTGCATAGGGAAATTCCCCCTTTTTTGCTTTTCCGTTTTTCTATTATAGTACATTTCCCGTTCTGGAACAAGGCTGATCTTTGCGGACATTTTCACGCCCCTTTCACCCTGAATTTTCTCCTTTTTCAGTGTTTTGAAAATTTTTTAATTTTTTTCAAAAAAGGGGTTGACTTTTTCTCAGCTTTCCTGTAGAATACGTTTTGTCAGTGAGGCACGGCAGTCAACAAGACAGAGAAAAAAAATCAGTGCCCATCATCTGCGGGTGTAGTTCAATGGTAGAACACCAGCCTTCCAAGCTGGATACGTGGGTTCGATTCCCATCACCCGCTTCATCCAAAAGGATGTATATGCGCGAGTGGCTCAGGGGTGGAGTACAACCTTGCCAAGGTTGGGGTCGCGGGTTCGAATCCCGTCTCGCGCTCTTTTTATTACCGAAATTTCTTCACAGGAATTTCGGTTTTTTGTTTTTCCAAAAACTTTTTTACCAAAGAAAGGAATTCTTATGATTCAGGACATTGCTCCGCATAAATATTATGTAGATTACCAGCCTTCTGTTCCGAACGATACGGATCTTGTTTTAATTTACGGTCATCATACAATTCTGTGCAATTTCGAAGATCCCGAGATCTGCTACCCTTCCATTGCGGAAATTGCAGCTGTTTTTCCGGAGATTAAAGAAAAGGCAAAATTTCTGTTCCGCATTGATGAGACGGACTATTATGAACTGCGCAGTCCGCAGCTTCCGGAATTTGGCATCTGGAAATACGAAAATACACTAATTCTTCGCAGCGCCGTTCCGGGATGGCTCGGGTTTGCCGGTATCACCGGTTACCAGATCCACACCTGGTACACCGACCACACCTACTGCGGCCGCTGCGGAACGAAGATGCATGCGCCTGGAAATGAACGCGCGATGCAGTGCCCTTCCTGCGGCGCGCTCTCCTATCCGGTCATCTGCCCGAGCGTCATCGTTGCCATCACCGACGGTGACCGCCTGCTGCTCACGAAGTACGCACCTTCCCACAGCAGCCACCGCCAGTACGCCCTCGTGGCCGGCTATACCGAGGTCGGTGAGACGCTGGAACAGACGGTGCACCGTGAAGTCATGGAAGAAGTCGGATTAAAGGTCAAAAATCTGAGATACTATAAGAGTCAGCCGTGGTCCTTCAGCGGCTCGCTGCTCGCCGGATTTTACTGCGATGTGGACGGCGATCCGTCCATTACCCTCGACCGCGAGGAACTCTCCGTTGCCGAATGGTTTGACCGCGATTCTCTTCCGGAGACGCCGAACCTCATCAGTCTGACCGGTGAAATGATCGAATGCTTCCGCCAGGGAAAAGAACCGAAATAAAAAATAAGAAATCATTTTGTGACTTAGTCACAGAACTTCCCGTTCTGCTGTGGTATTCTACAGTCACAACAGAAAAACACTTACCGGGAAATAAAAAATCCCGTTTTAAAAAAGGAGGACTTCTATTATGTCATTAATTCATGTTACATCCGAAAACTTTGAAAAAGCTCTGCAGGCAGCACCTGGCGTTGCCGTTGTTGATTTCTTTGCTACCTGGTGCGGACCGTGCAAAATGCTCGCCCCGGTCATCGAAGAGGCAGCTGAGGATATGCCGGAGATCCAGTTCTACAAAGTAGACGTTGACGAAGCACCGGAGCTGGCAAGATCCTTTAAAGTCATGAGCGTTCCGACCCTCGCTTTCTTCAAAAACGGCGAGCTCGTAAAGAAAAACGTCGGCGCCGTTTCCTATGAGGAGCTGGAAGAACTGATTAACTCTGTAAAATAAACAGCGTAATATTGGAAATGCAAGAAAAAACGTATCGGCACAAAAACCGATACGTTTTTTCTTGCATTTCTTTCCGTTCTTTTCTATCATGGAAGAAACGGCTGCTGCCGTAGTTTACAAAAGAACGTTTTTCTTCCGAAAGGAGTTTTATTTATGTCATCTTTTCTGGAATCCTGTTTTCAGGAGCATTATCCATTTTATTCAAAGCTTACCGCCGATGAACAGCAGACACTCGTGCTCTCTTCCGTCCTGACGACGTATCAGCGCGGCGATTTTCTCTACAGCTGTGACGATGACTGTCTCGGCGTTCTGCTTGTCCTCTCCGGCAAGCTCCGCATCTTTATCCAGTCCGGCGAGCAACGGGAAATTACCCTGTTTACCACCGGTCCCGGCGAAGTCTGCACGCTGTCTGCCTCCTGTGCGATGCAGGAAATCAGCTTTGATATTCTGATTGAGGCCGAGGAGGAGACGAAAGTTCTCATCACTCCGGCCAGCACGTTCCGCAGACTGTTGAATCAGAATATTTACGTTGAAAACTACATTTACCGGGAAACAACGGAGCATTTTTCCGAAGTCATGTGGGCGATGGGCCAGCTTCTCTTTACGCGGCTTGACCAGCGCCTTGCCGGATATCTCGAGGATGAACGCATCCGCACCGGTTCCCCGGTGCTCTCCACCACGCACGAGCAGATCGCGCGGAACCTCGGCAGTGCCAGAGAGGTCGTTTCCCGCACCTTAAAGTCGTTCGAGAAAGACGGCATCGTCGCACTCTCCCGCGGCACGGTCACGATTCTCGATGTCAAAAAGCTCCGCGGCATCTGCCGGATGCGCCGATAGTTCTTCTACGCGCGCAGACATTTTCCCACAGGCTCTGCCCTGCCGCTCGAGAAAATATTTTTCAAAAGCGTTCTAACGGCACTCCATCTTAATTTCAATCTCATTTCCTTCCACGGCCACCTTCGCATAACTTCCGACGATCAGCGGCATCGCCGGATGAAGGTGTCCGATGTCGAGATCCATCACGATCGGCACGTTGTATTTTCCAAGCAGATCCGTCACGGCGCGGTACTGGTCGAGTTCCCCGAATTTCTGTCCGAACTGCAGCGGGCGGCCAATCAGAAAGCCTTTCACATATTGGAACCAGCCGGCGTGCTCCATCTGCCAGATTGCGCGGCGGATCGCAAAGACGTTCAGATCGCACGCTTCCAGAAACCAGACAAAACCGTCCTCTTTATATTTTTCCACAAAATCAACCGTTCCGTCGTACTTCGTTCCAAGAATATTGACGAGACAGTCGAGACAGCCGCCGATGAGTCGTCCCTCAAATGCACGGTCCGCATCCGGGAAGCGGCGCAGAACGCGCGGTTCTGTAATCTGGTACGGCAGATACGGATTTTCCTCGCTTCTGCCCTTCGCATCGTCTCTTTCCCATCCCTCATAGCCGCGGACGGTACGCACTTCTCCCGTCAGTACGCCAAACGCATCCGCTACGGATTTATGCCACGGCTCCATGCCGAAATCACTCGCACACGGACCGTAAACAGCCGCCGTATCGCAGATGGTCGGCAGAAGATACGTAAAATGCGTATTGTCAGAATAGCCGAGATACCATTTCGCCGGTGCCTTTCTGATCTTTTCAAAATCCACGTAATCGAGATCCTCGCACATCAGCTCTCCGCCGCCGCAGGAAATCAGACAGTCATTCTTCTCACTGACATAATATTCCGTCAGCTCTTTTCCGCACTCCTCCGGTGCCGCGCTGATTCCGATGCCGTGCTCTGCATAGCAGTTTGGCCCAAGATCCAGCTGATATCCCATCTCTTTCCATTTTTTCTGTGCATTTGCAAACGCGGACTTGTATGGCTCTGTTGTGCATCCAAACGATGGTGCCACAAAGCCGATCGTTCCGCTCTTTTTCAGATTTTCCGGAAACCTCATGTCGCATCCTCCTTTATCCTAATTCTTCTGCCTCCAGATTCTTATACTGCGTCAGCGCATCCCCGAAGATCAGCTCTCCGTCGTTCTGCGCAAAGTACAGCTCCTCTTCTTTTTCCAGTTTTGCCTTTCCGTTCGTCCCCTCGGTAATCTCCGCGCAGAGACGGTCCACCTCCGTTTTCGGAACGAGAACGCGGATTTTCACCTGATCGGTGTACTCGGATTCCAGAATCGGAATCCCCCGCTGGCCGAGCAGATACTGGATTTTACCGATGCCGTTGTAATCCGTCTCAATCAACAGCCGCACGCCGCAGATCTCGTCAATCAGAACACTGTTTGCCAGCCCCTCCTGCACCGCCTGCGAGTACGCGCGCACCAGGCCGCCCGTTCCCAGCAGCGTACCGCCGAAATACCGCGTCACCACAACAAGCACATTGCGGAGGCCTGCTCCCTGTACCACATCGAGCATCGGCCGCCCTGCCGTGCCGGAAGGCTCCCCGTCGTCGCTGCAGCGCACCGTCTCCTGATTTTCTCCAATAATATACACAAAACAGTTATGCCGCGCATCCCAGTATTTTTTCCGCAGAGCTTCCAGGCAGGAAAGTGCCTCCTCCTCAGATTCCACCAGACGCACCGTCGCAATAAAACGTGATTTCTTCTCCACGATTTCCCCGGTTCCACCCCGGTAAACCGTCCGAAACTGATCGATCATATGTCCTTACTCCTTCATCCAAATATGTACCTATCTTACCATATCATTTCTGAAAAATCAGCATTCTTTTCAGAAATACTTTTATTCCAGCCCTTTGTTTGGTATAATAAAAATAAGTATACCCTGCTTTTTGCAGGGCAGGAACACCATTGATTACTGAACTGAATCAGTTTTGCAGAAACATGACATAAGGAGGATTTTCTATATGCACTTTGGAAAAAGTCATCTGGAAGACAAACGTGAAGATCTGCGGTCCCATTACGGAAAGATTGAAAAGACGGCCGGCGTGACGGCGCTGCGCATCGCGTTCTGTCTTCTTCTTGTCGTTCTCGTCTGCGGTACCGGGCTTGTGATCGGCGCTGTCCGCGGCGTGATTGACAGTGCCCCTGATATCTCGGAGGCAAATATCATGCCGCTCGGCAACGCGTCGTTTATCTACGATGCTGACGGCAACCAGGTACAGAAGCTGACCGGGGCTCAGGGAAACCGTGTCTCGATTTCGATTGAGGAGATTCCGCTCGATATGCAGCACGCGATCGTCGCGGTTGAGGATGCCCGTTTTTATGAGCACAACGGCATCGATCCGAGCGGTATCATCCGTGCTTTCGTTGTCGGCGTCAGCCACGGCTTTCATTTTACCGAGGGCGCCAGCACGATCACACAGCAGCTCTTAAAAAACAATGTTTTCACTGACTGGATGGAAGAGACGCGGATGCAGAGCTTCAAGCGGAAGATCCAGGAACAGTACCTGGCGCTGAAGCTGGAAAAAACACTGACCGCAGAGGGTGAAAACGCCAAAGACGTTATTCTGGAAAATTATCTGAATACGATCAACTTAGGTTCCGGCTGCTACGGTGTCCAGACGGCAGCGCAGACGTATTTCGGAAAGGATGCAAAAGATCTGACGCTCTCTGAATGCGCCGTTCTTGCCGCAATTCCAAAGGCGCCGACGGCATATAATCCGAAAAACCACCCGGAGAAAAACCAGCAGCGCCGCGACAAGATCCTGAACAACATGAAAGAGCAGGGCTACATCACCGAAGAAGAATACACCATTGCCATGAACGACAATGTTTACGACCGCATCGCCATGCACACGCAGTCCCAGGCGGAGAGCGCGCCGTACTCCTACTTTATCGATGAAGTCATCACCAACCTGATCAACGATCTGATGGTACAGAAAGGCTACACCGAAGTGCAGGCAAAGAACGTTGTCTACAGCGGCGGCCTCAAAATTTATACCACACAGGATTCCTACATGCAGTCAATCCTCGATACGGAATTCCAGAATCCGGAGAACTTCCCGGCGAACACGCAGATCGGTCTCGACTGGGCGCTCACCGTAGAGCAGGCAGACGGCGAGGTACAGAACTACAGCAAAGAGATGCTGCAGCTCTACTTCCGCAACAGCGATCCGAATTTCGATCTGCTCTTTGACTCCCAGGAGGAGGCACAGAGCTATATCGACCAGTACAAAGCCGCTATCATGCAGGAGGGCGATACGATTGTTGCCGAGCGCAGCAGCTTCACCCCGCAGCCGCAGGCGTGCATGACCGTTATGGACCAGCGCACCGGCTACGTGAAAGCGATCGTCGGCGGACGCGGCGAAAAAACAGCAAGTCTTACCTTCAACCGCGCAACCGATAATTATTCCCAGCCGGGTTCCACGTTCAAGATTCTTTCCGCGTACGGACCGGCACTCGACCTTGGAAAGATTACACTCGCTACGGTAATTAAGGATGAGCCGTTCAACTACAGCGACGGCACACCGCTGCAGAACTCGGATCTTACCTACCATGGTGATGTTACCGTCCGCCAGGCGATCATCAATTCCATCAATATCCCGGCCGTCAAAGTACTGACCGAGCTTACGCCGAAGGTCGGCTTTGATTATCTGAAGAAGCTTGGTTTTTCCAAACTCTCCGAGGAATACGATGTGATCCAGCCGCTGGCTCTCGGCGGTATCACCTACGGTGTCAGTGATCTCGAACTGACGGCAGCCTACGCGGCAATCGCAGACGGCGGCCAGTACCGCAAGCCGGTGTTCTACACAAAGGTTACCGACAGCAAGGGAAATGTTTTAATTGACAACACAGAAAACAAGGCAACGCAGGTCTTCAAGGCAAGCACTGCCTCCCTCCTCACCAATGCCATGGAGGATGTTCTGGAAAAAGGTACCGGTGTTGCCGCCCGCCTCGACAATATGCACGCAGCTGGAAAAACCGGTACGACGAACGAGGCCAAGGATCTCGTCTTTGCAGGCTTTACACCATATTATACCGCTGCCATCTGGGCAACGTATGATACACACGCGGAGTTTCCGGAGAGCGACCGTGAATTCCACAAACGTCTCTGGGCAAAGGTCATGAATGAAATCCACGAAGGCCTTGCCGATATGGATTTCGAAACTTCCGCAACAGTACAGGAGGCAACGATCTGTACGAAGACCGGCCTGCTCGCCCGCTCAAGCTGCCCGTCCATCACCGAATACTTTGCGGTATCCGATCTGCCGACCGAGCGTTGCAAGGGCCACTACACCGCGCCGGCCTCAACACCGACGCCGACCAGAACCCCTTCTGCAGCATCAACTCCGCAGGCAACCCCGACACCGACGGAGGCACCGCAGGAAACTCCGGCTCCGCCCGAAACACCTGCCGATCCGCCTTCTAATACACCGGAGACTCCTGACACACCGGAGACTCCTGACACACCGGAGACCCCTGATGCACCGTCAGAACCGGATACCCCGGCGGAGACATCGGAAGTACAGCCGCAGTCCGAAGAGAGCGGCTCTTCCGAATAGCTTTTTCAGTCAGTCTATGCACAAAAAACCGGCCCTCTGGCATATGCCAGCAGGACCGGTTTTTCTATACTTCTTTTTCCATCTGAATCAATTAGTCAATCAGCATTTTTGCTGCGCCGTAGATACCAGCATCGTTTCCAAGGGAAGCGAGTACGATCGGGGTATCTTTGCATGCGATGAATGCTGCTTCACGGTAGTATTTAGCTACGCCGTCGATCAGGATCTGGCCTGCTTTGGATACACCGCCGCCGACTACGATAACTTCCGGGTCAACAACGCATGCGAATACTGCAAGTGCTCTTCCGAGGTACGCGGAGAACTCCTGAACGATTGCTTCTGCTGCTGCATCGCCTTCTTTTAATGCATCAAAGACAGCTTTTGCACTGATGGACTCTCCTCTTTCTCTTAAAGAAGACGGAGTATCATGGGATGCCAGATATTTCTTTGCCAGACGAACGATACCGGTTGCAGATGTCATCTGCTCGAGGCATCCGTGGTTTCCGCAGTTGCAGACCGCTTCTTCTTCCGGATCAACACATGCATGACCAACCTCGCCGCCTGCGCCGTGAGCACCTGCTACGATCTTGCCGTCCACGATGATTCCGCCGCCGACACCGGTTCCAAGGGTAACCATAACCAGGTTCTTGCTTCCCTTTCCGCCGCCTGCCCACATCTCACCGAGAGCTGCTGCGTTTGCGTCGTTTGCTGCTTTTACTGCCATTCCGCCGAGTTCGTCGGAAAGCTCTTTTACGATATTTTTATATCCCCAGTTCAGGTTGACTGCGATGGAAAGCTCACCTTTGTCATTAACCGGGCCAGGTACGTCGATGCCGACACCGGCAACATCATCTGCTGCGATACCCTTCTCACCCATTTTTGCTTTTACGCTTTTTGCGATATCCGGCAGAATTTCGCTTCCGCCGTTTTCGGTGCGGGTCGGGATTTCCCATTTGTCCAGCAGAGTTCCGTCTGTCTGGAACAGTCCGCATTTTACTGAAGTACCCCCAACATCGATTCCAAATACATAGTTTGCCATTTTCTTACTTCTCCTCTCTTTTTTTCACTAAGTTAGCCTGTACACGGCGGTACAGCTCCTGTGCGGCATTGTAGCCCATCTTCTTCTGTCTGTGGTTGACAGCAGCGGTTTCTACGATGATCGCCAGGTTACGGCCCGGACGGATCGGAAGGGAATGGCAGACAACCTTGTTTCCAAGGAACTCAATATACTCTTCTTCCAGGCCCAGACGGTCGTATTCTTTCTCTTTGTCCCACTCTTCAAGCTTGATAACAAGGTCGATAGACTGGGTATCCTTTACGCTCTCGACACCAAACAGCGTCTTGACGTCGATGATACCGATACCACGCAGCTCGATAAAGTGACGCGTGATATCCGGTGCCGTTCCGACCAGCGTAATGTCGCTGACACGGCTGATTTCAACCACATCATCGCTGACGAGACGATGGCCTCGTTTGATCAGCTCCAGTGCAGCCTCGCTCTTTCCGATTCCGCTCTCGCCCATGATCAGAACGCCCTCGCCGAATACATCGACCAGCACGCCGTGGATGGAGATCATCGGGGCAAGCTGGACATTCAGCCAGCGGATGATTTCAGCCATGAAAACGGAAGTCGATTTGTCTACCGCAAAGGCCGGTACCTGATAACGATTGCACAGCTCCAGAATTTCCGGTCCCGGAATCATCTTCGTGGTGAAAATGACACATGGGATCTTGCGGCTTACAAACTCTTCAAACGCGCGGACGCGCTCGCCCTCTTCAAGATGCTGCAGATACGTGAACTCTACATAACCGATGATCTGCACACGCTCATTGGCAAAATGCTCATAGTAACCGGTCAGCTGCAGTGCAGGACGGTTGATATCCGGTGTGGCAATGACAAGATCTGTCATATCAACCTCTGGTGTCAGGTTGCGGAGATCCATTTCCTCCACCATTTTGGTCATTTCAATTTCTTTCATTTTCCTGTCCTCCGACTTCATTCGACGTCTTTTTAAATCCGTCTCTTCTATGATTTTAGCACAATAAAGCATCACGGGCAACCTAGAAATTTAACTATTTTGACGAATCCTCATTTTCCTCCTGTGCAGGTGCGTGAAAGAATGTGTAAACCTGCTCCGCCGCCTTTTTATTCATGCCCGGAAGTCCGGAAAGTTCTTCCACGGTTGCCGCCTTGATATCATCAATTCCCTGAAAATGACGCATCAGCTCTTTCCGTCTTGTCGGCCCGATGCCCGGGATGTCGTCGAGAATCGAGCGGACCTGGCCCTTGCTTCGCAGCAGGCGGTGGTATTCGATTGCAAAGCGGTGCGCCTCGTCCTGCACGCGTGTGATCAGTTTGAAGCCCTCGCTGTTCCGGTCGATCGGGATTTCCACGTTTCGGAAATACAGACCCCTCGTGCGGTGCTTGTCGTCCTTTACCATACCGCAGACCGGAATCGCAAGATCCATTTCTTCAAGCACCTCAAGCGCAATGTTAACCTGGCCGCGTCCGCCGTCCATCATGATCAGGTCCGGCAGCCGCTCGAAACCGCTGTCCTCCTGGATGCCGCGCAGAAAACGGCGGCTTAAGACCTCTTTCATACTGGCGTAATCGTTCGGTCCCTCGACGGATTTGATCTTGAATTTTCGGTAATCGGCGCGCTTTGGCTTTCCTTTCTCGTAGACGATCATCGAGCCGACCGACTGGAAACCGCTGATATTGGAGATATCGTACGCCTCGATGCGGTCGATCGACGGCAGGTTCAGCCATCTGGCGATCTCTTTTACGGCACCGACCGTCCGACCCTCTTCCCGCTTAATCCGCTCGCGGTCCTGGTCGAGAACGATCTGTGCGTTCCGCTCTGCCAGTTCCACCATTTTTTCCTTGCTGCCCTTTTTCGGCACGCGGATGCGGACCTTCTGGCCCCGTTTGCTGCCTAAATACTCTTCCATCAGCTCCTGCTCGGCAATCTCCTCGGAAATCATGATTTCCCGCGGGATGAACGGCGTGCCGGAATAGAACTGTTTCATAAACGTGAGCAGCACCTCGCTTTTCTGCTCCTCCTCGCCGATCCGCAGATAATAATGCTCCCGCCCGATCAGCTTTCCGTTCCGGATAAAGAAGACCTGCGCCACCGCATCCTCTTTGTCCATCGCAAGCGCAATGACATCCTTGTCCTCGCCGTCACTGTTCGTAATCTTCTGCCGCTCGCCGATCCTGCGCACGCTGTCGATCAGATCACGGTACTCCGCCGCCTGCTCGAACCGCATCTCCTCAGCCGCCTCCGTCATTTTTCCAGTCAGCTCTTTGATAATGTCATTGTAATTTCCATTCAAAAAACTGATCGCCTTTTTGATCTGCTCGCCGTACTCTTCTTTGGAAATGTATCCCTGGCACGGCGCCTTACACTGGTGGATGTGATAGTAAAGACACGGGCGGTCCTTGCCGATCTCCTTTGGCAGGCTCTTATTGCAGGAACGGATATCGTACAGCTTCCGCAACAGTTCGATCGTATCTTTCACAGCTCCGGCGCTCGTGTACGGGCCGAAATATTTCGCCTTGTCCTTCTTCATCTGATGGGAAAACAGAATGCGTGGAAAATCCTCGTTCACGGTCACCTTAATGTACGGGTACGCCTTGTCATCTTTCAGCATCGTATTGTATTTCGGACGGTGCTCTTTGATAAGGTTGCACTCCAGCACGAGCGCCTCCAGTTCGGAATCCGTCACAATATACTCAAAGCGGGCGATATGCGTGACCATCCGCTCAATCTTCGGCCCTTTGTTGCGGCTCGTCTGGAAATACTGGCGGACACGGTTTTTCAGCGAAATCGCCTTTCCTACGTAGATAATTGTATCGTCCGCGTCGTGCATCAGATAGACGCCGGGTTTCCCCGGCAGTTTTTTCAGTTCTTCCTGGATATCAAACGCCATATGACCCTCCTCTTTTTGGGACTGTAATGTTGAAAATGCCCAGCGTGCAGAGATCGTTTTCTCTGCTCCCGCCGGGCCTTTTCGCTTTCTTTTTATACTTCTGGATTTACGGTAAAATCCGCCTCCGGAAGTGCTGTATTTTCTGTTTCTGTATTTTCTGGATTTTCAACCGCTTCTTCCGCATTTCCATTCCGTTTTGCAATCACCTGATGAAAAATCTCCATAAATTCTTTTCCGGTGATCGTCTCTTTCTGGATCAGGTAAGCTGCGATTTCATCCATCGCATCGCGGTTAGCTGCCAGAAGTTCTTTTGCCTGCTCATACGACTCTTTCAGGATCTTCATGACCTCGTGGTCGATTTCGGTTGCTGTGGCATCGCCGCAGTTTAAGACCATTCTTCCGTCGAGGTACTGATTCTGCTGGGTCGCAAGACCGATCAGACCGAATTTCTCCGACATACCGTACTGCGTGATCATCGCGCGGACAATCTTCGTCGCTTTCTCGATATCATTCGAAGCTCCCGTTGTCACGTTGCCGAATACGATCTCCTCTGCCGCTCTTCCACCGAGGCACTCGACGATCATCGCCTCGAGTTCGCTCTTCGTGTTGAGGTATTTCTCCTCCTCCGGCACCTGCATGACGTAGCCGAGCGCACCCATCGTACGCGGCACAATCGTGATTTTCTGTACCGGCTCGGAATCCTTCTGCAGTGCAGTAACAAGTGCGTGGCCTACCTCGTGGTAGGAAACGATCTTTCGCTCTTCCTGGCTTAAGATGCGGTCCTTCTTCTCTTTTCCGACGAGGACAACCTCGACTGCCTCGAGAAGATCCTTCTGGGAAACGGCTTTTCTTCCGTTCTTGACCGCAAGAATCGCTGCCTCGTTGATCATATTTGCAAGATCAGAACCAACGGCTCCCGATGTCGCAAGTGCGATGCCGTCGAGATCAACCGTCTCATCGAGCGATACGTTCTTGGCGTGTACTTTCAGGATTTCCACACGGCCTTTCAGGTCCGGTCTTTCTACGATAATCCGGCGGTCAAAACGGCCTGGACGCAGCAGCGCCGGATCAAGAACCTCCGGGCGGTTTGTGGCCGCAAGGATCAGAATACCCTTGGAGCTGTCGAATCCGTCCATCTCGGCGAGGAGCTGGTTTAACGTCTGCTCCCGCTCGTCGTTGCTGTTGTAGCTGTTGTCACGGCTCTTTCCGATCGCATCGATCTCATCGATAAAGATGATGCACGGTGCGTTTTTCTTTGCTTCCTCAAACAGGTCACGCACACGCGATGCACCGACACCGACGAACATCTCGACAAATTCCGAAGCGGACATCGAGAAAAACGGTACGTGCGCCTCACCGGCTACGGCTTTGGCAAGCAGTGTTTTTCCGGTTCCAGGAGGGCCTACAAGAAGCGCTCCTTTCGGAAGTTTTGCACCGATTGTCGTGTATTTTCCAGGGTTATGCAGGAAATCCACAACCTCCTGGAGCGATTCTTTTGCCTCGTCCTGTCCCGCAACATCGCGGAATGTCACGCCGGTTTCTTTCTGTACGTAGGCCTTTGCTCTGCTCTTTCCTACGCCCATGACTCCGCCGCCTTTGTTCATGCTGCGCATCACCCATACCATGACAGCGACAAGCATCACAACCGGCAGAATGACGGTCAGCAATGTGTAAATGATCGTTCCGGTAGAATCCGGCGGATCTTTGTGGTACGTAATGCCTTTCTCCTGTAACAGATCGACCAGTTCCTGCTCATCTCCCATCATCGTTACCTGATAGGTGATTCCCTCCGATTTCTGGTCTTTCGGCGTTACGGTCAGTGTTCCCGATTTCAAGACAACTTCCTGCACTTCATCGTTGTTTACCATGTCCAGGAATTTGCTATAGTCAAGATCCTCGGAAGTAATTCCCCCAAGGGCATTGTTCAGAAGTCCCATCACCATCAGGCTGACGAGGAGGCAGATCAGGATAATGAGTATCGTCTGTCTGTTTTTCGGTCCTCCCCCGGAGCCGTTTTCTGGTTCCCGGTTCTGATTTTTTCTATCGTCCATGCTTTTCCTCCTTGTATGTCAAACCGCCCCTCTTTTTTTACGGACACTTTAACTCTTACATTATATCGGATTCCCTCTTAATTAGCAAGCCGGACTTTGTGAAAAAAGACTGAATTTATCTATACAAAAACGGCCCGTCGACACTCTTTCAAGTATCGGCGGACCGCCAGATAACACTCACATTACATTAGTCGTTATATCCGTTCGGATTCTTCTGCTGCCAGTTCCAGGAATCGGCACACATCTCCTCGATGCCGTACTCAGCCTCCCAGCCAAGCTCCTCTTTTGCTTTGTCGCATTTGGAGTAGCAGGTTGCGATATCACCGTCACGGCGCGGTTTGATTTCGTATTTCAGCGGATGGCCGCATGCTTTCTCGAATGCGTGGATCACATCGAGTACGCTGTAGCCTTTGCCGGTTCCGAGGTTGTAAATGGAAACGCCCTCGTTGTCAGCCAGTTTCTGGATAGCTTTTACATGGCCGCGTGCCAGGTCAACAACATGGATGTAATCGCGGACACCAGTTCCGTCCGGAGTATCGTAGTCATCACCGAAAACGCCGATGCACTCGAGTTTTCCGATGGCAACCTGTGCGACATACGGAAGCAGGTTGTTCGGGATGCCCTTCGGATCCTCTCCGATAAGGCCGCTCTTATGCGCTCCGATCGGGTTGAAGTAACGAAGCAGGATAACATTCCATTCCGGATCTGCGGTGTGGATGTCGGTCAGAACCTGCTCGAGCATGCTTTTTGTCCAGCCGTATGGGTTGGTCGGGGTTCCCTTCGGGCACTCCTCAGTGATCGGAATCTGTGCCGGATTGCCGTATACGGTTGCAGAAGAACTGAAGATGATGTTCTTTACGCCGTGGTTTCTCATCTCATCGCAGAGAATCAGGGTTCCGGTCATGTTGTTGTGATAATATTCAATCGGTTTATGTACGGACTCGCCGACTGCTTTTAAGCCTGCGAAATGGATGACAGCGTCAATTTTCTCGTTGTCGAAAATTTTCTTTACGCCTTCGCGGTCCAGCATATCGGTTTTGTAGAAGGTTACTTTCTTTCCGGTAATCTGTTCTACACGCTCGATGGCTTTCTCGCTTGCATTGTAAAGGTTGTCCATGACAACAACGTCATAGCCTGCGTTCAGCAGTTCCACACAGGTGTGGCTTCCAATATAGCCTGCACCGCCAGTAACTAAGATTTTCATTTTGGTATCCTCCATGTTTTCCTTCGCTGCTGCATTTTTGCCGCAGCGGGTTAATTGAAGCATTTAGTTCATTTAGTTTATTCTACAACGTTTCCATGAATTTTGCAAATGCACTTCTGCCTTCCTCGGTGCACTTGTAAACGCCGGCATCCTCGAGTACGCCGACAAAGACTTTTCCGACTTCCTCTTTCAGGATATCCATCACATTTTCGCTGTTCAGCTCCGGATGGCGCGGCAGGAATTCGTCTACCCAGTCGGCATGTTTCTCCAGCTCTGCGACAGCGCGGACATCTTTTCCCTCTACGAGGCATTTGGAAAGCTCTTCCAGCTCATCTTTTAAGCGCGCCGGCAGAATCGCAAGTCCCATAACCTCAATAAGGCCGATGTTCTCTTTTTTGATGTGATGATACTGTGCATGCGGATGGTAAACACCGAGCGGGCATTCGTCCGTCGTGATGTTGTTGCGCAGTGCCAGATCGAGTTCGAACGTATCGCCCACTTTTCTTGCGATCGGCGTGATCGTGTTGTGCGGCTCTCCGTCAGTCTCGGCGAATACAAACGCATCCTCATCCGTGTAACCTCTCCAGCAGTTCAGGATATGCTCTGCCAGATCGATCAGCCGTTTCTCATCTTTGTGGCGGATCCGGATGACGGACAGCGGCCATTTGACGATGCCGGTTTCCACATCCTCGTATCCTTTGATGGTAAAATGGCGCTCGATCGGCGCTTTCGCCATTGCGAAGGTATAGTGGCCGCCCTGATAATGATCGTGGCTTAAAATGGAGCCTCCCACGATCGGCAGATCCGCATTGGAACCGATGAAGTAGTGCGGAAACAGCTTGATAAAGTCAAACAGCTTCACAAAGGTCGCGCGCTCGATCTTCATCGGGTTATGCTGGAAATTGAACACGATGCAGTGCTCATTGTAATATACATATGGCGAGTACTGGAATCCCCACTCCGTCTGATTGATCGTCAGCGGAATGATGCGGTGGTTCTGGCGCGCCGGGTGGTTGACGCGGCCCGCATAGCCCACATTCTCCTTGCAGAGCAGGCATTTCGGATAACCGCTCTGTTTTGCCAGTTTTGCAGCCGCGATCGCCTTCGGGTCCTTCTCCGGTTTGGAGAGGTTGATCGAGATATCGATATCGCCGTAGGCACTCGGTACGCTCCAGCGGATATCCTTTGCGATGCGGTATCTGCGGATGTAGTTGGAATCCTGGCTCAGTTTGTAGAAGTAATCGGTTGCCTCCTGCGGGCTCTTCGCATAGAGTTCCTCAAACTTCTTTACCACCTCTCCCGGGCGCGGCATCAGGCAGTCCATCAGTTTCGTATCGAACAGATCGCGGTAAACGACGCTGTTGTGTTCGAGAAGACCGCGCTTAGCTGCATCATCAAGCAGTTCATTTAAAGTCTCTTCCAGATCCGGGGTCTCCGGAATCTGCTCCGGCTCTTCGTAATCGGAAATCTGCATGATTTCCAGAATCCGGTTTGTCGCATAGATTTTATCCAGTCCCGAAACAAGACCGGCATTTTCTCCATATTTTACCAGTTTTGCAATACTCTCGTTAATCACTGTAGCTTCCTCCCTGCTGCCGATCCAGCTTTTTTATTTCTTATTTTAATACGCCTGCGCCGTCTCCGATGTCTACGACATAGAAGTCTGCGGCATAGCCGATTTTTTCTTTGTAAGCTGCACCTACTTTTGCGATGAAGTTGTCAATATCTTCTGTTTTTACGATGCTGACGGTGCATCCGCCGAAGCCTGCGCCTGTCATACGGGATCCGATGACACCCGGGCAGTTCCATGCTTCTTCCACAAGAGTATCCAGCTCGATGCCGGTTACCTCATAGTCATCACGCAGGGAAACGTGGGATGCGTTCATCAGCTCGCCGAATTTTGCGATGTCGTTTGCCTTTAAAGCTGCAACGGCCTGAACGGTTCTCTGGTTCTCGTAAACAGCATGTTTTGCACGTTTCTGGCGGACCGGATCTTTGATGGCATCTTTCACTGTCTCAAACTCTTCCCCGGTCAGCTCGCCAAGGCTCTTGATGTCTTTGACTTTCTGAATCTCAGCCAGAGCAGTCTCGCACTCGCTGCGGCGCTCGTTGTATTTGGAGTCGCCAAGGCCGCGTTTCTTGTTGCTGCAGGAGATGACAATTCTTGCGCCTTCCAGTTTAACCGGTGCGTACTCATATTTCAGATCACTGGTGTCAAGGAAGATCGCACAGTCCTTTTTGCCCATGGCGATGGCGAACTGATCCATGATACCGCAGTTGACGCCGTTGTAGTTGTTCTCGGAGAACTGACCGTACAGAGCGATGTCGATCATGGAGATGGTGTCGTAGCCGAACATGTCACGCAGCATTACGCCGGTTACGGTCTCAACGGATGCGGAAGAGGAAAGGCCGGAGCCGTTCGGAATGTTTCCGTAGAGCACGATATCGAAGCCCTGCTCTACCGGGAAGCCCTTCTGGCAAAATGCCCACATCATTCCCTTCGGATATGCGGTCCAGTTGCCTTCTT
Organism: Blautia sp. AF19-1; assembly: GCF_003479155.1. NCBI lineage: Bacteria > Bacillati > Bacillota > Clostridia > Lachnospirales > Lachnospiraceae > Blautia > Blautia sp. AF19-1. Next base: position 81,384 of record NZ_QUGQ01000010.1, read on the forward strand.
TGCCCATCTGAAATTCATCGAGGGAAGATTCTACCACGCCGAGCTTTTCAAAGTTCATAGAGTAAAAACGAAGCTTTCTGTCGTCACGTTTTCTTGCTGCCATGTAGGTTCCGATGGTCAGTGCACATGGAAATACGTGGCCTCCGTTGTAATCGGTGTGCTCACCGATCAGGTTCACACGTCCAGGTGCGAAGTAGGTGCGGATGTCGCCCTCTCCCCCGAACAGTTTTGCAAAACAATCCAGTACCTGCTGTTTCATTTTGTTGTCTCCTTTTCTTTTTGGTGTGTTGTTTTCATGGTTTCGTTTTGTGTGTTGTGTGTGTATTGTGTGTTTGTGTGTTTGTGTGTTTTTTCTTATCTTCTTAAGTATCATTATAGTGAGCCGTACGCCCATCTGCAACAACAATATTTGGGCAAACGATAATTATATTGAGGTGATCTTCGATTTTTTCTTGTTTTTTTTCCCTTTTTGCCGCATACTTTACTTATCGTATGATTTTTAACGGATTTTATGGATTGGAGGTACGTTTCATGCAGATCCGCATGGATAAAGAAAACCGTGAGCTGAAGGCCCACGGCAGCTATGAATTTCCTGTCAACATCAGTTACGAACAGCTCTCCCGCTACGAGCGCGGCTCCTTTTCCTGGCACTGGCACCCGGAAATTGAGCTGACGTTTGTCCTCTCGGGGCAGATCGGATATCAGGTCAACGGCAAATCGTATGTCTTAAAAGAAGGGGACGGCATTTTCTGCAACACGAATGCGCTTCACAGCGGCCACATGATCGACGGGATGGACTGCGTCTATATTTCAACCACGTTCGCCCCGCGCTTTCTCTATGGTTTTTCAAACAGTGTGATCCAGACGCGCTACGTCGAACCGGTGCTGACGGATATGCAGCTCGCCTCCATCGTCTTTTCGCCGGAGATCGACTGGCAGAACCAGGTACTTGTCTGTATGCACCGCATCTACGACCTCTCGCTTTCGCAGCCGTCCGCGTTTGAGATGGAAATCCAGGAGCTTCTGCTGTCGATCTGGATTGAGATTTACCGCCACGCATCGTTTTCCGGTGAATCCCAGAACACGGCGGCAGCGCGTGACGTTGAGCGGCTCCGCATTCTGCTCGACTACATCCACCGCCATTATATGGAGCATCTGACGCTCGAGGATCTCGCCGCACAGATCCACATCTGCCGCAGTGAATGCTGCCGTTTTTTCAAGAAATGCATGAACGAATCCCTGTTTGACTATCTTCTCGATTACCGTATTGAAAAAAGCCTGCCGCTCCTTCTCGAGCGCCAGGCCAGTATCACTTCCGTAGCGGAACAGACCGGATTTTCCAGTCCTGCCTATTTTTCTAAAATTTTCCGGCAGCAGATGGGCTGCTCGCCGAGCGAATACCGGAACCGCGCGGATCACACGTAACGTTCAGCGCTGTACCGAGATTTCATTTCCTGCTGCCCGGCTTTTGATCCGCTCTCACAATCCACCCTCTCCCAAAACGAATGGATTACCTCCGGGAGGCTGCTGCGCTGCACAATCCGGCAGTCCTCCCACTCTCTTGGGAACAGCTCGCGGTACTCCCGGTTTCGAAACCGCTCGTCGAGCAACAGAATCACACCCGTGTCCTCCGTCGTACGGATCACGCGCCCTGCCGCCTGCAATACTTTATTCATGCCGGGATAGCGGTACGCGTAGTCGAAACCGTTCTCTCCGCTGCGGTCGAAATATTGCTTTAAAAGTTCTCTCTCCGGCCCCACCTGCGGGATTCCGGCTCCCACAACGGCCGCGCCGATCAGCTTTTCCCCGTCCAGATCAATTCCCTCCGAGAAAATGCCTCCCATGATACAGAATCCCACCAGCGTTTTCTCGTTGTCTTTCGCAAACGCTTCCAGAAACTCTTCTCTCTCCTGCTCCCGCATCGCCGACTCCTGGATCAGGCAGGTCACGTTTTCATCTGCATACAGTTCCTCATAGACCGCATAGACATCCTGCATCAGGCGGTATGACGGGAAGAACGCCATATAGTTGCCCTTCCGGCTCTGGATCATCTCGTTCAGATAGGCGGCGATCTTCTCAAACTCTGCGCGGTTTCTCCGCTGATACTTCGTGCTGACCTCGCTTCCGATCGCCAGACACCGCTTCGTGGGATCAAACGGGGACTCCACGTAAATCGCGTAATCGTCCGTATTCGTGCTGAACATCTTCTTATAATACTGCACCGGCAGCAGCGTCGCGGAAAAGAATACGGCCGACCGCCCCTGGTTGATACACTGCTGCAGATTCTCCGCCGGGTTGACGCAGAACAGGCGCAGTGCAAAATCGCCGTTATCGAGATAACTCGTGTAGATCAGATAATTTTCATCCACTAAATTGTAAATCTCGGAAAAATTTCGCAAGTTAAAGTAAAATTCCAGAACCTGCTTCCGGATTTCGCTTGTCTTATGCGCTTCCAGCCAGCCCGCCAGTTCTTCCAGCAGCTGATTGACCATCATAAGAAACGTCGATACGCTTTCCAGCTCCGTGCAGGAATCGCACTCTCTTTTGTAGACGAGCATCTGGTGATTGCAGCGGTTCAGCGCCTTCTCGAGCTTTTTGCCCGGTGCATACGGGCGGAGGAGCTGGCGGACCTTTAAAATCTCCTCTTTGACGAGCGTGGCACTGAACATATCGCGGCCCCGCTCGACCAGGTTGTGCGCCTCATCGATCAGAAAGATGTAGTCACCCTTCGTTCCTTCTGCGAAAAAGCGTTTTAATTTCGAGGTCGGATCAAACGCATAGTTGTAATCGCAGATCACGCCGTCCACCCACGAAGCCACATCAAACTGGAGCTCGTGCGGGCAGACGTTCCATTTTTCCGCCTGGCGCAGGACTTCCTCTCTTGTGTAGGAATCGCATTCCGTCAGCATCTCGTACACCGCCGCGTTGATCCGGTCAAAATGACCTTTCGCGCGCGGGCAGTGGATCGGATCGCATTCGGACTCATCGAGGATGCACATTTTTTCTTTTGCGGTCAGCGTGATTGCTTTGAACTGCAGTCCCTTCTCTTTTAGAATGGAGACCGCCTCCTCTGCCACGGTACGGGTGATGGTTTTCGCAGTCAGATAAAAAAGACGGTCGCCGCAGCCCTCTCCGATCGCGCGGATGGCCGGAAAGACCGTGGACATTGTTTTTCCGATGCCGGTCGGCGCCTGGACGAAGAGTTCTTTTTTTCGCAGAATGGTACGGTAGACGCCGCTCACCAGTTCCCGCTGGCCTTTCCGGTACGGGAAGGGGAATTCGAGGTGCTGCATTGAGGCATCTCGCGCTTTCTGCCACTGGTACTGGAATTCCGCCCAGATAAACCAGGCGTCGAGTAGCTCATCGAACCACTGCTCCAGTTCCGGGAGCTTGTACGTCTGCAGAAAATGGCGGATGCGCCAGTTGGAGTGCTCCGGCTTTACCTCTTCTTTGGTGAGCGGGCGCAGAAGGCCTTCCTCCTCGGAGGAGAGCAGGGTGTACGTCATCAGCACGCCCATCTCCTCTTTGCGGTTCTGAAGGCCGTAGATGTAAGCGTAGCACTTCGCCTGTGCCAGATGTACCGGAACCGGCTCTTCCATCATTTCGAGGTCACGGTACGTTCCCTTGATCTCCTCGATCACGGTCGTGGTTCCGTCCTCGTACATGCCGTCCGCTCTTCCCTCGACGCGCAGGATGAAATGCTCATATTCTTTTTCGTGAACCAGCGGAACCTCCGCACGGTAATCGGCGCCCCGTTTTTTCTGAATCTGCTGATGCACCCGCGTTCCCGCCTGCATGGCATCGCGCTCGCCAAAACCGCCCGACGAGTTGTCCAGATCCCCGCTGCGCAGAATAAACTCCACCAGATTCCGCACGGAAATCCGGATCTCTTTCTTCTTCTCTTCCACTAGCCCGCTCCTTTTCTAACCAGACTATTCAGAGCCCCATCTCGATTCCGCTGCGCTGCATCTCGATGTGGCTTCTCGCCATATGAAATTCCAGAAAAGAACGCTCATTCATGCAAGCATGATTCGTGTCCTTTTCTGGAATTTCGCATGGCTCTGAATAGTTATCATTATACAGAAAAAAGGAGACTGCCGCAACAGTCTCCTTTTTTCTCTCTGAAGTTATGTGTCTCGTGTGATTAGTTTTTCTTCAGAAAGTCCCCTGCGCAAATTCTGTCTCTACTCTCGCTGGCGGCGCAGGCTGAATTTTTTTCGTTTCCCTTAATAAAATTTATGCTACAGCAAATTTCTGCAGGGTTTTATTGAATGCCGGGCTGTCACCATAGCAGTGTACGGTGAGATCACGGTTCAGATCCATGCTGAGGATGCCAAGAATGGATTTTGCATCAATAATAACGCGGTTGTAAAAAATGTCAATATCAAAATCACATTTGGAAGCTGCTTTTACAAACTCCTCTACTTCCTCAGTTCCATTGAGTCTTACTACGCAGTGTGACATACGATTCACCTCTTTCTTAATCAATAGCTGTTTGTTTTCCTATCGTTTAGGTAGATTATGCACTTTTTCTCTTTAAATGTCAATATTGAATTTATTTCCTTGTTTTTGCCATATTATGCATGTTTTTATGCAAGTTTTTCTCATTAACCCTTCATATTTGTCGCTTTTTGTCTCATTTGCGCAGTCGTGTGTAACCGGTTACACAAAATCCGTTTAAAATAAAATAGTTTTTGCCAAAAGAAACGTAAAAATCTTGTCAAAAAAACCCGCTTTTCCTTGTAAAATCAAGGAAAAACGAGTTTTTCATGCCATTACTTGCTTCTATATTTAATGATTAGATGTTGATCTTTGCAATATCGGTGTTATCCACTTCTGCAAATCTTCCTTCGTCCACCAGCTCGGCAAACTCCGGATGAATCGGCATTTTGCCGAGAACCGGCACGCCGATCTCGGCTGCGATCTCGTCGATGTGGCTTTCGCCGAAAATGGACAACTTTTTGCCGCAGTCCGGACATACGAGGTAGCTGTAGTTCTCTACGATACCGAGCACCGGAACGCTCATCATCTGTGCCATCTTGTAGGCTTTCATGACGATCATGCGCACCAGATCCTGCGGGGAAGATACGATCACTACGCCGTCTACCGGAAGAGACTGGAAAACGGTCAGCGGAACATCACCGGTTCCTGGCGGCATATCGACGAAGAGATAGTCCAGGTCGCCCCAGATGACGTCGGTCCAGAACTGTTTTACGGTTCCTGCGATGACAGGTCCTCTCCAGATGACCGGCTCTTCCTCGCCCGGAAGCAGGAGGTTGATGGACATTACCTTTACGCCGTTTGCTGCAACTGCCGGGTAAACGCCCTTGTCATCTACGTTTGCAGGTCCTTTCAGGCCATACATTTTCGGGATGGACGGTCCTGTGATATCGGCATCGAGGATACCAACCTTGTAGCCCTCTTTTGCTTTCTGGTTTGCCAGAGATGCGGTTACCATGGATTTACCAACACCGCCCTTGCCGCTGACAACGCCAATGACATGTTTGATCGAAGAATCGGCATTCAGATCAATATGAAAATCCGGTTTGCCCTGTCCTGCTTTGCTTGGACATCCTTCGCAGCTTTCTTTGGAACAGCTCGAATTGCTGCATTCTTTTGCCATGTTTCTTTCCTCTTTTCTTGTTTTTCTTGCTTATTTGACAAAGCGGTCGATCGCCTTATTCAGCTCCTGAATCGCTTTTATGTCCCCATGCTCGACTGCATCGACGATGCAATGTTCAATGTGATCCTCCAGGATAATTTTTCCTGTATTGTTAATGGCCGCCTTCACGGCAGACAGCTGGATCAGAACCTCAGTGCAGTCCCGGCCTTCCTCTACCATCCGCTTGATCGACTCCATGTGTCCGATCGCGCGGGAGAGGCGGTTTAAGACTGCTTTTGTATTTGTATGATGGTGCCCGTGGGCGTGATCGTGGGAATGCTCGATCACGGTGCCGTCTTCCAGCACATGCACATGCGTGTGTTTTTCTTCACTCATCGTTTTTTTCTCCGCTTTTCTGGTATTTTCTGCGCGATTCAGATTTCTGTAAACGTAAACCGCTGGCGGATGCCGGAGGTCTCAATGTCAAAGACCAGAGATCCGTCCGCTTCCACCGTTTTTTCATATTTTAAGTTTTTGTCCGGAAATTTCTGACGGATATACGCCTCCGGGTCATCCGTCTCGATCTCGTCGAAAAAGACGTCCCGCATCTGATTATTGGCACACTCATTAAAAATCTCCCAGACGGTCTCGTACTCTTTTTTCATCCTGTCACTCTCCGTTTCGTAAGACTTCTCCGCACTGGCTCCACTCGCCAAGCAGCCGCTCCACAGACCATGCGGCGTTCGCGGGACTCGTCGACGGAAGACGAACCGCTTCCCGTCCCAGCTGCTTCTCCTGGTACTTCCGGTAATACTTCCACGCGGTCGCCCCGTTGCAGTAAATCTGCCGGATATCGGCGCATTCCAGAATGTCCTGCAGCGGATTCGGCACAACATCGCGGATGCTCGCATCGCTCGAGCCTGTGATGACGCAGGACGCGATCACATCCCAGACAGCGATATGATTCCGGAGCAGAAACGCCTTCTTCTCTTCCACGGTCTGCGGCACCTCTTCCCCGCACACGGCTGCCGTCACTTTCCAGAAACGGTTCTGCGGATGGCCGTAAAAAAATCCGGTCTCCCTGGATTTTACGGACGGAAAACTGCCGAGAATCAGAATCCGGGAATCGGCGCGGTAAACCGGCGGAATCGGATGCACCACCGGGTGCTCATTTTTGTTCTCGTCAGGTCGGCTCATCTTCATCAAACTCCACTACCGTATAGAATCCTCTCGGTGTCTCTTTTACTTCTTTTACGATTCCCTTCCGGGACTGCAGCCTCTCATACGCCTGATAATTCCTGCTCATGGCCACTGCCGGGGTAATCGTATAATAATAGGAGGTAGGCAGTGCGCTTTCTGTCACGTTGACTTCCTGGCCTTCCTCGAGAAGTCCCTGTCGCTCCATTTTAAATTCCATCTGCCGCATATTCCTCATCCTCCTTTTTGCAGCGGGCAAAAGATACGCCCATGGGGTATTTTATCACACTTTTCCGAAAAAGAACAGGGGTTTTCGACAGAAAAAGGCGGTACCAGACCTTCGCCCCCAGAATTTTTGTTTTGATCATTTTCCAGATCTTTTCTCTTGCTTTCATTCACAAATTCTCCGTGTCCAGTATAGCGCAAAAACCCGGATTCCGACTATGCATATTTTGCCGCATGTGCGAAAAAAGAAAGAATCCGGCCGCCCAGAGACCGGATTCTTTCTTCTTATATAAATATAAAACGCATTTCTTTTTAGTGATGGAACAGACGGATTCCTGTAAATGCCATCGCCATGTTGTACTTGTTGCAGCACTCGATGACAGCGTCGTCACGAACCGATCCGCCCGGCTCTGCGATGTACTCGACGCCGCTCTTGTGTGCGCGCTCGATGTTGTCGCTGAACGGGAAGAAGGCATCGGAGCCTAAGGTTACGCCCTTCATCTGGTCGAGCCATGCACGTTTCTCTTCTCTTGTGAAGACTTCCGGTTTTACTTTGAAGATCTTCTCCCATGCGCCGTCTGCGAGAACATCCATGTACTCCTCGCCGATGTAAACGTCGATCGCATTGTCACGGTCTGCGCGGCGGATGCCGTCTACGAACTGCAGATCCAGCACCTTCGGGCACTGACGCAGGAACCAGTTGTCGGCTTTCTGTCCGGCAAGACGGGTGCAGTGCACACGGGACTGCTGGCCTGCGCCGACACCGATGGCCTGACCGTCTTTGACGAAGCATACGGAGTTGGACTGGGTATATTTTAAGGTAATCAGTGCAATCTTCAGATCGCGTTTTGCTGCTTCCGGAATCTCTTTGTTCTCGGTTACCACGTTGGAGAGCAGCTCATCGTCGATCGGCAGCTCCTGGCGGCCCTGCTCAAAGGTAATGCCGAAGACCTGTTTGTGCTCGAGCGGAGCCGGACGGTAATTCTCGTCGATTTTGATGACGCAGTAGTTACCTTTTTTCTTTGCTTTCAGGATTTCCAGTGCTTCATCGGTAAATCCCGGAGCGATGACACCGTCAGAAACCTCGCGTTTGATCAGGGATGCGGTGTCTTTGTCGCAGACATCAGAAAGTGCGATAAAGTCGCCGAAAGAAGACATACGGTCTGCGCCTCTGGCTCTTGCATAAGCGCATGCTAACGGAGAAAGCTCTCCCATATCGTCTACCCAGTAAATTTTACGCAGGGTCTCGTCCAGTGGAAGACCTACGGCTGCACCTGCCGGGGAAACGTGCTTGAAGGAAGTTGCTGCCGGAAGACCGGTGGCTGCTTTCAGCTCACGTACCAGCTGCCAGCCATTGAAGGCATCCAGAAAATTGATATAGCCCGGACGGCCGCTTAATACTTCGATCGGAAGATCTCTGTCATCATCCATGTAAATTCTGGAAGGTTTCTGGTTCGGGTTGCATCCGTATTTTAACGCTAATTCTTTCATGATTTTCTCCTTTCGCAAAACACTCGATTTCTTATTTATTTTTATTCACGATTCTTGTCTCATACTTGCCGGTTGCAATGTCGATATAGCGTGTGAAGAGGGACACCTTGTTGTCCTCGTTTAAGCTGCTCCAGAGCAGTTCGGTGAAGGCATCGATGTCATCCGGAATCTCGACCAGTTTTGGCTCACCCTCAAAGCTTGGCAGCGGATTGCCGTCGTGCATGTAGGTGTGGATGAAATGGCCTTCCCCTGCTACACAGTTATCATAGGAGAAGGTGTAGCGGTTGCACTGGGACGGATCGCCGTTATTGCTCTTTAAGATCGACATCTGGTAGCCGTACATTCCGTTCTCTACGTGCATCACACCGGAAATACGAGGAGTGTAGTTCGGTGCATCCGGCTCAAACTCTCTGCTTCGAAGGGATACCTCAAACGTTTTTCCCTGCTCCAGTCCTTCGTATACGGTATCGGTCTGGTCTCCGTTTGTTACGATCGTATCATTTCCCAGAACGCGTACCGGTGCGTAGATGATCAGGCTCGGATCTTCCAGCTTCGACGGATCAAACGCCTGTGTGCGGATTCCCTCACCCTCCTCAACAAAGACACGGTTGCGGCTGTTCTGGCTTCTGCCCATAATAAAGTATCCGGCAACGGCTTTTGTGCCATCTTTGGATCTGCCGATCACAATTCCTCTTCCTGGATATGCATTTCCTTTTAATTCCTGTTCCAGTGATACTTTTTTCATCTTCTGATCTCCTTTTCAAGGTGGCTGGAATGGGATTTTCTGTTTTTGGATAAAAAAACAGACCCACTCCCCCAAGCATTCTTCTGCCCAGACGGTCGGCCTCTTCTCACGCTATACTCCCTGTGGTCATTTCCACTTCCGTCAGTCGTATAACTGCCTTTACCTTAACATGGAAAATCCCGCCTGTCAAGGGACACGGCGGGATTTTCTTAAAATAAAATTTTCAGAATGCACGAAGACAGCTCCGGTGGATTCTGCAAATGTGCGGGTGAACGTCAACTTAGAACCCCTCTCTGTGACGCTCTTTTCGCAGTTCATAGCGGCGTTTTCCGCCCTCCCACTCGGCCTCCTGCTCCGGGGATTCCAGAATCAGGCCCGGGACGGGAAGTGCGCGGCCGTTCTCGTCGATGGCCACCATCACCACGTAGGCACGGTTGATCATTTTCCGAATGCCGGTCGCAAGCTCTTCCACGTACGTGTCGACGCGCACCTCCATTGAGGTGCGTCCGACATACGTCACTCTTCCAACCAGTACGACGGTGTCGTTCAGAAAAGCAGGATGCTTGAAGTTCAGATTGTCGATGCACGCGGTGGTGATTTCGTGGCCGCAGTGGCGGCGTCCCACCAGACCGGCAAGCTCATCGATCCACGCGACCAGCTGGCCGCCGAACAGACGGCCATAGCCGTTGATATGGCGGTGCATCAGAAGATACGACTGCTCTGTCTCAGAATCTTTTACGCGTTTCTTTGCCATTTCTTCCATTTTACCAATACGCTCCTTTTCACATCCTGTTTTTTGTATCTTTATACGTTCGCAAGCGCCTGATCAAGGTCTGCAATGATATCGTTCACATCCTCGATGCCGACTGACAGACGGATCAGATCCGGCAGAACACCGGCTTCGATGAGCTGCTGATCGTTCAGCTGGCGATGGGTATGGCTTGCCGGGTGCAGAACGCAGCTTCTTGCATCGGCAACGTGTGTTACAATTGCTACCATTTTCAGGCCGTTCGTGAAGCGCATCGCGCCGTCTCTTCCGCCCTTTGGTCCGAAGCAGAGAACGCCGCAGGTTCCGTTCGGCATGTATTTTTCTGCCAGCGCATGGTATTTGCTGTCTGCAAGGCCTGCGTACTCAACCCATGCTACCTTCGGGTGGTTTTTCAGGAACTCTGCCACTTTCTCGGCATTTCTGCAGTGACGCTCCACGCGCAGGTGCAGGGTCTCCAGGCCGACATTCGTCAAGAATGCATTCTGCGGGGACTGGCATGCTCCCATATCGCGCATCAGCTGTGCGGTTGCTTTTGTGATGTATGCTTTTTTGCCGAATTTCTGGGTGTAAATAACACCATGATACGACTCGTCCGGTGTGGTAAGACCCGGGAATTTTTCTGCATGCGCATCCCAGTCGAAGTTTCCGGAATCGACAATCGCTCCGCCGAGCGCCATTGCATGGCCGTCCATGTATTTTGTGGTGGAATGGGTGACAATATCTACACCGAACTCGAACGGACGGCAGTTGATCGGGGTTGCAAAGGTGTTGTCGCAGATCATCGGAACGCCGTGCTCATGTGCAAGTTTAACAAACTTGTCAATGTCAAGTACAACACCTGCCGGGTTGGAAATCGTCTCGGCAAAGACAGCTTTGGTGTTCGGCTGGAATGCTTTTTCCAGCTCCTCTGCCGGCGCATCCTGGTCCACGAGGGTAGTCTCGATGCCGAATCGTTTTAAGGTAACGGCGAGCAGGTTGGAGGTTCCTCCGTAAACCTTTGCCGCGCAGACAACGTGGTCGCCTGCCTCACAGATGTTGGTAACAGCAAGCATCGTTGCCGCCTGGCCGGAAGATGTGAGCATGGCTGCCACGCCGCCCTCCAGATCGCAGATTTTCTGTGCTACGACGTCGTTCGTCGGGTTCTGCAGACGGGAATAGAAATATCCCTCCTCCTCCAGATCGAACAGTTTTCCCATTTCCTCGCTGGTTGCATATTTGAATGTTGTGCTCTGGTAAATCGGAAGTACACGCGGCTCACCGTTTTTCGGCTGCCATCCTCCCTGTACACAGATTGTGTCCTGGCTGTATCCCATAATTTTTCTCCCTTCTGTAAGTGAAACCGGTCCACCGGGCCGATTTCTGCTGTGCTCAGCGCCATAATAATACCCCCACCCGGGATGCCCGGGCGAGGGTATCACTTTTTCCTATTATAACTCTGTTTGTTCTTTCCTGCAACTATATGCGCACAGATTTAGGAGAGATATTCATCCACATATTTCTGGATATTGGAAGCATTCACAATCTTCTGTGCCTGGCCGTCCTCCACAACGAGAAGAGTCGGTGCCTGCATGATGCCGTACTGTGCAGCAAGATCCGGGTGACGCTCTGCGTCGATCACCTCATACTGCTCCTCGGCGAGCATTTCTTTTGCCATTTTGCAGTTCGGGCAGGTGCTTGTCGTGAACAGGTACATACCGTCTTCCTCGATTTTATCTGCTGCTGCAGCGGCTTTCGGCTCTTCTTTTCCAGCGGCCTGCTCTGCCAGTTTCTCTGCTGCGCCGTACGATTTCATTTTCTGCTCCGGCGATTTGGAGTGGATGATATCATATACAGTTCTGTTCTTGTACTCCTGGCGTTTTCCGTCGTTCCAGTTCTTGACCGGACGGTAATATCCCGTGATACGGCTGTAAACCTCTGCCTCTTTTCCGCAGATCGGACATGTAAAGTGCTCGCCGGCGAGATAGCCGTCGTTCGCACAGACAGAATACGTCGGGGACAGCGTGTAGTACGGCAGTTTGTAGTTCTCTGCAATCTTCCGCACAAGGGAAGCTGCTGCTTTCCAGTCCGGCAGTTTTTCGCCAAGGAACGCATGGAAGACAGTTCCCGAGGTGTACAACGTCTGCAGATCATCCTGAATATCAAGCGCAGAGAAAATATCCTCGGTATAGTCCACCGGCAGATGGGAGCTGTTGGTGTAGTACGGGGTATCTCCCTCATGGCCTGCGGTCTTGATATCCGGCCATTTTGCACGGTCGTGTTTTGCCAGACGGTATGCGGTCGACTCCGCCGGAGTTGCCTCAAGGTTGTACAGATCGCCGTACTCCTCCTGGTAATCAGAAAGACGCTCTCTCATATGGTTCAGAACTTCTTTCGTAAACTGCTGTGTCTTCGGATCCTCCAGACCCCTTCCGAGCCATGCGGCATTTAAGCCGGCCTCGTTCATACCGATCAGACCGATGGTTGAGAAGTGGTTCTCAAACGTTCCAAGGTACCGTTTCGTATATGGATACAGTCCCTCGTCCAGGAGGCGGGTAATGACCTCACGTTTCGTCTTTAACGAACGTGCGGCAATATCCATCATATGATCGAGACGGCGGTAGAATTCTTTCTCATCTTTGGACTGATATGCGATACGCGGCATATTGATGGTGACAACGCCGACCGATCCGGTGCTCTCGCCGGAACCAAAGAATCCGCCGGTTTTCTTTCGAAGCTCACGCAGATCCAGGCGGAGACGGCAGCACATGGAGCGCACGTCGCTTGGTTTCATATCGCTGTTGATGTAGTTGGAGAAGTACGGGGTACCGTATTTTGCAGTCATTTCGAACAGCAGACGGTTATTCTCCGTATCGGACCAGTCAAAATCGGATGTGATGGAGTAGGTCGGGATCGGGTACTGGAAGCCTCTTCCGTTGGCATCTCCCTCGATCATCGTCTCGATGAACGCTTTGTTGACCATATCCATCTCTTTTTTACAGTCTTTGTACTTGAAGTCCATCTCCTTGCCGCCGACGATCGCCGGAAGCTCTGCGAGGTCATCCGGTACGGTCCAGTCGAGTGTAATGTTGGAGAACGGTGCCTGGCTTCCCCAGCGGCTCGGTGTGTTGACGCCGTAGATAAACGCCTCGATGCACTTCTTCACTTCGCCGTAGCTTAAGTTGTCCACTTTGACGAACGGCGCCAGATACGTATCAAACGAAGAAAATGCCTGCGCACCTGCCCACTCGTTCTGCATAATGCCAAGGAAGTTGACCATCTGGTTGCACAGAACCGAAAGATGTCTTGCCGGAGAAGAAGTAATCTTTCCGTTGATGCCGCCAAGTCCTTCTTTGATGAGCTGTTTTAACGACCATCCTGCACAGTAGCCGGTCAGCATCGACAGGTCGTGGATGTGAATATCCGCGTTGCGGTGTGCCTCGGCGATCTCGTCATCATAAATCTCTGATAACCAGTAGTTGGCTGTAATCGCGCCGGAATTGCTTAAGATCAGACCGCCGACAGAATACGTTACGGTCGAATTCTCTTTGACACGCCAGTCCTCTACTTTTACGTAGCTGTCCACGATCTCTTTGTAGTCTACGATCGTCGATTTCATGTTGCGGATTTTTTCCCTCTGCTTGCGGTACAGAATGTAAGCTTTTGCCACTTCTGCGTAGCCGCACTGGATCAGCACGTTCTCCACGCTGTCCTGAATTGCCTCCACTGAAATTTTTCCGTCTTTGATCTTGGACTGAAAGTCCGCTGTTACGCGCAGTGCCAGCATCTGAAGCATGTCATCGCTGAACTGCATATCTTTTGCGCCGAATGCTTTTCCAATCGCATCGGTAATCTTTTTCATCTGGAACTCTGCAATCGTTCCGTCTCTCTTTTCTACCTGAAACATGGAATCCCTCCTGTTAATTCAACCGTTTCTGCAAGGCCTTTTTAAGGTTCCACTCTTTGCAGTGTCTGAACCATATGATAGCAGAGCATGTTTCTCCCGTCAATAGTAAAAAGTACCATATCTAGTGTGAAATTTTCTAACATCACTAGATATGGTACTTTTACTTGTGTTCTGTCCCTTCCATTTTTCGGCGCTGTACGGCGCTTAAAGGGATGTACTGCCGTTTTTAAGCCTGCTTGCCATACCTCTATACCCTCGGATAGATATCCTTCGGTACATAGGCTTTTACGCGGATGCCTTCCGGCAGATATTCTTCTTCGAGCAGAATTCCGTATCCGCGGATCAGTGAAATCGTTCCCGCCTTATCGTACGGATAGAGGCGCTCGATATAGATTTTTCCCTCCATCATCCACGAGGAGAGTAAATTTTTGAGGTCTTCGAGTCCCTGTCCTGTTTTGGCAGAGACCGCAAGGCTCGCGTCTGCCCGGAAATCTTTTACAACCATCGGGGCGAGAAGCTTATCCTGCTTGTTCAGCAGGGTGACGATCTTTTTGTCCTCAACTTTCAGTTCCCGCAGTGTGTCATATACCACCTGCATCTGCAGTTCCATCTGTGGATTCGACGTATCCACAACGTGGAGAATATAGTCGGCATACCGTGCTTCCTCCAGCGTACTGCGGAATGCATCGATCAGATGATGTGGCAGCTTATTGATAAATCCAACCGTATCGGTCAGCAGAATTTCCTGTCCATCCGGAAGGGTCAGTGACCGCGTCGTCGTATCCAGCGTGGAAAACAGCATTGCATCTGCCAGAATTTCCGATCCTGTCAGTGCATTTAAAAGACTGCTCTTTCCCGCTGACGTATAGCCTACGAGCGCCGCTACCGGGATTTTGGAACGTTTTCTGCCTTCACGAAGGAGCTCTCTGTGCTGGCGTACTTCCTCAAGCTCACGTTTTAACTGCGTAATACGCGTGCGGATCAGGCGCCGGTCGGTTTCCAGCTTTTTCTCTCCCGGTCCTCTCGTACCGATTCCGCCGCCGAGACGGGAAAGCGACGTGCCAAGGCCGGAAAGTCGGGACGCACGGTACTTTAACTGGGCCAGCTCAACCTGGATTTTACCCTCGCTGCTCACGGCGCGCGCCGCAAAGATATCCAGGATCAAAAGCGTACGGTCCATGATCTTGCATTCCAGTGCTTCCTCCAGCCCTTTTAACTGGATCGAGGAGAGCTCATCGTCGCAGATGATGCCCGTCGCATCGCAGGCGCGCACCAGAATTTTCAATTCCTCTAATTTTCCTTTTCCGATGTACGTTCCCGGATGAATGGCCTCCCGCACCTGCACCAGGCGGCCCTCCACCTTCGCACCGGCGGTGCTGGCCAGTTCCGCCAGCTCGTCGAGCGATTCTTCTGCGTTTGCGCCGCCGTTTTCCTGTACGCCGACCAGAATCACGCGCTCCTGTTCTTCTCTTAAATCAAACAATCCAACTTCCTCCGTCTGTTATCGGTTCTGGAGAAACGTATTTTCCCGCTGCGCCGCGGTGTTTTCCGGGTATGCTGCCAGAAAATCCGCCATCAGCGACTTCGCGGTATCAAAATCCGCCCATTTTTCATAGGATACAATCTGGTTGAACAGCAGATTTTCCCGGTCGGAATCCTCTGCCGTTTTGAGTCCTTCCTCGATATACGAGAGTGCACTGTCCGTGTCGTTTTCCGCAAGTGCGCAGAGCGCCAGCCCGTTGTTGGCTGCCGCCGCAAAGCCATCTGTCGAAAGATACGAAGAAAACAGTGCTTTCGCCTCGTCGTTCTGACCATTGGAAAGGTAAACCTCGCCGAGCATTTCCATCGCCGCGCTGCTGCCGTCCTTCATTGCCTTCGAGAACGCTTTGACCGCCTCGTCCTGCTCCTCCAGATAGTAGTATGCACAGCCGATGTTATAATAATCCTCGGTCGTTTTCGGCTCAATCTTCACTGCTGCTTCGAGGTAACGGTCTCCGTCCGCTTTCATGCTGCTCTCCTGATACAGCTCGTAAATGTCAAGGCAGAGCTGATAGCTCTCCTTCGTCTCCACTGCCGCATCAAAATCCACCTTCGCCTGCTCGTAATTCTTCTGCAGGAAGTACGCGCGGCCCCTAAGGAACAGCGCATCGGCATCGACCTTTTCTTCCTGAATATTGGTGCAGATCTCAATGGCTCCGTCCAGATCTCCGGCCTGTACGCAGGTTTCCGCCTCGTAATACATGACATCGCGCGAAAACTCCGCGTCTTTGTGCTTCATGCTCGAAAGACTGCTCTTGAAAGCCTCTTTTGCCTTGTCATACTCCTGGCTTTTCAGATAAGCGATGCCGAGCGACCGGTAGCTCTCCGCCAGTCGGTCGCCTGCCTTTACGGCTCCCTCCAGCATCGCAATCGACGTTACGTAGTCCTTCTGTTCGAGCGCCTCGATGCCCTTTTTATAAAGCTTTGAATTTTTATTTTCACAGCCGCCAAGCACCATTGCCGCCGCCAGAAAAAAGATTACCAGTCTTTTTTTCATTCTGTCACAAGTCCTTCTTTATGCATCACAGAAACAACCTGGTCTACGTATTTTGCACACGTTGCGTCGTCCGGTGCTTCCACCATGACACGGATCACCGGCTCGGTGCCGCTCTCTCTTACGAGGATGCGTCCGTCATCGCCCAGGGCCTCTGCTACGTCTTCTACTGCTTTCTGTACTGCCGGGTTGGCCTTTGCAGCTGCTTTGTTTGCCACGCGGACATTCTTTAAGAGCTGCGGGTAAATCACTACCTCGGCTGTCAGGGTGCTGAGCGGGATTTTCTTATCTATCAGCACTTCCATCACCATCAGGGAGGTCAGGATTCCGTCACCGGTCGTCGCGTGCTTGCTGAAAATGATGTGGCCGGACTGCTCTCCGCCGAGAGAATAGCCGTTTGCCATCATGTTCTCGCACACGTATTTGTCGCCGACTGCCGTCTTCTCATACCGGATACCGGCGCGGTCACACGCTTTGTAAAGACCGAGGTTTGACATGATCGTGGTCACAATCGTATCTCCGTTTAACTGGCCTTTTTCTTTTAAGTATTTACCGCAGACATACATGATCAGGTCTCCGTCTACCACATTTCCCAGCTCATCGACAGCGATGCAGCGGTCTGCGTCTCCGTCGTAGGCAAATCCGACATCGAGGTGTTTCTCTCTTACATATTTCTGAAGCTCTTCGATGTGGGTGGAACCACAGCCGCAGTTGATGTTTGTTCCGTCCGGCTCGTTGTGGATCACATATGTCTTGGCGCCGATGGCATCAAACACGCTCTTGGCTACGGAAGAGGCACTTCCGTTGGAGCAGTCGAGTCCGACTCTCATGTTTTTAAAGGATTTTGTCGGAATCGAGATCAGGTGTCCAATGTAGCGGTTCCTTCCGGCTGCAAAATCCACGGTGCGTCCGATGTCTTCTCTCGTTGCGAACGGGATCTTCGGTGTTCCGTCGTCGATGTAGGCTTCGATCTGCGCTTCGATGTCGGCTTCCAGTTTCTGTCCCAGGCCGTTGATGACTTTGATTCCGTTGTCATAGAACGGGTTGTGGCTGGCGGAGATCATAATTCCGCAGTCAAAGTTTTCGGTACGGACAACATAGGAAACGCTCGGGGTGGTCGTTACGTGCAGCAGATAAGCGTCTGCTCCCGATGCGGTCAGTCCTGCTACCAGCGAATATTCGAACATGTAGCTGGAGCGTCTGGTGTCTTTTCCAATGACGATCTGTGCTTTGTGGTCTTTTCCGAAATACCATCCGAGGAATCTTCCCACTTTATATGCATGCTCAACCGTCAGATCAATGTTTGCTTCTCCGCGAAATCCATCTGTTCCAAAATATTTACCCATGGTATGCTCCTTTCCCCTTTCGGGCAGAAAGCGTGTCTGAAATTTTTTGCAATCATTCAAACACGCTTTTTCTGGTTATTCACTCAAATAATAAAATATCGTAATTAGTCGTACAGCTTCTCGCTGTATACGCCGTCCGCAATCAGTTTGCGGAATGCTTCTGTTACGGAAGCTTTGTCTTCCTGATACGTTACGCCGAACCACTCTGCGTCGGTCGGAAGAACTTTTACTTCTGCTTTTCCTGCGTGCAGCAGCTCGTCGATGTAGATCGGAAGGAGATACTCGCCTTTTACATCTCCCTCTTTCTGTGCAGAAAGGAATTCAACAAAGCCTTTCTCCAGAAGATCAATGAACTCCGGCTGCAGTCCCCACATGTTCATGGAAACAAGGGAGTTTTTGTCGATCGGATCAACCGTTCCGTCTTCTTTTTCAACGCCTGCGCCCTCTGCGGTCTTTACAATGTTTTTCGTCTCGTTGACACCGGTCAGGTTTCCGTTTTCATCAACGACGCAGACACCTCTTGTAACACCGCCGTTGTCACTTAAGGTGTTTCCAAGCACGAATCCTGCCATGGAGATCGGCATAACTTCATCCACATCATGCTCCTGTACGAGGTAGTCGTGCAGTTTTACGAACGGATCTTTTCCGTAATAGTCATCAGCATTGATAACAGCAAACGGCTCTTTTACAAGACCTTTGCAGGCAAGAACGGCCTGGCCGGTTCCCCACGGTTTGGTACGGCCTTCCGGTTTTGCAAAGCCTGCCGGCAGATCATCGAGCTCCTGGAATGCATATTCCACCTCTGTGATTTTGCTGATGCGGTTGCCGATGACTTCCTTGAAATCTTTCTCCAGATCCTTGCGGATGATGAAGACTACTTTGTTGAAGCCGGCTTCCAGTGCATCGTGGATGGAATAATCCATGATGATCTCCCCGTTTGGTCCTACTGGCTCAAGCTGCTTGATTCCCTTTCCAAATCTGCTGCCGATTCCGGCTGCCATGATCACAAGTGCTGTTTTCTTCATAGCGTTTTTCCTTTCTCTTTTCCCCTTTTTTCTCTTGTTTATTCTATCAACAATCGATCCTGTAGACCAATCGTGATTCGCAGCGTTTATTATTATGCTTCTTCCTGCATGCTGCTCAGCTTTGCGGCCTGATCGGCTGCAATCAGACTGTCGATGATTTCATCCAGATCACCGTTCATGATGGCGTCCAGTTTGTATAAGGTCAGTTTGATTCTGTGATCCGTCACACGTCCCTGTGGGAAGTTGTACGTACGGATCTTCTCGGAGCGGTCTCCCGTTCCGACCTGGCTCTTTCGAAGCTCGGCCATCTCATCGTGCTGTTTCTGCTGCTCTAAGTCGTACAGACGGGCACGCAGAATCTTCAGTGCCTTGTCCTTATTCTTTAACTGTGATTTCTCATCCTGGCAGGAAATGACGATGCCGCTCGGGAAGTGGGTCAGACGGACTGCTGAGTCGGTCGTATTGACACACTGGCCGCCGTTTCCGGAAGCACGGAATACATCGAATTTGTAATCTTTCGGGTCGATCTGTACTTCGACGTCGTCCACCTCCGGCATGATCGCTACGGTCATGGTTGAGGTATGGATTCTTCCGCCGGACTCGGTTTCCGGCACACGCTGTACGCGGTGCGTGCCGCTCTCGTACTTCATCCGGGAGTACGCGCCTGCTCCGTTGATCAGAAGTGTTGCGTCTTTAAAGCCGCCGATTCCGTTTTCATCGGCGCTGGTCAGCTCTGTTTTCCAGCCGCGGCTCTCTGCGTATTTGATGTACATACGGCAGATTTCTGCAGTAAAGAGTGCCGCCTCGTCTCCGCCGGCACCTGCGCGGAACTCTACGATAACGTTCTTGTCATCGTTCGGGTCTTTCGGCAGAAGCAGGACTTTGAGCTCCTGCTCCAGCTCCTCTACGCGTTTTTTCGCATCGGAGAGCTCTTCTTTCAGCATTTCGCGCATCTCTTCGTCGGATTCCTCCTCGAGAAGCATCAGGCTCTCTTCGATGGTCTGTTTCTGTGTTTTATAGTCCTTATATGCGTCTGCGATCGGCTGGAGTTCTGCCTGCTCCTTCATCAGCTTCTGGAACTTCGCCGCATCGGCAGCGACGTCCGGCTCGCTTAACTGATTCAGTACCTCCTCGAGACGCATGAGGATATCATCAAGTTTATCAAACATAAAATGACTGCTCCTTTTTGCTGTTTTCGTCTGTTTATGATGTCATTATGGTGTCAAAATTAAAATTCATTTCTGTCAGGGTTTTTTGTGCCAGATACCGGTCACCACGCGGTCCAGGCCTGCCAGATCTTTCAGAACCTGTACATCGGCAAAGCCGTGGGTTTCCATCAGCTCCCGCACTTCATCTCCCTGATCGTATCCAATTTCAAAACAGAGCTTTCCGCCCTCTTTTAAATAGCTTCCTGCCTGCTCTGTAATCTTCCGGTAAAAGACAAGACCGTCCGCACTGCCGTCGAGTGCCATCCGCGGCTCATGGTCGCGCACCTCCGGCATCAGCGTTTCAATCACATCCGTGCGGATATACGGCGGATTGCTTGCGATCACATCGAAGGTTCCCTCGATGTTTTCAAATAAGTTGCTCTTTACGAACGATGCCCGTCCGCCCGCCTGTACGCCGTTCTTTTCCGCAACCTGTAAGGCTTTCTCGGAGAGATCCGCGCCGATTCCCGTGCAGTCCTCTCTCGTCACAAGAAGCGATATGAGGATGCATCCCGAGCCGGTGCAGAGATCGAGAATCCGTGCATCTTTTGGAAGGCCGCGGAGCGCTTCCTCCACAAGAATCTCGGTGTCCTGCCGCGGAATCAGTACATGCTCATTCACAAAAAACGGGATTCCGTAGAACCACGCCTCTCCGGTCAGCTGCTGCAGCGGAATGTGTTCGCCGCGCTTTCTGACCAGCGCTTCGTACTGCTCCTGCTGTTCTTTTGGCATTTCATCTTCACTGTGTACAAAGTAGGTGCTGTGGCTGATCCCGCAGACATGCTCCAGTAAAAGCCATGCGTCCTGCCGGGCTTCCTCCACCCCCTGCTTTTGTAAGTACAGAATAGCGGATTCCAGTGCAGATTTCAAGTTTTTTCTATCGTGCACACTCATCGGTCACGGCTCCTCATGTTCTTTCTTTTCGGTTTTGGCCGGGTACGTATAACCAAAGTTTTCGTTCAGGTACGCTCTCCAGTCAAACACAGCCTCCACAGCGGCGATCGCAACCTCTGCCATCTCGGCATCCGGCTCGCGCGTCGTCAGGTGCTGCAGCATCAGGCCCGGTTTACTGATCAGGTTGACCAGTTTATTGTCACTTTTTCCCGCCAGGCGGATAATTTCATACGAAACGCCCGCGATCACCGGAATGAGAAGCAGGCGGATCACAATTTTCAGCACCGGGGAATCGACCCGGATGAACATGAAAAAGATGATGCTGATGACGATGACGTACATAAGAAAGCTCGTTCCGCAGCGCTTGTGCTCCCGGGAACTCTTTAAGACGTTTTCCACGTTCAGTTCCAGACCGTGCTCGACGCAGTTGATGCATTTATGCTCGGCGCCGTGGTACATGAACACGCGCTGAATGTCTTCCATACGGGAAATGGCTGCCAGATAGCCGAGGAACAGTGCCACACGCACAAAGGCCTCTGCCACCGCGGTCAGTGTCGTTCCGGCTCCCGCTTTGTGCAGCAGTTCGGACAGGAAGTACGGCACCATCAGAAAGAGAACGACGGCGATGACAACGGAAAATGTGACGGTTCCGTACATCATCAGCTTGTCTGTCTTTTCTTTTTTCGCTTTCTGCTGCTCCTCTTCCTCTTTCGTCGCCGGCTTTTTCTTTTCCTCCTCCTCGTCCTCATAGAACGAAGCGGAGTACATAAGGGAACTCATGCCGACGATCATCGAATCGGCAAAGCTGAAGACACCGCGCAGAATCGGAACTTTTAAAAGCCCCTTGTGCTTTGTCAGCGGCTTGTGCTGCTCTACTTTAACCTCAATCTCCCCGTCCGGCCGGCGTACTGCAACGGAATAGCGGTCCTTGTTCATCATCATGACGCCTTCCATCACGGCCTGGCCGCCAATATTGGATGATTTCATAATTTACGTTTACCTCCTCAAAGGGGATTTTCTGCATCCGTAACGCAAGAACGGGCTGAGATCTTCCAACCTCAGCCCGTTTTTCATCTTGCTTGATTCAATTCTTATTTCATGCCGTATTTCTTGTTGAACTTCTCGATACGTCCACGAGCTGCAGCAGCTTTCTGCTGGCCAGTGTAGAACGGATGGCATTTAGAACAGATCTCAACGTGGATCTCTTTCTTGGTAGAACCTGTTACGAAAGTATTTCCGCAGTTGCAGGTAACAGTTGCCTGATGGTATTCTGGATGGATTCCTTCTCTCATTTTATTCACCTCTTCTTAATATTGTTATCTTCTCAGATTTACTCTGATGATTTCGTATTTCAGGCTGACAAAATCTCATCAACCTTGCACAGCTTTCTCATTGTATCACACAATTTTGAAAATTGCAAGCCTTATACTATTTTTTGTTTCTTTAAAATTTGAATCAGTTCGCCGTTGTTTCTGGTGCGGTCAAACATGTTCAGAATATTTTCCACGGCTTCCTCGGATTTCATGCCGTTTAATGCCTTCCGCATATTGTAAACGGCCTCCTGCTCATCCGGTGTCAGAAGCAGATCTTCTCTTCTTGTTCCCGATTTGGCTATGTCGATGGCCGGGAAGACGCGGCGTTCCTGCAGTTTCCGGTCGAGCACGAGTTCCATGTTTCCGGTGCCTTTGAATTCCTCGTAAACGACATCGTCCATCTTGCTTCCGGTGTCCACAAGCGCCGTTGCAAGAATCGTCAGGCTTCCGCCCTCGCGCATGTTTCTGGCCGCGCCGAAGAACCGTTTCGGCATGTAGAGTGCTGCCGGATCGAGACCGCCGGAAAGGGTACGGCCGCTCGGCGGAACGGTCAGGTTGTAAGCTCTGGCGAGACGTGTGATGCTGTCGATGAAGATCGTAACGTCTTTTTTACTCTCCACAAGACGTTTCGCGCGCTCAATGACCATCTCGGACACGCGTTTGTGGTGCTCCGGCTGCTCATCGAAGGTGGAATAGATGACTTCCACATTCGATCCCTGAATCGCTTCTTTAATGTCGGTGACCTCCTCCGGACGCTCGTCGATCAGAAGGATGATCAGATACATCTCCGGGTTGTTCCGCAGGATGGATTTTGCCGCATCCTTCAAAAGCGTCGTTTTTCCGGCTTTCGGCGGGGAGACGATCATGCCTCGCTGGCCTTTTCCGATCGGACTTACAAGATCCACGATCCGCATCGCCATGCTTCCGCCCGGGCGCTCAAGGCGCAGCCGCTCATCCGGGAAGACCGGCGTCATATCTTCGAAATTGCCGCGGCGCATGATCTGGTCGAGCGGCAGATTGTTGACGCTCTTTAAGTATAAAAGGGCGCTGAATTTTTCGGTTGCGGACTTTACTCTCGTGTTTCCGCGGATGATATCTCCCGTTTTCAGTCCGAAACGGCGGATTTGGGACGGGGAAACGTAGACATCGCTGTCGCCCGGCATATAGTTGTCGGAGCGGATAAATCCAAATCCGTCCGGCATGACCTCGAGGATGCCGCAGGCCTCCTGGCCGCTGTCGAGCGTGCTGGTTTCCTGACGCGGTTCCTGTCTCGTCTCTGGTCTTGCTTCCTGACGCAGCGGCTCCTGTCTCATTTCCTGCCCTGCTTCCTGACGCGGCTCCTGTCTTTGCTCTTCCTCACGGTTATTCTGATTATAATTCCGTGGTTCCTGAAATCTACGCTCATTGAAACGCGGCGCTCTTGGACGGTACTCCTGGCGCTCTCCGTTTTCACTGCGCTCTTCCCGGCGGACATACCGCGGTCTCTGGTACGGGCGCGCGGTGCTGTTTTCCGAGGTTTCCCGATTCTGGCGCTCCATACCGTCCTCCCGCTTTTCCTGCGGTTCCTGATTCTGATCCTGTACAGTTTCCGTCTTTTTTTCCTCTTTTAGAACCGCCGGCTCTTCCATGTTTTTCTGGTTTTCTTTCTGATCTTCTTCCAGCATCCGCTCAATCAGCGCTTCTTTCCGCAGGGTGGAAATCCCCTTCATGTTTCTGGATTTTGCCAGCGCTTTCAGCGTGCTCAAAGGCAATGACTCATACTTTTCTCTTGTCATACCATTTTTCCTCTATCTATTCTCTATTTGATTTTCGGTTCTGTTTGGAGTTTTTAAGATATTTGATGCGCGAATATTTTTGCTGCAATTATTTAGAATCTGATTTTTATCATTTTACTGCTGTGGATTTTTCGTTACTGTTCACTCAGCAGTGAAACACTTGCTGTTTCGCTGCGTAAGAAAGTGATTCAGGTGTGAGCAGCCCTCCTTTTGCGAAGCAAAACTTTAAATGAGGGCTGCGAATGTTACAGTTCGCAGGGAACCTGTGAACTGTAACGATTTTTCTGCGGTTAGTGGGACTCGAACCCACACGCCGAAAGGCACAGGAACCTAAATCCTGCACGTCTGCCAATTCCGTCATAACCGCATATTATTTTTTCGAAAAAGAAAAACCCCATAGAAAACCTCCATGGGCGTTTTCTATGGGTTATTTAGTGAAGCATCGGGGATTCGAACCCCGGACAACTTGATTAAAAGTCAAGTGCTCTACCGACTGAGCTAATGCTCCGTATACTTTTGCATCCAACTGGGCTAGCTGGATTCGAACCAGCGAATGCAGCAGTCAAAGTGCTGTGCCTTACCGCTTGGCGATAGCCCAATGTTTCGCCTTGCTGGCAGGGTGGATAAAGGGATTCGAACCCTTGGCCTCCAGAGCCACAATCTGGCGCGCTAACCAACTGCGCTATACCCACCATAATTACGACTTACAGTCTTTTTTCACTATTCAATTTTAGTGAAGCGTGCTTGGAGGGATTCGAACCCCCGACCCACGGCTTAGAAGGCCGTTGCTCTATCCAACTGAGCTACAAGCACACAGCTTCTACAAAATTGTAGCAGCAAGCGGGTGATGGGAATCGAACCCACGTATCCAGCTTGGAAGGCTGGTGTTCTACCATTGAACTACACCCGCACGACATCGGGGTGACAGGATTCGAACCTGCGACCTCCTGGTCCCAAACCAGGCGCTCTAGCCAAGCTGAGCCACACCCCGTAAACAAGGTTTCCCGATTTGCGTTTAACCCTTTCGCGCTCGACGCAAGATTCATTATATTACATTGTTTTCGGTTTGTCAACACTTTTTTTCATTTTTTTCAAAATGTTTTTTGTGTTGTTTTGTTCTCACCGGACAACAAAGAGATCTTATCATATCTTTTCTCATCTGTCAACACCTAAATTGTATTTTTTTGACAAACTTTTTAAGGATTAGTCAGAACCTGCTCCGGTACTACCCTGTTTTCTTTGGAATAGTCATGTTAGTTGCGATAATTCATTCGATTTTGGGCTGTTTTCCGCCCTTTTTCGACCCGTTTTTTAATCCAGATACTTGATTTCCACCGAAAGCTCATGCTCTTCATTGATCGTCAGCATGGCATAGCTTGGTTTTCTTCCCATCTGACGCGGATACGTGAGGCTGCCCGGATTGACAATCCAGAGATTTCCACGCTTTTCTGCGACCGGCCGGTGCGTATGGCCGAACAGTACGATATCCACACCCCTGGAAAGCGCCTCCGCATAGATTCCCTCCAGGCCGAGCGATACGCCGTAGTTATGACCGTGTGTGATAAAGGCACGGTAATCATCAATGTTCACCTGAATCTCCGCCGGGAGGTTTGAAAACCAGTCATTATTTCCCATGACCATATAGCACGGGCCGTTTACCTTGGATTTGATCAGGTCATCCATCCCTTCCACGTCACCGCAGTGGATCATGCCGTCGAACTCCTCACGTTCCATGGTCTCCTCGAGGTTATACATCCGTCCATGGGTATCGCTCACTATCAGAAATTTCATACTCATTCTCTTCCCTCTTCTTATTTCAAATATGATGCAATCTGTTCTTTCATCGCCGCCAGTGCTTTTCCTCTGTGGCTGACTGCGTTTTTCTCTTCCGGAGAAAGTTCTGCGGTCGTGCGGCTCATATCCGGCAGATAGAAAATCGGGTCATAGCCAAAACCGTTCTCCCCGCGTTCCTCGTAACCGATTTTTCCCTCGATCGTTCCTTTGGTGGTACAGACTGTTCCATCCGGGAAGGCGGCTGCAATCACACAGACGAATCGTGCCGTTCTTTTTTCCACCGGCACGCCCTCCAGGCGGTCAACGAGGCTCTGATTTTTGATGCGGTAGGACGTATCCTCTCCCATATATCTTGCCGAATAGACACCAGGCTCGCAGTTTAAGGCATCCACTTCCAGACCGGAGTCATCCGCCAGCACGATCGTGTCGCCGTCTGTGCATCCGGCAACGGTCTGTGCTTTGATTTTTGCATTCTCCTCAAAGGTTTTGCCGTTCTCATCGATCTCGACCGAAATGCCGGCTTCTTTCATCGAATAAATTTCCACCGGCAGATCCGCAAGGATTTCACGGATTTCTTTCATTTTGCCGGCGTTTCCTGTTGCAAATACAATTTTTTTCATAACCGTTTTCCTTCTTTCACGCTGAAATAACTTGCGATCATTATACCGTATGTGTGACGCAAACACAAGAACCCTGTCACAAAAAAAGACCCCCGTTTTTATCCGGGAGCCTTTTTTTGTAATCACACATTATTTTGCTTTTTTCTGATTTGCCAGAGTCTTGAATCCATCGACAGCCAGGATCAGCGCCAGGATGACAAGCAGGCCTGCCAGCACGATACGTGCTACGCACCAGCCGATGCCAACGCCTGCGCCAAGGCCCTTGAAGTTTGCGATCAGGGTCTGTACAAGGGATGTAATGGTTACGATCAGCATGAATACCATCGGGAACAGGAACATTTTGTTGTTTTTGCCGACTTTTCCAAGCCAGGTGGCAACAGCAAGAAGTCCGATGGCTGCCAGCAGCTGGTTGGATGCACCGAACAGCGGCCAGATTTTGGAATAACCGGTCAGGCCAAGGCCGATGCCGAGTACTACGGTGATAACGGTTGATACAACCGGATTGGTCAGAACGGCTTTGTAGCCGGTTGCCTCTTTGTAAGTCTGTCCCGGCTCAAGCCAGAACTCCTGGAACATGTATCTTGCCAGACGGGTTGCGGTATCCAGAGAAGTCAGGCAGAATACCGATACAGTCAGAACCAGCAGAGAGTACAGTACGTGGGTCGATCCGCCAAGTCCCGGAATGGTTGCTACCATCTCGGAGATACCGGTTGCAAATACAGCGGTCGGAACAACGGTGGTTCCGTCTGCGTATCTGGACCAGATGTAGCCGACTGCACACAGAGATACGATTGCAAGTGCACACTCAATCAGCATACCGCCGTATGCGATCGGGCGGGCATTTTTCTCATTGTCAAGCTGTTTCGATGTAGTTCCTGAACCAACGAGTGAATGGAATCCGGAAATTGCTCCACAGGCGATGGTTACGAACAGGGCCGGGAACATAAATCCAAGAGAACTTCCGGTCGGAGCCAGCGTATCTTTGAATCCGGTGAATGCCGGGATATCCAGGGATGCATGGCCCATCAGAGCACTTCCGATGACACCGACAGCGGCTACGATCATCATGAAGTACAGAAGGAAGGAGCTTAAGTAGTCACGCGGCTGAAGCAGAATCCAGACCGGTGCAACAGAAGCCACGGTGATATAGATACCAACGATTACCATCCATGCTGTCTCGGAGAGATAGATCGGATGGAAGTTTAATCCAACAACAACGCAGACAACGATAGCTGCAACGCCTGCGATGGTGGAAACGCCAAGAGATACATTTCTTCTGTATACCATGAAACCGAACACAACGGCGAGTACGATGAACAGAATGGAAATCATAGCGGTTGTTGCATTTGCAGAACTTGCTGCCACATCGACAGCGCCGCTCTCGGTGTAGGTTGCCTTGAAGGTATTGGCAACGATGGAACCGAAGGCTGCAACAACAAGAATCAGGGTCAGGTAAGCGAAGACGATAAAGAGTTTTTTCGCTTTACTTCCCATGGTGTCTGCGATAACCTCGCCGATGGACTGTCCTTTGTGGCGCAGGGATGCAAACAGTGCGCCGTAATCATGAACGCCTCCAAAGAAGATACCGCCGATGAGTACCCACAAAAGAACCGGAACCCATCCAAAGACAGCGGCCTGAATCGGTCCGTTGATCGGGCCTGCGCCTGCGATGGATGAGAAGTGATGTCCCATTAAGACAGGAGCTTTGGCAGGAACGTAGTCCACACCGTCCTCCTCGGTGAATGCAGGGGTTTTCCGTTTCGGATCAACGCCCCACTGCTCGGCAAGCCATTTTCCGTAGAATACGTATCCGGCGATCAGAATGCCGATTCCGACAACCAGTACAAGAATACTATTCATTTGTTTTTTCCTCCCTCTTTTTGGTAGAATAAATTTATAGATAACTAAGACCGGAACATCTTAGCATATCCCTTTACCAATTCCCAAGCCGCCCGGTTTCCAAACACTTTCTGTTCTGCCGTATCAAAGACGAGCAGCCGCACCTGACAGTAGCCTCTCAAAGAAAACCGGTAATTTTTATAATACTTATATTTTCGGATTTTCTTCTTTACGCTGTCCGCAACCGGTTTGTCCGCAAAAAAAATACCGGTAACCAGCGTGTACATGTGGTCGGTATCCGGTACTTCCTTCCCCTCGCGAACCACCTTTGGCTCTATCCATTCTGTCAGGTCCGTCAGAAATGTTTCGACGTCCTGGTCGTTCAGTTCTTCCACCGCTTTAAAATACGCATGCTCATGACAGCTGATCCTCCACAGCTCTGCTTTCTTTGAGAGCACGTATTTTGCGCCGCTCTCGTGGTAGCTTGCACAGGCATCGTATGTATGGCCGTTTACTTCGGACGGCTTTACGATATCGTAGCTCCTCTCGTAGGAATGCAGCAGCCTGTCTCTGATCTCCTGTCCGTTCATGGTTTCCTCCGCTTGATGAAAAAATTTCGCATGAGGACAGTTTAGCACAGTAGTGCAGTGATTTCAAGGAAATATTAAACTTTTCTGAATTTTTTCTTTTAATTTTTGTTACCAAAAAGGAGCAACACCAAAAATCATTCGGTATTGCTCCTCCATTTGTATTATTTCTGTTCTTTTTCCCGGCGCGGCGGCTTCGGTCCCGCGTACTGGTAAAAGTAGGTTTTCAGCATTCCATTGTAAATTTTACGGTTTTTATCCGCCTTTTTGCCGAGATACCGCTCGGCATCCTCGTAGCTCGTGATCAGATACATCGACCAGGAATCGAGAGCGCGGTACCGCTCTCCTAATGTCTGATACAGGGCCGGAAGATCTTTTTTGTCCTCCAGGCGCTCACCGTACGGCGGGTTGGTAATCAGAAAACCGTATTTTTTCGGGTGCGACAGCTCGGCAACCGGACGCTGCTGGAAATGGATCAGGTGATCCACACCGGCCAGCTTTGCGTTCTCTCTGGCACTCTTGATGACATCTCCGTCGATATCAAAGCCCTGAATATCTGTCTCAATATCGTTCCGGATCCGGTAGCGTGCATCCTCCGCCGCATCCATCCAGCATTTTTTCGGCACGAGGTGCGTCCACTGCTCCGCAAGGAAAGAACGGTTGAGACCCGGTGCAATATCGGCCGCCATCATGGCCGCCTCGATCGGGAACGTACCGCTTCCGCAGAACGGATCGACAAGAATCCGGTCACCCTTCCACGGAGTCAGCATGATAAGTGCTGCGGCAAGGGTCTCAGTGATCGGCGCTTTCGCGGTCAGCTTGCGGTAGCCTCTCTTATGAAGGGAAACGCCGGAGGTATCGAGTCCGATCGTAACCTCGTCTTTTAAAATCGAAACACGGATCGGGTACTGTGCACCGTCCTCCGGGAACCACTCCATGTAGTAGACCTGTTTCAATCGCTCGACAATCGCTTTTTTCATGATCGACTGGATATCGGACGGGCTGAAGAGCTTACTCTTGATGGAGTTTGCCTTCGTTACCCAGAACTTTCCGTTTTTCGGGATAAATTTCTCCCACGGGAGCGCTTTTGTCGCTTCAAAGAGTTCATCGTACGTCTCGGCGTGGACCTGTCCTACTTTGAGCAGGATACGCTCGGTCGTGCGAAAGAACAGGTTGGCGTAGGCGATTCCCTCTGCATCTGCAAGAAACGTTACTTTTCCATCCTCCACGCGCTCGATTTCGTAGCCGAGATCGAGGATTTCACGTTTCATCACCGCCTCCAGGCCGAAGTGGCACGGGGCGATCAGTTCATATAATTCCATACTCTCCCGTCCCCTCTTATAATGTGAGCTGTTTTACGACGGTGCCGTCAAAGCCTTTGATCGTAAATACGCCGTCCTCGAGGATTGCATAGGTCGGGATATTGCCCTCTTTCGGCAGAGATACAGAACCCGGGTTCAGGAAGGTGTGTGCGCCTTTTTTCTCGGCACGCAGGACGTGGGTATGGCCGTACAGGAAGATGTCTCCATCCATCAGCGGCGGCAGATTCTGCTCATTGTAGATGTGGCCATGGCTCATATAGAAGGTATGGCCTCCCTCGATCAGGATGCTGTAATCTGCCAGCACCGGGAACTCCAGTACCATCTGATCTACTTCTGCGTCGCAGTTTCCGCGCACGTTGGTGAGGTACTGTTTTTTCTCATTCAGCATGGCGATGACCTGTTTCGGTGCGTATTCTTTTGGAAGATCGTTTCTCGGGCCGTGATAGAGAAGGTCGCCTAACAGAAACAGGCGGCTTGCGCCCTCTGCCTCGAAGGCTTCCAGCATTTTTCTGCAGTAATAGGCAGAACCGTGAATATCAGATGCAAACATGTATTTCATATCGTGATCTCTCTTTCATTTTGTGGTTTGGTTTTGTATTGTTTTCTGTTTCATCTTACCGTATCTTTTCCCGCTTGGCAAGAAGAAATGTTGGATTGCCGCCCCTTACAGCTCTTCTCCCGCCACCAGATATCGTCCGCGGTATGCATGCATTCCGCCGATGACCGTTTTGACCTCGTATCCGTTCTCCGCCAGCCGCTTTCCCTCCGCCATGCTCGCGGCACCCCGCTCACAGCAGATCACAAGAATTTTGTCCCGCGGCAGACAGACCCGTTCGAGCAGATGGTCATAGGGAAGATTCACCGCTCCTTTCACATGCCCTTTTTCGTATTCCCGCCGGTTCCGCACATCGATGATCATCGCCCATGGTTTTCCCACGTACCAGTCCAGCTGGTCTGCCGCCAGCAGTGTCATGCCTGCCATATCCTGGTCCCCCTCTCCGGATCTGACTTTCTCTCCTGTTTTATATGTATGCAGAAACCGGCGGCAGAGTCCGTATGGGACCCTCCGCCGGCTTTTTTCTGCCGGAATCCCAAGGTTTACTTAGTATTTTTCATACTCATCCTTCTCGTCCTGCTCCCGGTTCTGCTGACCGTAGGATGACATCTCACGGTCTTTCACATGATTGCAGTCTCTGCTGTTCTTCTGGTTTTTGCTGTATTCGCTTTTCTCGTATCCGTTCTTGCTGTACTCGTTTTTGCTGTATTCATTTTTGCTGTTTCTGGTCATAATCTCGTTTCCTCCTGAATGTTTTTTGTCCTGCGACATCCTTTAGTATCGCTTTTTCCGCGCAGATTATGCATCCAGAACCCTGTTTTTCCACGGTATCTGTTCCAAAGTGGGGAATGCAAGCCCAAAAATACAGTGTTTTTCCTGCTTTCGGACCACTGCTTTCCAAATTGTGGTAATTTTTTCCAACTTTTGAATTTCGATGTTGCTTTTTCCCGTTATCTGTATTATAATCAATTTTGTAAAAGAATTTACCCTTCATAAATTTTTTTACAATTAATAACCCCTTATTAATTATTTATACTCCCCTTGAAAGATCGGTAGCTCCCCTGCCGGTCTTTCTTTTTGCAATTATTCAGAGCCATGCAAAATTTCAAGAAGAACTGTGAGTCATGCTCGCATGAACGAACAGTTCTTCTTGAAATTTTATATGGCGAGAAGCCACATCGAGATGCAGCGCAGCGGAATCGAGATGTGGCTCTGAATAATTGCAAAAAGGAGGAAAGTCTGCATCAGCAGACTTTCCTCCTTTTTCCCGTTCTGTATATATGATTAGAATTCTACTTTTTCACCTTTTGCCGCTTTTGCTACGGTTCCTGCGAGGACGATCAACGCCATGAGGTTTGGAATTACCATCAGGCCGTTAAAGAGGTCTGACAGGTTCCATACGAGATCTACTTTCAGCAGAGAGCCGAGGAAAACGAACACAACGACGATCAGCGAGAACGGAACGACTGCTTTCTTTCCGAACAGATACTGTACGTTCTGTCTTGCGAAGAAGTACCATCCGACGATGGTCGAGAATGCAAAGAACAGAAGACAGATCGCTACGAACGCCGGTCCGAAGCCTTTGAGGCCGGTTCGGAATGCCGCCTGTGCGACCGGGGTTCCTTTAACACCGGTACTCATCATCTCTTCCAGAACGCCGGAAGAAAGAATAACGAGAGCGGTCATGGTCAGGACAACGAAGGTATCAATAAAGACACCGATCATCGCTACTTCACCCTGATCCTCCGGGTTCTCGACATCGGCAATCGCATGGGCATGCGGGGTGGAACCCATACCGGCTTCATTAGAGAAGAGGCCTCGGGCAACACCGTAACGCATGGCTTTCCGCACGGTAATACCGGCTGCTGCACCAAATACGGCGTCCGGACGGAATGCACAGATAAAGATCGAAGCAATCGCTGACGGCACATGCTGGATGTTGATCAGAATAACAACAAGGGCTCCGACGAGATACAGTGCTGCCATCACCGGAACAACTTTTTCGGTGAAGGATGCGATACGGGAGATACCTCCGATGAAAATGAATGCGGCGAGAACGGCTACAATCACACCCATCACCCATTTCGGTACGGAAAATGCGGTGTAGAACGCATCACTGATGGAGTTCGACTGTACCATATTTCCCATAAAGCCAAGTGCCAGAATAACGGCTACAGCAAAGAAGCCTGCCAGTGCTTTTCCAAACGTTCCCTTGAATGCGTGGGTAATGTAGTAAACCGGTCCTCCGATGACTTCTCCGTTCTCATCGCGGCGTTTGGAGATCTGCGCGAGATACGCCTCGCCGTAGATCGTTGCCATGCCGAAGAACGCAGCAAGCCACATCCAGAAGATGGCTCCCGGGCCGCCGGATACGAGTGCGGTCGCACATCCTGCGATGTTTCCGGTTCCGACCTGTGCGGCGATCGCTGTTGCAAGCGCCTGGAAGGAAGTCATGCCGTCTTTTCCGGCCTTCTTACCCTTTAACGAGAAACCGCCGAAGACGCGGTTCCACGCGGTCTTAAACTTTCTTACCTGTACAAAGCGGGTCCGAACAGAGAAATAAACTCCCGTACCTACCAGCAGAAACAGCAGTACGCTGTTCCAGAGCACATCACTGATCTGCGCAATTGCCTGATTCAATGCATCCATTTTCTTTTCTCCCTTTCCATTCGACGTATGGTCTGAACGATGTGGATCACACATCCGCACCGTTTTGAGAAAAAAAATACCATCTCCTGCGGGACTTTTCCTGCAGAACATGGCTCTGATTGAAAAATACAGCAAAAAACCGCACTTCCGGAATTTTTTCGTTTCTGCGCACCGCTTTTTTGTTCCGCGGCTGTTTTTCTTCTGTATCTTTTTTGACTCTGTCCTTTTGCCTGAGAGATTCTGCATCGCTGCATTGCACCTTCGGCACTCTTTTCAAGAGCTTCTCCAGAGACCACTCCGTTTTTAGTCCTCGCCGTCTCCCGTCCGTTCTTGTTTTAAGAAGAGAACCAGCACCTGAAAGTTTTACTTCTTCGGTCGTGCACCTTTCGAAAATTAAATTTCCAAAAGCTCTCCGCACATTTTCTAAAAACTTCTACGTCTTTTTTTATTTTTGTAAAACTATAGCACCTGTGATAGGATTCGTCAATACCCCATGCCGTATTTTTTTCAGAATATTGCAAAAACATATAAAAAATCAGCAGATCTGCGCGCGCACGCCTCAAAATCGCATGCGCGGCACAGATCTGCTGTTCTCTTTTCCAAATATCTTTTATGACGCCTGGAACTGGCTGTTGTACAGATTGTAGTAGAAGCCTTTCTTCTCAAGAAGCTCCTCATGGCGTCCCTGCTCGATAATCTTTCCGTCTTTCATGACGAGGATCAGCGAAGCGTTGCGGATCGTGGACAGACGGTGGGCAACGACGAAACTCGTTCTGCCCTGCATCAGCTTGTCAAACGCCTCCTGAACCTGCAGTTCGGTACGGGTATCGATGCTGGAGGTCGCCTCGTCGAGGATCAGCATCGGCGGCAGGCAGAGCATGACACGGGTGATACAAAGAAGCTGTTTCTGCCCCTGGCTGATGCTGTCTTCGCTGAGAACCGTGTCAAGTCCCTTCGGCAGACGCTTAATAAACTCCCAGCTGTGTGCCTCTTTGGCCGCATTGATGATCTCCTCTTCCGTCGCATCCGGCTTTCCGAAGCTGATGTTGTCGCGCACGGTTCCCTGTTTGATCCAGGTATCCTGCAGCACCATACCAAAGCAGCTGCGGAGCGCATGGCGGGACAGTTCGTCGATCGGCTTTCCGTCGATGCAGATCTTTCCGGCATCGACATCATAGAAGCGCATCAGCAGGTTGATAAACGTCGTCTTTCCGCATCCGGTCGGGCCGACAATGGCAACACGCATGCCCGGCTGTACGTCAAGATTAAAGTTCTCGATCAGTTTTTTCTCTTTATCATAACTAAATGCTACATCATCGATCGTCACATTTCCCGTCACGGTATCGATCGTTCCGGCCGGGTCTGCACTCTCCTCTTTCTCTTCCAGAAGAGCAAAGATACGGCCTGCGCAGGCAAGCGCGTTCTGCATCTCGGTGATAACGGAACTGATATCATTGAACGGTTTCATATACTGGTTTGCGTACGACAGCAGAACGGAAAGTCCGCCGACGGTCAGCGCGCCGCCCGGGATCATGAAAGCTCCCACAAGGGCAACACCGGCATAGATCACGTTGTTGACAAAACGGGTGGACGGGTTCGTTAAGGAACTGTAGAACACGGCCTGCTGGCTGTATTTCTGCAGATCTTTGTTGATCTCTGCAAAACGCTCGGAAGCTTTTTCCTCATAGCCGAACGCTTTGACTACTTTCTGGTTTCCGATCATCTCATCGATGAGTGCGGTCTGTTTTCCTCTCGTCTCACTCTGTTTCTGGAACATTTTGAACGAGCGGCCGGAAATAAATTTTGCCACGAAGAAGCTCAGAGGTGTCAGGCAGATCACAAGAAGGGTGATCCATACGTTCTTCGAGAACATGAAAAACAGTGTCACAATAATGGTTACGATGCCGGAGAACAGCTGCGTAAAGCCAAGCAGAAGACCGTCCGATAAGATATCGGTATCTGCGATAACACGGCTTACGATGTCTCCGGAGCTGTGCTGATCCAGATAGGACAGCGGCAGCACCTGGATATGACGGATCGCCTGGGAACGAAGGTCGCGCACGATGCGGTACGTCATACGGTTGTTGATCAGGTTCATGATCCATGCGGAAAGTGCGGAAACGAGGGTAAAAAATACGATTCGTTTCAGATAGAACCACATCTCCGGGAAATTGACCTGGTGGGCTGCAACGACCTCATCGATCGCATCGCCGAACAGGATCGGAATATAAAGCTGTAAAATAACGGTAACCGCAGCCAGGACAATACTAAGGCCTAAGAAAATTTTATAATTTCCGATAAACGCCATCAGCTTTTTCATGACCTGCATGCCGCTTTTTCCGGACTTGTTTTCTGTCTTTTTCATGCGATCACCCCGCTTTCGTTGTTATAAGCTGCACGCTCTTCCGGGAACTGGGAGAAGTAAATCTCGCGGTAAACCTCGCAGGTTTTCATCAGCTCGTCGTGTGTGCCGTTTCCTTCGAGCGTACCATTTCCAAGAACGAGGATCTGGTCTGCCTGACGGATGCCGGCGATTCGCTGGGATACGAGGAAGGTTGTCGTGTTTCCTTCGAGATTGTGGACGGCTTTGCGGAGTTTTGCATCCGTTGCAAAGTCAAGCGCACTCGAGCTGTCGTCCAGAATCAGGATTTCCGGTTTTTTTACCAGCGCACGCGCAATAGAAAGACGCTGTTTCTGTCCGCCGGAGAGGTTCTTTCCGTTCTGCTCCAGCATAAAATCGAGCTGATCCTGTTTGCCTTCTACGACTTCTTTCGCCTGGGCTGTGGTGAGCGCCTCCCAGATTTCTGCATCGGTGGCATCCTCTTTGCCCCACCTCATATTGTCGCGGATGCTGCCTTTAAAGAGCACTGCTCTCTGCTGAACAACACCGACTTTATTGCAGAGCTCTTCTTTCGTGTAATTCTTTACATTCTCGCCGTCTACCATGACGTCACCGCTGGTCGCATCGTAGAAACGGGAAATCAGGCTGACCAGCGTCGATTTTCCGCTTCCGGTACCGCCGATGATTCCGATGGTCTGGCCGCGTTTTGCGGTAAAGCTGATATCCGATAAGCTCTCTGCGCCGGCTCCTGCATAGGTGAAGCTGACATTTTTAAATGTAACAGCTGCATCGCCAGTTACTTTCTTTGCAGCGCCGCCTTTTGCCGGGTAGTTCATGGTTGTCGGAACCGCCAGTACGCCAGAGACACGCTCTGCACAGGCAACGGATTTGTTTAAGGTGATGATGAGCGATGCCAGTTTGATCAGCTCCACGATGATCTGCAGCATGTAGTTGTAAAGTGCGACAACCTGTCCCTGCTGCATACTGCCGATGTTGACCTGAAGGCCTGCCTGCCAGATCAGGACAACGGCTGCGATGTTGATGAGGACATAGGTCAGCGGATTTAACAGTGCGGAAATTTTTCCGACAAACTCGTTCAGACAAGTCAGCTCATCGTTGCTCTTTTCGAAATCGGCAACAGACTGCTCCTCACGGCAGAACGCACGGATGACACGGACACCGTTCAGATTTTCTCTTGTCATTCCGGTGACGCGGTCGAGTGCCGCCTGTACCTTTTTGAACAGCGGGATGCTGACCAGCATAATGCCGAATACGGCAACGAACAGGATCGGAATAGTAACCAGGAATACGATGGCACATTTTACGTTGACGGTAAATGCCATCACAACGGAACCGAATACGATAAACGGACTCCGCAGCAGCAGACGCAGCCCCATGTTGATTCCGTTCTGCACCTGGTTGATATCGTTGATCAGACGGGTGATCAGCGTATCGGTTCCAATGGTATCCAGCTCCGTAAAGGACAGAGCCTGGATGTGATCAAAGACCGCCTGGCGAAGCTCGGTTGCACAGCCGACGCTCGCTTTTGCCGCGAAATACTGCGCGGTGAAGCTGCAGCAAAGTCCGACTGCCGCCATCAGAACGAGGATTCCAAAACGGCTGACGATGTACGGACGGTTATTGCCTGCGATACCCACATCGATGATCTGGGCAACAACCATCGGCACCAGAAGGTCGAATACGACTTCCAGAAGCTTGAACAAAGGAGCGATGATGCTCTCTTTTTTGTAGTGCTTCAAGTAGACTCCAAGACTTTTCATCTTCTTTTTCACTCTCCATTTCTTTGTTTCTTGACATTGACAGTATAATCTCATATGATTAATACGAATAGTATTGTTTTTATAGCTTAGTGATACAATTTTAATATCATAGATAATTTCACGAAAGGAAGTCTCTTATGGAACTGCGCCAGCTTGAATATTTCCGCGTCATCGCCGAAACCGAAAGTATTCACGAGGCCGCCCGCCGCCTCAATATGTCCCAGCCGCCGCTCAGTTATCAGTTAAAGCAGCTGGAAGCCGAACTGAACGTCACTTTATTTGAACGTACCCGCCAGGGCGTCCGCCTGACCGAAGCCGGAAAACTGCTGTACGACCGCTCCGCCAACCTGCTCGAGTACGTGAAATCGACGGAGCTTGAGGTCGCAAAGGTCGGCAAAAAGCGGGTTCTGCGCCTCGGCATCACACCGACCACCGTTGCGACGATCATGCCGTGCGTCTCGCTTTTTTCCCGCCGCAATCCCGATGTTAACTTCGAGGTGCACGACGGCATCACCTACACGCTGTACCGCTATCTGATGGACGGCATCATCGACATTTCCATCGCCCGCACACCGCTGCGGCTCGACGATGTCGACTATAAAATTTTAAGCTCTGAACCTATGATTGCCGTTTCTTCAAA
The DNA here is from genome assembly GCF_003479155.1 of Blautia sp. AF19-1. NCBI lineage: Bacteria > Bacillati > Bacillota > Clostridia > Lachnospirales > Lachnospiraceae > Blautia > Blautia sp. AF19-1. The sequence goes on from NZ_QUGQ01000010.1 coordinate 119,519, forward strand.
AGATATGCTTCCCGAGAAGAACGGATCGCTAAAGCTCCCGGATCTTTTGAATATTCCGCTCATCATCTACCGCCGGTATGAGGCGCTCATCATGGATGCGTTCCACTCGCGCGGCATGGAACCGGATCTCTTCTGCGTCTGCGACGATCCCCGCGGCGCGATGCTCTGGGCAAAGGAAGGCCTTGCCACTGCCATTTTCCCGCAGTCCATGAGCTCTCTCTGCCAGGGACTCCGCATCCAGCCGCTCGCAGAAAGCGACCTGGAAACGCAGATCGCCGTGATCTGGAAAAAGGGGCGGAAACTCTCTCCGCTTCTGCAGGACTTTGTCGATGCCTGCATGAAGAGCATATTATAATAGAAGAAGTCCGCTGCGCCGGTCTCTTTTTCAGGGATCAGCGCAGCGGACTTCCTTTTTTTTATTTCTCATTCTTTTTACTGCACAAACAGCAGCGCGATATTCAGCAGTGTCACAATCACCGCAATCGCAAACAGGGCAATTTTCAGCCGCAGACTGTTCGCGTATTTTCCCATGACTTTTTTCGAGGACGTCAGATAAATCTGCGTAAATACCGTAATCGGGAGCTGCATTCCAAGGAACATCTGTGAATAGAGAAGGCCCTGGAACGGGGAATCAATCAGAAGAATGACCGCTGCGGCCGGGATCATGGTAAGAAGGATTCCCCAGCGTGTCTCCTTACTCTTGATCTCATACGGCTTGTTAAAAATCCCCGAAAAAATCGTTCCGCCCGCCATTCCCGCGGTGATGCTCGATGAAATTCCGGCGAGCAGAAGCGCTGCTGCAAAAATCACCGATGCGGCATTTCCAAGGAGCGGTATCAGCATCTTTCCCGCCGTTGCGAGATCATCCACCTGCTTTGCATTCTGCGGCTGGAAAAACGTTGCGGCCGCCATCAGGATCATTGCACTGTTGATGGCCCATCCGATGATCATGGAAAACAGGGTGTCTTTGAACTCATACTTTAACTGGCGCGCAATCACCTCATCATCCTCAAGATTCCACTGGCGGCTCTGAATAATTTCCGAGTGGAGAAACAGGTTGTGCGGCATGACGACCGCACCGAGGACGCTTAAGATGACCGGCATTGAGTGCTCTGGAAACGACGGTTTTACCCAGCCGACAGCCGCCTGCGCCCAGTCGATATCGGCGATCCAGACCTCGAAGAGGAACGAAAAGCCAATCAGCGAGACAAACACAATGATCAGTTTTTCAATCCGTTTGTAAGCACTTGTAAACTCACAGATCAGAACCAGCACGAGAATCATCATGCTGCCGAGCTTGATCGGAATGCCGAACAGCATCTGGAGCGCAATCGCACCGCCGAGGATCTCCGCCATTGCGGTCGCCACCGCTGCCATCATCGCCGTCGCAAGAATCGTGTTTTTCAGCCACGCAGGCAGATAGAGGCTCGCCGCCTCCGAGAGGCACTTTCCCGTGACAATGCCGAGATGCGCCGCATTGTGCTGCAGAAAAATCAGCATGATCGTGGACAGGGTGACCATCCACAGAAGCTCGTAGCCGTAACCCGATCCGGCGGCAATGTTGGATGCCCAGTTTCCCGGGTCGATAAAACCGACCGTGACAAGAAGTCCCGGGCCGAGATAGCGGAGAAAATTCATGCCCGCCGTCTCTTTTCGTTTTCGATTTTGTTTCATATTCTTTCCTTTCTGACAATTTGATACGGAACCGGCCCATCCAGGACCGGCAGAAATCATTTTGTTGTGGTTTTGGCTGCTTTAGTTAGTTGTAACTAACTGCATTGTACATGGGATTTTTCAAAAAGTCAAATCCTGTTTTCTCTTTCTTGTGCTTCATCGTCCGCTGTGCTACAATAAAACTGCTTATTTTGAACTAAAAGGAGAATTTTTATCATGATACGACTTGCCGTCCCGGAGGATTTTACTTCGATCATGTCAATCTATGCGTACGCCCGCTCTTTTATGCAGGAAACCGGAAATCCGAATCAGTGGGGAAACCATTTTCCGCCGGAGGAGCTGATTCACAACAGAATCCGTAACAAACAGCTTTTTGTCCTGGAAGAAAACGGCACGCTGCACGGCGCGTTTGCCTTCATCATCGGTGAGGATCCGACGTATCTGCAGATCGACAATGGCTCCTGGCTCTCCGATGCGCCGTATGGCACGATCCACCAGGTTGCCTCAGACGGAACAATCCACGGATTTTTCTCCCAGATCGTCGATTACTGCTGGGCACAGATCCCGCACCTGCGCGTCGATACGCATGCGGACAATCAAATCATGCAGCATCTGATCCAGAAAAACGGATTTGAACGGCGCGGCATCATCTACGTGCTGAACCATTCTCCGCGGATTGCGTTTGAGCGCGTAAAATAAAACACCAAACGAAAACACCGGATCGTCACCGCTTCGCAGACTTTTCAGCCGCGGAATCACCGTTGGATCCAGGTAATATAAGGATCCGACGACCTGTCCCATCATCCCCTTTTTCGATCTTTCGTGTGTCATTTTTTTACCAACCTTACATCTTCTTGCTCTCCTGTATACACTTGCCCGTACCGAAATGCAAAGAAAATCCGCTTTTTCCCCTCTGTTTCTGCACATTCCTTTGTGCAGAATACAGATGCAGAAAAAACGGATTTTCTTTTGCATTTTTCTTTATGCGTGGATTCCTCTGTTCTCGTCCCCGGACTCGTTTACGCCGAATTCGTAATCATTGCCCGGCAGAATCATGTTCAGCAGGATTCCTGCGATGGCTGCAATGGCAAGTGCAGTCAGGGTGACGGTCGTTCCGCCGATCGTAAAGGAGAGACCGTTGCTGAAGCCCAGTCCGCAGACAAAGATGACGCCCGCGATGATCAGGTTTCTCGATTTGGTCAGGTCTACTTTATTCTCTACCACGTTGCGCACACCGATGGCAGAAATCATACCGTACAGCATGAAGCTGACGCCTCCGATGATAGAGGACGGCATGGTGCTGATGAGTGCCGATACCTTCGGAATGAAGCTGACGATAATCGCAAAGACTGCGGCAATACGGATGACTCTCGGGTCATGTACGCGGCTCAATTCCAGAACGCCGGTGTTCTCGCCGTACGTCGTGTTGGCCGGTCCGCCGATGAAACCTGCCATTGCGGTTGCAAGACCATCACCGAGCAGGGTTCTATGCAGGCCCGGATCAGAAAGGAAGTTCTCTCCTACGGTTGCAGAGATCGCCGACATATCACCGACATGCTCCATCATGGTCGCGATCGCGATCGGTGCCATGATCATAATGCTGGTCAGATCGAATTTGCAGAGCTGCAGCGGCGGAAGTCCGACGATGCCTGCCTGTGCAACCGGCGCAAAGTTGATGATCACGGATCCGTCCGGATTTTTGATGCCGAGTGCATTCAGGACAACTGCCACAGCGTAGGCAATCACAACGCCCATCAGAATCGGAATGATTTTGAGCATTCCTTTTCCCCAGATGTTGAAAATGATGATGACTGCCAGCGCAACCAGTGCCAGGAACCAGTTCGTCGAAGCATTATTAATGGCGGAACCAGCAAGGCTGAGGCCAATGCAGATGATAACCGGACCTGTGACAACCGGCGGCAGGTAGCGCATCACGCGTTTGACGCCGACCATGCGGATGATCAAGGCAAAAATCAGGTACAGAAGACCTGCTACCACAATACCTCCGCAGGCATAGGCTGCCTTGTCGTTGACACTCATGCTGGCATATTTTCCGGTATTCAGGTTTGCAACAGCGGCGAAACCGCTTAAGAATGCAAACGAAGAACCAAGAAATGCCGGTACTTTAAATTTCGCGCACAGATGAAACAGCAGGGTTCCAAAGCCGGCGCAGAACAGTGTGACGGATACGGTAAGACCGCGGGACGGCCCCTCGCCGCATGCGTCTACAAAGTAGCTGTTTACCAGAATCGGCACCAGAATGGTTGCACCGAACATGGCAAACATGTGCTGCAATCCGAGAATCAGCATTTTAGGAATGCCGAGCTTTCTCGCATCGCGGATGACTCCATTAGACTCGTTCATACGTCTCTCCCTCTCTTTTGTTTTTCCTTCCCATTATAGGCGTTATATTCTGGAAATACAAGCGAAAGATTCCGTTCCGCACACTTTAATTTTCAAACGGGCGGACACGAAGGGTAACACCTAATTCATCGCAGATTTCCCGGCATTTCTGAATCTTTTCTTCCGGCATAACTTTCTCGACAACGGTCATCACAACATTCGGCACATACTGTTTTGCAAGCACTGCAAACTCCTTGATAGCCTCGTACGACTGGATGCCGAATTTCGACCGTGTGAGCTCCAGAAATTCTTTTTCATCCGGCGCGTTTAAAGAGATCGAGACGGTATCAAATCTTCCCTTTAATTCCGGGGTGACATCTCTTCCATAGATCAGGTTGGCAAGACCGATCGTATTCAGACGCACTTTCAGGTTCGGATACGTTCCTTTTAAGGAATCGATCACCCGACAGACATCCTCAAGCCGCTCAAGCGGTTCTCCGAAGCCGCAGAAGACCAGTTCATTGATCACGTTCAGATCGTACTGTGCGAACAGCTCCAGCATCGTCTCAACGGATGGCTCGCCCTCTTTTAACCACAGTGTATTTCCCTCCTGCTGCTGTTTCGTCTGGCGCAGACAGAACACACAGCTGCACGGGCATTTGTTTGTCATGTTGACATAGACATTTTTTCCGGTAAGATCGCCGCTCTTTGCAAGGTCGAGATACCCTTCCTCGCCGACGGCTCCGGTTACAGTATATAAATACATTACGCTTCCTCCGTTAAGTCCTTCATAAACATTTCAAAGCAGAGTCCCCAGTAGCTCGGCACTTCGTTTTCTTCGCAGTAGCGGATGCATTTCGATACGTAATCCGCCGCCTTTTTCACCGACTCGTACAGGCTGTGGCCGTTCAGATACATGCCTGCGATAATTGCCGCAATGACATCTCCCGTACCGCTCCGGTCGCCGCCGATGCGGTCTACCATGACAATCTGGAAGTCTTCGCCTTTGTTATAGATAAAGTTGGCAATCTGCGTCTGGTTAAAGTGGATGCCCGTCACCACGATGTGTTTCGGTCCCCGCTTTGCCAGTTTTCCGCACATCTCTTTCAGCTCCTCAATCGAAGCCCCGTTCTCCGGATACGGCGCATCGATCAGTGTGCAGAGTTCTGTCAGGTTCGGCGTGATGATATCCGCGTAGTGAACCAGTTCTTTCATCTTTTCGCACATCTCTTTCGTGTACGTCCGATACAGCTTCCCATAGTCTCCCATGACCGGATCGACGATGACAAAGTTGCGGTCCGTCTTAAAATGGCGGATAAAATCAAGCACGATATCCACCTGCTGTTCCGATCCTAAGAAGCCGGTCGAGATCGCATCGAAATCGAGCTTCAGATCCTTATAGGTCTGAATGTAATCCTTCATCCGGTCAGTATAATCATCAAAGTAATACGTCGGAAACTGCGTGTGTGCTGAGAGAATTGCGGTCGGAACTGCCACCGCCTGAATCTTCAGCGCCGACACGATCGGCGCCATCACAGCCGTCGAGCACCGTCCAAAGCCTGTCAGATCATTAATCAGTGCTATCTTTTTCTGTTTTTCCATGTTGTTCTCCTCTTTTTTTCAGGATGCCTCCGCATCTGTTTTATGCTATAAATGAGCAAGTTCGTGATTTTGCATAAAAGAAAGACACCTCGATTCCA
>NZ_QUGQ01000011.1:0-122556 GCF_003479155.1 Blautia sp. AF19-1
CAATTCAAAAAAATTTCAAAATTCTCTTGACTGTTTATAGTTTGTCACCTCCTAGTTTGTCAGTTTGATTCTCGGGTCAATGAGGGAACAAATGATATCCACCGCCAGGTTTGCAACGGTGATAATCACACCGATGAAAACACTGAAGCCAAGGACTACGGTGTAATCACGGTTTGTGATGGCATTCGTAAATTCACGTCCGATTCCGGGAATGGAAAAAATAGATTCTACAACAAAGCTTCCTGTGATCAGAAATGCGATGGCCGGTCCGAAATAGGTGACAACCGGGATCAGTGCATTTTTAAGGACGTGACGCGCGGTGATGTACAGATTGCTAAGTCCCTTCGCTCTTGCCATCGTTACGTAATCCATCTGGATCGCCTCGGAATACGTACTCTTGGTCAGTCTGGCAATCGAAGCGATCTGTCCGAATGACTGTGCTGCCACCGGAAGAATGTAGTTGGCCGGAGAACCAAGACCGACGATCGGGAGTACCGGCCACCAGACACCGAAAACCATCATCAGCAGGATCGCTGTGACGAATCCCGGGATACTGACCCCCAGCGTCGCAATTCCAAGCAAGGTGTTTTTCACTGCCAGCCGCTTGCTCGTCGCCATCCAGATACCCATCAGAATACCGATGAAAGCGGATACTGCGATAGAGAGAAGTCCGATGCTTAGCGTATACGGAAATCCTCTTGCGATCAGTGTATTAACAGAAACGTTCTTTTTGTAGGAAATGCCGAGATCCCCGTGCATCAGATTTTCCATATAAAGAATATACTGTTTCCACATGGGTTCATCCAGTCCGTAGGTCGATTCGAGCTGTTCAATCGCGCTCTGGGAAAGATTATCCGCCTCGAACGGGCTGCCCGGCATAATCCGAATCAGGAAAAAGGTAATGGTGATCAGTGCCCAGATCGTCACCACTCCGATGAATAAACGTTTTATGATGTATCTTACCATGCAGCATTCCTCCCGTTCCGGCTTTTTTAGCTCAGAAGAGGCAGCCGAACGATCTGTTCTGGCTGCCTCTTTGCACCTTTTTACTGTCTTTTGTTTTTATAATGCTTCCTCGCCGCGCTGGCCGGTACGAACCCGGATGACATCTGCCACTTTCTCGACAAAAATCTTTCCGTCTCCGATATTTCCGGTACACAGCTTCTTTTCCAGGAAGCCTTTTAATACTTCAATTGTCTTATCGTCACCGACGGTCTCGAATTTGCATTTCATCAGTACATTCGGTCCGCTCATGGCTCCGCGGTACATCACCCGGTAACCCTTCTGGTTTCCATATCCGGTGATATCCGTTTCCATCACGCCGTACACGGCACACGATTCCATGATGTCGATGACATCCTCCCGGTTCGCGGGTTTGACAATAACTGTCAGCTTTTTCATATCCGCACCACCTTTTTATTGATCCTTTTTCATCGATTCTTTTTATTTGTCATTGTGGAAGTGGAAGTTTGCATAAGCGCTGCATCCGTGCTCGTGCATATCCAGTCCGTCGATCTCTTCTTTCTCGGTTACGCGAAGTCCGATGGTCTTTTTCAGGACGAAGAACAGGATGAACGCCAGGATCAGGGTATATGCCGCAACTGCTACAAAACCGATCAGCTGGGTGATAAAGCTGCATCCCTCGCCGAAAATACCGGTAAATAGGGTTCCGAGTGCTCCACAGACACCGTGTACACTGATTGCACCAACCGGGTCATCGATTTTTACAACTTTATCAAAGAATTCAACCGCAAATACAACAACGACACCTGCAACTGCTCCAATGAACAGTGCCTCGTAGTCGTTCACTACATCACAGCTTGCTGTAATAGCTACCAGTCCGGCCAGTGCGCCGTTCATTGTCATACTGATATCCGGTTTTCCATAACGTACCCAGGTAACAATCAGGGTAACAAGTGTTGCTGCTGCTGCCGCAAGGTTTGTAGTCATGGCAATGTCGCCAAGGCTGTAGGTTGCTGCTGTGGTCGATCCACAGTTAAATCCGAACCAGCAGAACCAGAGGATAAAGACGCCAAGTGCTCCAAGCGGAAGGTTATGACCAGGAATAGCAACCGGTTTTCCCTCTTTTGTGTATTTTCCGATACGAGGTCCGACCATTTTTGCACCGGCAAGGGCACACAGACCGCCGACCATATGAACTGCAGTAGATCCTGCAAAATCATGGAACCCGATCTGGCTTAACCAGCCGCCGCCCCAGATCCAATGTCCGGTGATCGGGTAAATAAAAATACTGATGGCTGCGGAGTAAATCAAATAAGAGATAAATTTGGTTCTCTCTGCCATAGCTCCTGATACAATCGTTGCCGATGTTGCACAGAACACGGTCTGGAAAATCATGAATACGCCGATCGGCAGTCCGTTGAACATGCCATCTGCATCTGCCAGCGATTTCGGATGAAAGAAACCTGATGTTCCGATAAAGGCATTGCTTCCTCCGAACATCAGTGCAAATCCGATGATAAAGAAGAAAATAGAGCCGAGCACGAAATCCATCATGTTCTTCATCAGAATGTTTCCGGAGTTTTTCGCTCTTGTAAATCCTGTCTCCACCATGGCAAATCCGGCCTGCATAAAATACACCAGAAAGGCTCCGACCATGGTCCATACGATATTGAGTAATACCTGTGTGTTTTCCATAATAAGTTCCTCCTCATTCCCATCTTACCTGTTCCCGTCTGCAGATCTTCTGAAACGGTCATCTCTAAAACGGTAGCTTTCAGATTTTTTAAAGTGCCTGTTCGCCGTGCTCACCTGTCCGGATCCGCACTGCATCTTCGACATCGTAAACGAAAATTTTTCCATCGCCGTAGTTTCCGGTTGACAGGTTTTTCACAACAAAATCAACGATTTTCGGAACCCTGTCGTCCTCCACAACGGTCTCCACTTTAACCTTCGGAAGCATTTTAGCCACGATTTCCGCTCCACGGTACATCTGACGATATCCCTTCTGGTTTCCATATCCAAGGATATTTGTGATCATCATACCGTTTGCCTTCTGCTCCTCGAGGAGTAGCTCCAGGTTTTCGAGGCTCTCCGGACGAATTACAATTTCCAGCTTTTTCATGATTTTCCCTCCCTTTCCGAACCGGCTCCTGTACAGCTTCTGATTTTTCCGGCTGCGGATTTCTTTTTTATCCGCCTTCCCGGTTTTCTCTTCCATTCATTTACCGGCTCTGCTGCTTCTATAATAGAAATCTGTTTTCTGACAGATTTTCTAACCTCTTCTTTCATGCCTGGACTGTTCCGCAGCTCTGCTGTTTTTACAGTTGTTTTTACAGTCGTTTTTTTGCAGCTGTTTTCACAATCCACTGTTTTTAATTAATCACACTCGTCGGCATTCCCTCCAGGTAAGACCGGAAGTTTTTCACCGCCAGATCGACTGCGCGGAGTCTTGCTGCCTTCGGCTGCCAGGCGATATGGGAAGTAATAAAGATGTACGGCGACTGCATCAGCGGAATCTGATACTGCGGCGGCTCATTTGCGACAACATCGAGTCCTGCCATATAAACCTTTCTCGATTCCAGCGCCTCAAGAAGCGCCTCCTCATCGATGATGATTCCCCGCGCGGTGTTGATAATGATGACACCGTCCTTCATTTTGGCAAATGCTTCACGGTTCAGCAGGTTTTCTGTTTCCTTCGTATGCGGACAGTGGATCGAGATTACATCCGACCGTTCGAAGATTTCTTCCATGCTGACCTGCTCGATGCCGTCATACTGCGGCCCCGCCTTTTTGTGACGGCTGTTTGCGATGACCTTCATGCCAAAGCCCTTTGCCATTCTTGCCGTCCAGAGGCCGATTGCGCCAAGTCCGATGATTCCCATCGTTTTCTGGTAGAGCTCAATCTGCGGCACGAACAGTTGATTGTAGCTTGCCTGCGGATTCGTTTCTTTTTCTTTCCAGTACCCTGTTTTGGTGTAATCGCTCTGTACCGTCACGTTATGACAGATGTTCATGAGCAGTGCCATCGCATACTGGGCAATGGTGACATCGCCGTAAATCGTATTCGTTATGGTCACGCCCCGGCGTCTTGTCATTTCCACATCGAAGTCTTCAAATCCATGTCCCAGCGTTGCGATATATTTCAGATTCGGATGCGCTTCAAAGAGCTTTTCGTTGATCACTCCTTTGTGGACCCAGATACCAAGTGCTGCGTCGGCGTTCCCGATCTGACTGCTGTAATCTTCGAAGGTGTACCTCTTTTTCTCCTGATGGATGATACGGAACTTTCCGATCTGTGGTACGGTCTGCAGCATTTTGTTCCACTTTGCTTCTATTTCTTCGTACGTCAGATCGATGGTTCCCGGGTCTCCCTGAAAAACGACTACCTCATAGTTTTCTTCTTTCATACGCCTCGCCTCCTGTTGTACTTCTGTCTTTTTGTGTTCCGATTTCAAGATGGATTTCCAGTATGCCGACAAGTTGATTCTTCTGTTTTTATTCTGTAAGAATTTCCTTTTCCTGTTGCCTTACAACGGATTTATTTTCCCATTTATGACCAAGATACCGGACAATGTAAAATCCTGCACGGACTACCCAGTCGAGGGTCTGTGCAATCCAGACACCAAGGAGTCCCACATGGAGGGAAACACCGATCAGATACGCCAGTGCAATTCGAACGAACCACATGGACAGGATGCTGACAGTCATCGTAAACTTGGCATCGCCGGCAGAACGCATCGTGTTCGGAAGGGTAAAGGCCAGCGGCCAGATCATCATACAGCAGATGCTGTGGTATCGAATCACAATCACTGCCATCCGGTAAGCGCCATCGGAAAGGTTATATGCTCCGGCGAACAGTGGTGCTGCTGCCAGAAGCAGGATATTCAGAATCCAAAGGAATGCGTAGGCTCCTGTGATCAGCTTCTTTGTATAGCTTCTCGCCTGCTTATAATCTCCCGCTCCGACACACTGGCCAACCACGGTTGTCATGGCAAGTCCCATCGCCGATCCCGGCATAAAAGCAAGCTGTTCCACGGTCATTGCACAGGCATTTGCTGCAATCGATGCTGTTCCAAATCCGGCAATCATGCTCTGGGTCAACAGCTTTCCAATCTGGAACATACTGTTTTCCAGTGCCTGCGGAACACCGATGGAAAAGATCTTTTTCATCATCTCCTTGTCCCATCCGGCCAGGAACCATTTCGTACAGTGGATCTCGTATTTTTCCTGATGCAGCAGTACAAGAATCACAATACTGGCAAAGGCTCTGGAAATCAAAGTGGAAAGTGCCACGCCTGCAACTCCCATGTCAAAGCCGAAAACAAAAACAGCATTTCCGATGATGTTCAGCGCATTCATCACGATGGAAGTAACCATTGAAATATTTGAGTTTCCCATAACCCGGAAAAGCGCCGCCCCCGCATTGTAGATTCCAAGAAACGGAAACGAAAGCGATGTAATGAAGAAGTATTCCACCGCGTAGGCCATAACCTGCTCTTCCACCGATCCGTAGACTACCCGGAGAATCCAGCGGTTTCCGAAAAAGGAAATGCCGCAGATGACAAGTGCAATCAGTCCGCAGATCATAACGAGCTGTTCGGCTGCGTGACACGCTGTTTTCTTATCCCCGCTTCCGAGGAACTGTGCTCCGACAACGGAACCGCCGCTTGCCATCGATGTGAAAATCACGATCAACAGTACGCAGATCGTATTGACAAGTGAGATTCCGGAAACAGCCGTTTCACCGGCCCCGGATACTATCACCATATCTGCCATACCGACGGTAACGGCCAGCACCTGTTCCACAATCAAGGGAACGATCAGCCGGACCAGACGCTTTCGGTCAAATAAGACGTTTGTGTTTTCCATCGGACTTTCTCCTTTCCGGTTTCTCATTTTCTCTGTCCTGTTTCTGACAAAATCAAATCTGGTTTTCAGAAGCAGTCCCTGATATCTTTGATAACAAAAAACGACCTGGAAGTCTTCCTTCCAGATCGCCCCGTTGCGAACTTTTTACTGACGTTTCTCCTTTGGATTGAAAAACGCGGCACGAAGCTTTCCTTTCGTACCGCGCCTTTGCGAATCCACTACTTATATGGAGTTTATCTTGAAAAACAGACAGAGCGTTTTCCGGTTTTCTGAGAGTGTTTTTTGGGAGAAATAAAACCTTGGAGAAAGGGAGAAAATTACAAACGGAGCGATTCTATTCCCAGAACCGCTCCGTTGCGTTATCTTTACTCTATTCTTTTTCTCTGCTGTTTTTCAACATAGGCACATTCTAGCGGAATTCCTGCTTTTTGTCAATCCTTAAATTTTTCGATGATTTCCGGTCTTTTGCATCATTTCTGTCAATTTTGCACAATTTCACCGATATTTTTTCGGCTGTTTCTGAATATTTTTCTCATGAACCTTTGAAATTTCTTTGTTTTCTTTTAAAATCGAGGAAAAACTCCGGCAAAATTCTGTGAAAATTCAGAGCGAACGCCAGACTTGGCATTCATCAAATATCCGCTACCTATCTGGAGCGTATTTGAAAAAGCTCTGTTATATCAGATCCAGTCAAAATCTCCGCCGGTAATCGCAAGACTTAAGAGTGCATCCATCTTTTCCACTTCCTCTTCGCCCTCAATTCTTTGCAGCAGCACTGCGGTATCCAGCACATCCTCCAAAGATTCACCAGGCCCGATTTCATAATCCACCTCCGCCTCGCAGTCCGGGCATGGGATTTTTTCCATCGTCTGAAGGGATAAAAAGCGGTTGCCGCATTTCTTGCATTCATAATAACCACATGTTTTGGTTCCGTCTGGTACGTAATACATAGATTCGTTTCCTCCTATCCATTTTCCGTTTCTTATTCTACCATACTTACCTTGCCAAAACCAGCCATCTGAAAAAGAATCGTTTTTGTAAAAAACAACTCGTAAACACATGCGTACAAGTATTACACTGATTCTTGAAAGAAAAACGCCTTTTCAAAATATAATTTATTTTCAACAACGTTGTTGTACCAATTTATTTTCAGGAGGATATGACGATGCTTTTAAATAAAAAGGACGCTGTATGCTCTCGTTTCTTTCGAGGCTGCAGCGTCTTTTCTGCTTTCACGGCTCGCGCAGACCGCAGGGCAGTCAAACAGATTTTTCAGCAGACATAGTTTAAGCCCGATCGATTTATTTTTTTCTCGACCGGGCTTTTAATGAATTTCCAGTAATTTCATTTTATACACCTGCTGCTTTCATTGATTTCGGGGTATTTCGTTATGTTCCTTTTGGACCGTACCTCCTGGATTTTTTTGTTTTTTATTTTTTCCCTATGGGCCTCTGCCTTTCATTGGAATCATCTCCTTTAGGTTCTATATGTAAACTCTTCAGAGATTTTTTTGATGTTCAGATTAACTATGCCATTGGACTGTACCTCTTACTTTCTTAGATTTCGTTTTGATGTTTCTTTTTCGTCTTGATGTTTCTTTCTTGTTTTTATTTTTGTTCTCTTTTCTTTTGTTGATCTTATATTAACTCATCTTCTCTGTTTTGTCAATACTTTCTTTTAATTTATTTTGTATTTTATTATTTTCAGAATATTATGACATCAAAATCGAAAGATCAGAAACCTGATGCAGTCTCACTTACAAAGAGGCGGCCGCAGGCTTTCGCAAAATTCAACCCCCGGCTTTTTTTGACCCACCGCAGGGCGATCCTGCTCCCTCCGGAACTCCACAGAATCTTCTTTCCAAAAGAGTAGAACGAAAGACTCCGCTGTCTTTGCCTTTCGCAAAGTCCAGCGGAGCATTTTTCCCATATTCTTTCTTCTCTTCTTAATTTCTTATTTGCAGAGTTCCTCGGCCAGTGCCTCGATCTCTTTTACGTTCTCTTCCTTCACAGCGGACATTACTTTTACATTATTCTCTGTCCAGGTGATATTTTTGCTCTTCTCAAACATACCTTTCATCACTTTCGCTGCGGTCGGTGCCCAGCTTCCGTTTTCGATCAGACCGATGGTGCGGTTCTGGAAGCTGCGCTCTGTCAGACGGTTGATGAAATCCTGCATGAACGGGTAAATGCCTGCATTGTAGGTCAGGGTTGCGAGAACCAGCTTACTGTAACGGAAAGCATCCGCTACGGCAGCAGACATATCGTCTCTTGCCAGATCGTAAACAACGACCTTCGGGCATCCTTTTTCTTTCAGCTTATCTGCAAGCAATTCGGCAGCTTTTTTTGTATTGCCGTAAACAGAAGTATAGGCAACCACAACACCCTCTTCTTCCGGGCGGTAGGAAGACCAGATATCGTATTTTTCAATGTAGTGGCTAAGATTTTCCGTCAGAACCGGACCGTGCAGGGAACAGATTTTCCGGATATCCAGCGTACCTGCTACTTTCAGGAGCTTCTGTACCTGCAAACCGTATTTTCCGACGATGCCGATGAAATAACGGCGTGCTTCGTCATCCCACGGTTCCTCGCGATCGAGTGCACCGAATTTTCCGAAGCCGTCTGCTGCGAACAGAACCTTGTCGGTGCTGTCGTATGTAACCATAACCTCCGGCCAGTGTACCATCGGAGCGAACACGAAGGTCAGAACGTGTTTTCCGAGCGTAAGGGACTCGCCATCCTTTACTTCCAGTTTCTTTCCGGCGAGATCCATCTTTGGGAAAAAGTTTTTCATCATGGCAAAGGTTTTTGTGTTTGCAACAACGGTTGCTTCCGGATATGCTTTTACGAAGTTTTCAATATTCGCAGAGTGATCCGGCTCCATATGCTGTACGATCAGGTAATCCGGTTTTCTGCCATCCAGTGCTTTCGCAACATTTGCCAGCCATTCATCCGCAAAGTTTGCATCTACGGTATCCATAACTGCCGTTTTTTCATCGAGAATTACGTAAGAATTATATGCCATGCCGTTCGGCACTTTGTACTGACCTTCAAACAGGTCTACCTGATGATCGTTGACTCCCGCGTAGATAATATCCTCTGTAATTTTCATAAAAATCCATATCCTTTCCATCTTGTTTTTTCCTGCCCGGAACCTGCTCCGAACCGTATATTTTTATATTATCCTATGATGGAGGAAAAAGCAAGGAAAAAGCAAGGAAAAATAGTAAAGATTACTATTTTTACTTGCTTTTCTCCGTTCACACACACGATATCCCTTTTCCACAGCTTGCAAATCATCACAATACTTCTATTTTGCAGGCATGTTCTTTTGTTTCTTTATCATAACTGATTCCAACCGCCACTCGCAAAAGCAAGTGCAGAAAGATTCCGAGCGTACATGCTGATACTATGAGTATAGTCTTTTTCTGTGGGAGGCGCAAGAATGGAATCCCGTTTCTCACTTCTTATTTATTTTCCGGGAAAACAATCTCTTTCTCTGGTACGCCTTCTGATTTGATGACGTAGCCGTCAACATCATCAAAATGAATCTTGTACTGATATTCGCTTTCACGTCCCTCTTTTGCGTCATCGGCATCAGCGTAATAGGTAAGGCGAATTTCGAAAGTATTTTTGTTTCCTTCGCGCCAGGACTCATCGCCGATCAGCCAGTCGTTTTCGAGGTTTTTGTTTCTTTTCAGCAGCACCTCGGCGTACTGCTGTGCGCCTCTCCAGATTCCTGTGTTTTTGTACCGGTTCTGCATGGTGTTCTGATACTGCCACAGTGTTACAAACATGATCGTCGCCATAATTGCCGTGAAAAGAACGGTTTTGCATTTCTTTTCTTTTTTCTGTCTCTGCCGGCGGATACATCGAATGGTTCCGATCATCATCATTACCAGAACAAACAGATACCACAGGGTCCAGAAGATCTGCTCTTTTCGTTCCAGACCGCCGGGAATGAATTCTGCCAGCTGATCGCCCCAGACGAAATTTACCAGGGATGCCAGAATGCCGATAGACAGAATGGATGCTGCCCCATAGACTTTCCGGCTTTCTTCATCATCGAGGTTCTGGAAGAAATACCACAGCGATACAAACGCTGCTGCCACCAGACCGCCTAGAATCAGGCCGCCGCCCACGTTTACGATCTTTGCCGCCCACGCTGCCGCTGCCACACCGATCACCAGAAATCCCGCGATCACGTTTGCGTTCCGGTCCTGTTTTTTCTGCTGCCTTGAAATGTCACCTGCGTTCTGCAGCATTTCGGCCACCTCCTTCTGAGTATACTGAATTTCCGGCGCCGCCTCTTCCTTCGCCTTCTCCTGCCGTTCGGAGCGCATCAGTTCCAGCACAGAAATCCCAAGTGCCTGAGCCAGCGGCTCAATCGTCTGGATATCGGGAAAGCCAAGTCCCCGCTCCCACCGGCTGACGGCTTTATCCGTCACATGAATCTTTTCCGCAAGCTCTGCCTGCGTCATCTTTTTCTCTTTTCGCATTCCGGCAATAAACCGCCCGAACTCTTTCGCTTCCACGTCGTGTCCCTTCCTCCTGCTGTTCCCGCACCGTCTCATGTTGCCCAGCGGAGCGTTTTTACAGTCTCAGAATAGGCGAAAATAGGCTGTTTTGTCAATCTACGAATCCTTTACCTGCGTTTTTACGCCAAAAAATCCCCGATTCAGCACAAAAGTGCCAAATCGGGGATCTTGTATTTTCCTGTATTTACAGCCCGATCATATTTGCAAACAATACGATCAGCGGAATGGCAATGATGGTTCTCTCCAGAAAGATCACCAGCAGTTTCCAGAAATTCAACGGAATTTCACTTTTGATAAACGCCGGGGCGGGAACTTTTTGTTAAAAATATCGGAATCTGCCGAATTCTGCGATTCCCCCTGCTTCTTTCGTTGCATAGGCAAACAGTCCAACTCTGCATCCTGTGAAATGATCCATTTTGAAATAGAGCTGATGCCATGGTCCGATCTGTTTCCATTTTTCATCGCTCCAATATAAAAACCGGACTTTATCGTGCTGGTTCTGGAAATCTGCTTCCAGCCGGATTCTTATTCTCGATGATTCAACCGACACTGCTTCCCATTCGATTTCTTCGCTGTTGCCCTGATTTCCTTCCAGGCTGTCATTTTCCGCTTCGAGAGATCTCATAACCAGAAACATCCGTCCATCACGCTTTGTAACTGCCGCCATGCCGTAACATCCCTGTAATGCACACATACCTGCATAATCTCCGTCCTTCAGTCTTTCCGCATCAACGGTTACTTCTGTTATGCACATCGGAAACTTCATCCTCTGGGTGATCGTATTTACTGCCTGCGTGACATTTTTGCACTGCTTTTTACAGCTCATTCGGAGGCACCCTTTTTCTGCATCATTCTCAATCCAGGAAAGTTCCGGTTCGTGATTGAACTGCCAGCAGCTCTTCCATCCAAACGTTCCAAACAGCCGTTTCTGGTCCGGATTCCATTCTGAAAAATCATCACTCTCCACAAGCGAATGATACTGTTCCTCCGGTCTTGTGCTTTTTGTTTCCACTTCACAGAGTGCCCTTCCCGAATCACCCAATACCGGATAATTTTCTTTTATGATCTGCTCTTTTTGTTCGCCCGGCGCCGGCATATAGGTAACTCTGACATTTTTCTCCCATTTTACTGGCACAAGAACCGGGATTCTGCCGACAGCACCTCTGTCCTGGAAAAGTACGGCGTACCATTTATGATCCGGCGTATCCACAATTCCTCCCTGCGCAACGCCCTGGCCGCAATACCCCATGGTATCACACAACACATCTCCGCCTCTAAATTCTCCCGTCAGGCTGTCTGATACATAGCATGCCTGCGTCCGCATCCACCTGTCCGGAAGGGAATGAATCAGGAATAAATAATACATTCCATTGATTTTATAAAAATGACTTCCTTCAAAACCAAGCCCCGGATTCCGACTATCACTGACCAGAATCCGATCCAGTCCGCCTTCCTTTGGACCGCCCAGATCTTTTTTCAATTCCTGCAGACGAACATTTCTATTGCCGGAAACAATATAAACATGATCATCCTCAAACAAAAGTGAGCAGTCATGATAAAAGCCTTCTATGATGCGTTTTTCCCATGGTCCTTCGATATCATCAGCAGTATAAAGGTATGTTTTTCCGGTATCATTCGCCACAAAGCAAATATAATACATCCCTTTATGGTATCGGAGCGATGCGGCCCACATGCCTTTTCCATAGCAGTTTTTCTCACCAACAAGCCTCTGTTCCTCTGTGCTGTCCAGTCTTTCATACACATAGCTCAGATGTTCCCAGTGAATGAGGTCATACGACCGCAGAATCTCACACCCCGGCATAAAGTGCATTGTAGTGCTTACCATGTAATACGTATCATCTACCCGGATGACATCTGGATCCGGATAATCCAGTTCTGTAATTGGATTTTTTCCTGCTATCTTCATATGCTCTCTCCTCATATAATATTTCAGGGTCATGCCAAAACAGCATGACCCTGGATAAAATGCAGTATCTTTATTCTTTTACTCCGCCAAGAGTAAGCCCGGCAACAAAGTATTTCTGTAAAAATGGATAAATACAAATAATTGGAAGCATGGTAATAATGGTTGCTGCTGCACGGACCGACGTCGGTGTGACCGAACCGGCTGCATTTTTCATTGCTTCCACAGAGGTTCCCTGATTCGTAACCGATGATAAGAGTTTCATAAGCTCATACTGAAGGGTCGTCAGATTGCTGTTCATTCTGTTGTACAGCATCGCATCAAACCAGGAGTTCCACTGTCCTACCGCCACAAATAATGCTACGGTTGCATATACCGGCTTACAGAGCGGTGAATAAATCTTCAGAAAAATCGTGGTATATCCTGCACCGTCAAGCTGCGCGGACTCTTCCAGACTGTCGGAAATTCCGTTCATATAGGTACGGATTACCAGCATATTGAACGCACTGACCATTCCAGGAATTACATATACCCCGAAACTGTTTGTCAGGCCAAGTTGTTTGTACAGCAGGAATGTAGGAATCATTCCACCGTTGACATACATGGTGATAACCCAGAATAAGGATAATTCTTTTTTAAACAGAAAGCGTTTTCTGCTTACAATAAACGCCAGGATTGCATTTGCTACCAGTGCCAGCAGCGTTCCGATGATGGTTCGCGCCACTGTGATATATGCGCCCGTGATCAGGTTATCCTTCTGAAGAACGGTGATATAGTTTTTCCATGTGAATTTTCTTGGCAGCAGATAAATTCCTCCGCGAAGGGCATCTGTACCATCGTTTAATGATATTGCCAGTGTATTTAATACCGGATACAGTGTAATGACTATAAACAGTACCATGATAATACCATTTATTATCGGAAACAGATCCAATTTTCCGGTCTTTTTTCCAGTTTTTTTTGCCATGATGAACCTCCTTAGAACAATCGCTCTTCGCCATTGCGTTTTGCAATCTGGTTTGCGATCATAATCAGTATAATGCTGACTGCACTCTTGAAAATACCTGCTGCCGTACCGATTGCATAATCGCCCTGGCTGATACCCCATTTCAATACGTAGATATCAATGGTCTGTGATACTCTCTGTACCAGGCCGTTTCCTAAAAGATACTGAATTTCAAATCCGGCATTCAAAACGTTGCCTACGTTCATCAGGAGAAGAATCATAATGGTCGGTTTGATTCCAGGAAGTGTCACGTACTTAATTTTATTCCACCTTCCGGCGCCGTCTATGGATGCCGCCTCATATAAAGATGGATCAATTGCTGTGATTGCTGCCAGATAAATAATGGCATTCCAGCCGGTTTCCTTCCACACATTTGCAAAAGCAACAATAGGCCAGAAGTAGCTCGTATGTGCAAAAAAGTTAATTGGCTGTTTGATGATATGCAGATTCACCAGAACTTCATTTACAATACCAGTTCCGGAAAGCATATCATGCAGAATACCGGTTACAATAATCCACGAAAGGAAATGCGGCAGATAGGAAATGGTCTGAACCACTTTTTTTCCTATATGGCTTCTGATTTCATTTAATAAAATTGCAAACGCAATTGCCGTTACGAAAGTTACAACAAGATTGATAACTCCCATTGCCAGAGTATTCCGGATAACACGGATAAACGTCATATCTGAGAACAGTGTCCGGAATTTTTCTAATCCTACAAACTCTGAATGCAGGATTCCTAGTTTCGGTTTGTAGTTCTGAAATGCCATTGCCCAGCCAGCAAGCGGAAGGTAATAGAAAATCACACCATATGCTACGATAATTGCTGCCCAGAAAAGCAGGACTTTCTGTCTTTTGATTTCTTTCCATGTGATTTTTGTTCTGGGCTCTTTTGTTTTTGATTTTGTTCTCGCTAAAGACATGACCTCACTCCTTAAAAAAACGGGCAGATGAAATTTTTCACATCTGCCCGCTTCAAAATTTCATTTTTTATTTGAACTTCGCTGCCTGCTCCATTCTTGTGTCTAATTCAGTCTGCAGTTCACTGATAAAGTCTTCCGGGTGGCATGCATTGTAAGCATCCATGTAGGTATCCCATGCCGCGTCAAAATCTTTTGCCATAACAACCTGCGGAAGCTGCTCATGTTTTACATCTGCAATTTTGTTCCATGCAACTCCGCCAGGTGTATCTGTTGTGAAATTGTTAGAGAAGGACCACATCGGATACCAGTCTCCAGGTGCCTCATTTGTTCCAAGCATCTCAACATAAGTCTCAACACCATAAGCCTCAAAGGTTTCTTTTACATCCTGATTTAATCCATCAAAGAACTCACTTGCCTGTCCATCCGGTTTATTGGCGTTAATTCCATCATCACTGGTTCCAGTGTACTGTGGGAAGTAGGAATATGGGCAGGTATGAGATGCTTTGTACGCGGTATCAGACTGTTTCGTCCGCTCTTCCTCTGTTCGGTAGAATTCTCCGTTTTCATCCACCTCATAATCGGTACCCTCTACACCCCAAAATCTGAGATTGTGAATATCCTGATCCAGAAGATCATTTACAAACTGTAATGCTCCTTCCACATCTTCACAGCTTGTTGTAATTGCAAGACCGCTCGACTCATTAAATGCCCCGCCTGAATTGTGCCACTGATTGTCACGGCCATCAATCGTAACCGGAACAGGAATATAATCGCAGCCCTGCTCATCCAGTCCAGCCTGTTTGATTGCATCATTTGCATTCGAGAAATCCCACCACTGATCAATCATTCCAAGTACACGTCCGGTAGAAAGTTTGGAAATATATTCATCGTAACTCTGTGTAAAGGATTCCGGATCTACAATTCCCTTCTGATACTCTTCATTCAGTTTTCGGAAGTAGGCAACCGCTGTATCCGAAGTGTTATAATCTAAAACGGTCAGTGTATCCGGATCTACCATACAGGATCCATCATTTGGATATCCGTCGAGGAACTGCGGGGCATTCTCCAGACAGAAATATCTCCAGTCGTCACAGAGGATGGTGTATGGAATATTTTCCGTTCCGTCTTCCATAGTCGGATTCGCTTCGTTGTAGGATTCAATCAGATTAAAGTAATCATCCATTGTTTTAATTTCCGGATAACCCGCCCATTTTAAGACTCTGGCCTGAATCCAGAATGCTTCATCATTATGTGTACATACTTTTTCTTCATTTTTAATGCAGCTAAACTGTGGAATCCAGTAAATATGGCCATCATCCTGTCTTAATTTTTCCCACTCAAGATCAGAGAACAGATTTTTAATATTAGGATAATCATCCAGATAGTCATCCAGTGCAACCAGTGCATCGGCATCATATAACTGCATCTGTCCGTTTCCGCCCTCAATAAAGTCCGGATACTCTCCTCCTGCGATCATGGTGCCAATAGCCTCAACATCCGTCTGACCCGTCAGCCAGGTTTCTTTTACCTTTGCGCCTGTTTTTTCTGCAATGATCTGCTGAACCTCATTATCATCATTGATTTCGGATCCCGGGACTGCAAAAAATGCGGTAAATTCTTTTATCTCTCCGTCAGAATCTCCCTTAGAGGAACTCTTTCCTCCTGCTCCACATCCTGCGAGCAGGGTTGCTGCCATTGCCGAGGCAAGCAGCATGCTTACAATTTTTTTTCTCTTCATCTTGTAATACCTCCCTTTGATAGTATTTATTTTATCAGTTTGCAGGTTTGAAACAATCGGATGAACTATAGTAAGAAACAGGGTAAATTATAGATCGTAGATACGCACTATAATTTACCCTGTTTCTTACTTCCTGTTTTCTTTAACTTCCCTGCTGCATCTGTTTTCGGAATCTGGCCGGTGTGCACCC
Organism: Blautia sp. AF19-1; assembly: GCF_003479155.1. Taxonomy (NCBI): domain Bacteria; kingdom Bacillati; phylum Bacillota; class Clostridia; order Lachnospirales; family Lachnospiraceae; genus Blautia; species Blautia sp. AF19-1. The sequence continues at coordinate 16,151 of NZ_QUGQ01000011.1, forward strand.
TTTCACCTGAATAAAACGGTTTACAAAATAATCCAGATCATGATATCCTACTTCTTCTGCAATCTGCACAATTTTTTTATCCGTGCGGATCAGAAGGCCTGCGGCCTGCTCCATCCGGAAATTGTTCAGATAGTCCTTGAAGGAAAGACCATATTTTTTCCGAAACAGCTGCCCGAGATAGGCACTGTTGACATAGTATTTTTCACTGAGACCCTTCAGCGTGAGGTTGGCGGCATAATTCTCTTTGATTTCTTTTTCTACCATGCCGAGAACGCCCCTGGAAACGTTTTTTCGAAGCTGAGAAAGATAATCGCCGTATTCACATGCAAAGCGCGCCATATGCGCCTTACTGCCACGCAGGATACCATTCTCAAAGCTGCTTTCACTGATCAGACGCAGGATTTCTTCCTGGTTTACGTCATTATCCTGCTCACTCGCCAGATGGATCAGTTGGAAAAGCAGATAATTGATATTCAGATTCATGCTCTCAGCATTCATTCCCATCTGACTCATTTCTTCATAAAACTGTTCTACTGCTTTCCGGATCTCCATGTGGTTATTCTGTTCAATGGTGGTAAGAAGCTGATCCAGCCCCTGTTTGCATAAGACCATTCCAGCCGCTGTAACCTGCACTTCATCCTCATAATAATAGATTTCTTTTCGTGCCCGGAACCCCTGAAAAGAGCGGAGCATACAGGCATTACCATACGATCTTGCCACATTGCTGATATCTGGTACTTTTTTCCCAACCAGCATAATAACCGGCTGTTTCGTATTATTGACAAGATATTGCCGGAATGCAGAAAGGTATGTTTTATCATCCATTCCCAGACGCTCCGCAAGGTTTTCAGAATATACAAAACCAATATCATATATTTTTTCATCCGCAGAAACATCAAATACACAGTGCTTGGCATCTTCTTTCAAAAATTCTCTGCAGCAGTCATACAGCTCTCTTTGAAAATTCCGCAGGTCTTTATCGCTCTGTTCTTCCAGATTGTTCGGCTGTTCTTTCTGAATCTCCACATAACGGATTCCCTGCGTATCTTTCATGTGTTTTTTTACGTAATTAAGATTGACATCATCGTATTTTCCATGGATTAAAGAGATCAGATGTCTCGAAAAATAGGCATGTTCCATTTCCTCATGTGCCTTTGATTCCTGTCTCTCCCGGTCTGATAATGCACGAACCTTATGCAACAGTTTTAACAGGGTTTCCCGGTCAACAGGTTTTAACAGATATTCCGTACATTTATTCTGCATGGCACGCCTTGCGTAATCAAACTCCGCATAACCGCTCAGAATAACAAAATACGCATCCGATATTTCTTCCCTTCGTATCTGCTCCAGTAATTCCAGACCTGTCATACCAGGCATCCGGATATCTGCTATGATAAGATCCACTTTTTCTTTTTTCAAATATTCCAGTGCTTCCAGACCGTTTTCTGCCGTCGCAGCAATTTCAAATCCTTCTTTTTCCCAGTCTATGATGACCTTAATTCCCTGCAGGATAAAGGGTTCATCATCAACCAACAGTACTTTTAACATTTTTCTCCTCCCTGCTCTACACTACATATACTCCAGGGGCATCCAGATTGTTATCAGTGTACCCACCCCTTCTTCTCCATCCAGATCGATCTTCACTTTATTTTCCGATACCATTTTCAATCTTAAACATGCATTGACAATTCCTACCCTTCCTTTCTTTTTCAGCATCTCAATGTCTGCGTTTCTCATGTTTTCCAGAAGTTCCTGCCTTTTGCCTTCTTCCATTCCGTTCCCAGTATCTTCTATTTCCATGCAGATCAGCTCGTTTTGTTCATATACTCTTACAAAAATCCAGCCTGGAGACGCTTTACTTTCAATTCCATGCACACATGCATTTTCTACGAATGTTACCAGCGTAAGTTTTGGAACCTTTCTTTTTCTGCATTCTTCATCAATCTCAATCTGATAACTCAGTCTTTCTCCGAAACGATATTTCTGGAGTGCCAGATACGCCTTTACAAATTCCACTTCCTGTTCAATCGTCACAGAGTCCTCGCCCCATTCGACATACTGTCTTTGCATGACAGCCAGTTTTTCAACCATATCCGCTGTTTCATTCTCATTTTTCAAAATGCTGTGCATGCGGATGCTCTCAAGTGCATTAAACAGAAAATGAGGATTAATCTGGCTGTGAAGGGCAAGAAGTTCTGCATTTTTGCGGCTGACAAGCATCTCCTGCTCTACGAGTTTGTTTTTATAAACTGTCTGAATCAGCTCATTTGTCCTGGCCGCCATTCGATTGTAGCTTCGAACCATACTTCCGATTTCATCTTTTCCGCCTTCATGACGCATCGGTACAAGCTGTTCGGAATCCACGCTTTTAAACACTTCATTCAGCTCCGTAATACGTTTTGTGAACGAATGATTCAGGATATGTACAAAAAAGAATGGCAGAATCGCATTAATCAGGATCAGAAGCAGAATACTCGGTAAATTATGAGCAATATTCGCAATCGCGTTCTCCCCCGTACGTCTGACATACACCTCAAGTTCCGTACCATACAGATTGACCGTCTGATGATATCCCTTCTTTATTTTATCATCCAGTTCTTCAAAGTCTGAACCTGTGCTTCCATGTTTCGTATTGGAAAGTACAATCTGATTCTCCTCACAGATCAAAACTTCGTTGTCAAAATTCATTTTCTGAAGCGTACGCATCATGTTCCCATAGTCAAATTCCAACTGCAGCATTTTTTCCTGATCTCCTGAAAAAAAATCGAGTTTTTGAAGAAATACCACCTTGCGTTCCTCTGCCGTTCCGGATCTGTTTTTGTCATAGACAAAGAAAAAACCTTTTGTTTCCCCACTCTGGTTCAGTTTCTGATACGCCTGCGTTTCTTTCAGATCCTCTATATTACCTACTTTTCCTCCCTTCACAATGGTGTCATTGTTCGTATACATCGTAAATACAATCTGATTCATTCCCAGCAGATTTTCTAACAAAGTATCCTTGAAAAACTCCTGGTATTCCATGATATACTGAGCAGAGGTATCATATTTTCTGGATAGAAAATCATCAATATATCTGCTGGTATAGATCGTTTTTGCCATTTCTCCTGCATTATTTACCACGCTGCTGATGTTGTAGCTTACCGCATTTGCAATGTTGGTCATATCATGTTTCTGCTTTTCCATCTCGGAATTTCTTATGATTAAAAAAACCACGCTGTCCGTAATGATCAGCGGAAGCAGTACGCAAAAAATATATAAAATGTATAATTTCTTTTTGACCGTAAAGTCATCCATCCGTTTTTCAATTTTTTGAAGCAACTCTTTCATTCTCAGAACCTCTCACGTGAATCAGGGAGCAGACACTGCCTGCTCCCTTCTGGATTTTCCAATGTCATCTTTCACACAGTTATCTTATCATATCCAGATTTAGATTGGAATTCTGTTTTCAGTTCTCTTCTTTCAATTTTTTCTCTTGTGATCTCTGTTTTACTGTATTATGATAATATCAAATTTACAGCAGTCCTCCGGAGGCAATATTATGATTGAACATTTAGACGGGATTCACGAAACCGTAACGTATAAAGAGAACAGCAGTCTGCGGCTTTTTGTAAACACAGACTGCGAGGACTATCCCATTCACTGGCATACTCCCATGGAAATCATTATGCCTCTGGAAGGGACTTATACGGTTTTCCTCGGGGATAAACCTGTTCTTCTTCAGGAGGGCGACATTATTTTCATCTGCCCTGGGATCCTTCACTCTCTTGTGGCACCGGAAAACGGAAAACGAATTATTCTGCAGATTGAATGGTCGGTTGTGTCAAAAATCCGCGATCTCAATTCCATCCTCGCGCTGATTTCCCCGGTTCTCACTCTTACTCCTCAGACCGCTCCTGACATCTATTCCGATATTTATCATCTTATCTGCCAGATTCTTTCGGAATATGAAGAGGATTCCTTTCTTTCGGAAGCTGTTATCTATGCGCGCATGCTTGATATTCTTTCTCTGATCGGCAGATACCAGGCCTTTGCATCCTGCCGTTTTGATGCCGGACCGCAAAAGCAGAAAGAATATCTGGATCGTTTTCTTTCCATCTGCAATTATATTGATGAACACTGCACGGAAGATCTTTCCCTTGACCAGGTTGCAAAAACAGCAGGCTTCAGCAAATACCACTTTACCAGACTGTTTAAGCAGTTTACAAATACCACCTATTACAAATACCTTAATCGCAAAAGAATTGATCATGCCATGCTGCTCTTATCCGATCCCGATATTCCTGTCACGGAAGCAGCACTTCAGTCTGGTTTCTCCAGTCTTTCCACCTTTCTTCGCGTCTTCCGTTCTGTCAAACAATGTACGCCTACGGAATTCCGCGATATGTATATTTATCCGGAAAAATTGCAGAAAAATCCCTAATTCCTGCTGCTACAGGTAAACCATGCAAAGTCTGCATGGTTTTTGCTTTCCATTCCATTAGAAGAAGCATACATGCCGATGGTACATCCGACAAAACCACCTGCCTCTTCTGTTGTGTACGGAAGAAGACTGATTTCCTCTGCCGCACATTCCCAGCCATTTTCTGACGCAATCCATACTTTTGCCGTCTGATCATGGCATTGCAGGCGTATTTTCAGCAGTTGTTCCGTCTCTCCTGGCAGTAAAACTTCTGCTGCTTTCGTTTCTGTTCCTTTGATACACGTTACAACACGAAAAACTTTCTGTTCCTGCTTTTTTGCGATTTCCATCCTCAGATGATTCTCATGATTCTGGTAAAGAACCAGACCTGCCGTTTCCTTCTCGTTTTCCGGCACAAAGAAAACTCCTGTTTCCGCTTCAAAGCGATAGCTTTTCTGCCGTAATCCAAGATAGGAGCAATAGGCTGCTTCTGCAATACTTTCTTTTCGGGGATACAACCGCAGCATTCCCTCTTTTTCTTTCAGCGAATAAATGGTTTCATCACACCCGCCAATTCCAATCAGTCTCTGTTCCAACTCTTTATCCCAGAAATGAATCTGATCACATTTTGTAACTTCCTGTGCAAAGCGATATTCTTCCATTGGGATTTCCACCTGTTCTTCCAGATGTCCCACTCCAGGCGCAATGACCGGCCATCCATTTTCCCATATCACTTTAGCAAGAAATGTCTCTCTGCCCATACTGCTGTGTTTTCTGCACGGCCGTGAAGCAAGCATTACTACATACCAGTTTCCATGTCCATCATCTACAAGATCTCCATGGCCTGCATAAATCACCGGATAATCCATTCCCAGATTGCGATGTGTAAAAATGGGGTTCCTCGGGCATCCTTCAAACCACTGAAACAGTTTTCTGCTTCTGGCAACTGAGATACTGTGTTCCGGACCTGTACCGCCCTCTGCATGCATCAGGTAATAATATTCTCCGATTTTGTAAATATGCGGCCCTTCCGGCCAGATGCAGTCTTTTACCGCACCTTTCCAGATTGCCATGCTTTCTCCTGTCAGTTTCATGGTGTTCAGATCAAGTTCCTGTACCCAGATTTCCCAGTCCCCATTATATCGCACACCTTCCGGGTTTGGTCTTGTTCCGCAGTAATAGCACTTTCCATCTTCATCAAAAAACAGGCTTGGATCAATTCCTGCTGCTTCTTCACCAAGGTAATATGGATCTGACCACGGGCCTTCCGGATTTTTCGCTGTAACGATAAAATTTCCACCGTAGCTTACATTTGTTGTTATCATATAAAATAATCCTTCATGATAACGAATCGTCGGTGCAAAAATACCTCTTGAGATTTCACTTCCCTCTACTGGAAGCTGCTCCTTCCGGTTCAGAATATTTCCGATCTGTTCCCAGTGTGCCAGATCTCTGCTGTGAAAAATCGGAACTCCCGGGGCATAAACAAAACTTGAATTTACAATATAGTAATCATCCCCCGCCCTGCAAATCGACGGATCCGGATAAAAACCGGATAAAATTGGATTATTTGCCGTTACCATAACTTTCTCCTTTACTGTACATACCCGAATCCAAGAATCGTAAACTGTTTATTCCTGTCTTCTTCTGGTATTGTAATTCTCACGATATGTTTCTTACTCTCTTCCTCCTGGAAAAGAATGACCGCATTGCAATGCAGCCAGTTATTGATATGCGGATCCGCTGTCATACAGTATCCTCCATCTACGGAAATCTCTGCTTTTCCCGTATAAATTTCACCGGAATCTTTAAAAACAAGAAGCAGACTTCTGCAGGTTATCGTCATTTCGAAATAGTTTTTATCGGAATTGGTGCCATCATACATCCAGTTATACGGGAACTGCGGCACAGGTGTAAGTTCTGCATCCATTTCGACACTCTGCAGTTCCCTGTCCACGGCTGTAAATCCACCTTCATCAATTTCGGCTCCTCTGTATCCATCTTTTCGATCCAGCAGACGAACTGTTTCAAAACTCTTTCCGATTGCGGGTGGCTCGCTCATGCATTCTTTCAGTCGTTCTTCCGCCTTCATCTGTCTTTCCAGTGTTTCAACCCCACATTGATTCCTGAGATCGCATTGTTCAAACAAATACTGCAGACAGTCCGCCATAATCGTGTGCCCCATATTGTTTGGATGAAACATATCATAAAAAAACTGATTTTTTGTCAGAACCCGTCCCCGTCCTTTTGGCATCTGAAACTGCGGGCTTACGGCATCCCGTATACTGACCATCGGAAGATCATAGCGGTATCCCACCGGTTTCAGGCGTTCCTGAAGATTCCAGTCATTTGCAAAAACAGAAAACAGAAGCACTACAGCAGGCTTCCAGGGAAGATTCAGCACTTTACGTACAAGGCTTTCATAGCAGTCCCCCTTTGTTTCATCCCCTTCATCATTAACAGCAAATTCGATCACTACAAGATCCGGCTGTTCCTCTCTGCGCAGAACATCTCTGTCAAAACGGATCATTCCCAGTTCCGAAGGGGTGCCTCCCACTCCTGCTTTTATCAATCTGACATTATCCTGTGCTGCAAAGCGCTTCTGAAATAATTTGCAGGACTGATAGGCGTAACATTTTGTATGGATCGGAATTGCTCCCGCCCCCTGCGTGATAGATCCGCCGATATATGCAAGCGTAACTTCTTTTCCGTCTCTGGCTTTTTCAATTACTCTCTGTATCCGGCAGGTATTTCCGAAATTCATCAGAGATCTTTGTATCATTTCCCTGTATTCTTCCGAACGGACATCTATTTTTTCTTCTGCGGTTTCTTTCGGTGCATCATATCCATCATTTAAATAAAGTCTTACACTTGCTTTTCCCAGCAATTCCGGTATCTGAAAGATAAATTTTATCTGCCCCGGAATATCATCATCTTCTGTCCATGTATAATCGGACAGATCTATTTTTCTCTCCATTCCATCTCCGGGCAGTTTGGTTTTCAGATTCGTTCCCCCTCCATAGAGATCCTTTTTTCCATACATCTGAAACACAAATTCAACAGACTCTCTGGGATCATCCAGTTCCACAGAGATTCCGATGCTGTGTACCAGTTTTCGAAATCCTTCTACGTTCTCCAGTAAGGCCAGTTCCTCCTGATCTGTGATATTTCCGGCAATCTGTGCACTGTTGATCAGTCTTCCGTCACTCTCATACACGAACTGGATTCCGGTTCCATCTTCCTGTTTTGATCCAAAAATTTCTTTGTCCTTTAAAATATAAAAATAGGGTCTCATTTTTTCCGGATCTCTTGGCGCCTTCGGTCCTTCCATCCTTATTATTCCTCCTGCTTTTCCTATGTTAACTCAAGATAACTCCATTGTAACAGAACTCCAGGTGCTGTACACCGGGAGAAACTATAGGAAACCTTCCTGCAAAATATATGATTTTATTACCGATAGATCCGGTAATTTCCTGACAAAGCAAGCATTGCAAAAAGATACAGAAAATTATCATAATACCGTCTCTCGCCTGTCCGAAGCGGTGTATTCCAGAAACGTCTTACACATTTCTCTGCATACGGTCCGTCTGCGGCAAGTGAGGCCTGTGCATTTACCGCAATAATTGCCGTCGGATGAAGTGCTTTTTCTTCCAGCCTGGTGCCGTCAGTCAGAAATACCCCATCCCAGTGTTCCGCCTGTTCTTCACAGTAAAATTGCTGCAGCTTATTGGCATTTTCCGTCTGCCAGGGATCCGCGTCAAACCAGAGATGATCCATTCCGATATTGGCAATCGTACGATACGCATCGCTGTAGTACCAGTCATGACGGCCGAAAATCTCCTGATGCTGTGCATGCGGTGTTCCGTCATAATCTGCATATTCCGCAGATAATCCGGTTCGGAAGTGACATGCCGTGTGAAGATATTTTCGGCTTGCGTCCGCTGCCTTTTTCCAGAATTCATGATCGCAGGGATCTGCCCACAACGCAAACAGCTCATAAAAGTGCGGCAGATGATAGGATGGATCACTGAACTCAAAAGAGGTAACAAATTTGATCAGATGATTTTCCGGATTCCACATCGGCTCTCCTGGATGCCCTGGCTCTCCCTTATGGACACATTCCCGTAAAATTGCTCTTGCCTCGCTGCTGTAATCGAAAATGCCTTCTCCATCTCCCCATCTCTTTGAAGCAAAAAAGAGCGCCATTGCAAAATATTCTTCTCCATCCGGTGCCGGTCCGTCCGCGTTTCTTGTACCATCGACAGCACACGACCAGGCAAAATAATTTTTTCCCGGACCATCCTCGATATACATATACGTCCGTACCCATTTCCATAAACGGTCAAATTCTTTTTTCCGGTTCATCTGGACGCACACCATCATTCCATATGACATGCCCTCCGTTCTGACATCATGATTTCCGGTGTCCTCCATGTATCCCATGTCCGCACCTGCTTCATGATAGAAACGCTCTTCTTCACTCCCATAAAAGATTGTTTCAAATGTTTCTTTCACTCTTTTTTCAATTTCCTCTTCGGAATATCCACACTCTTTAAAAATATTGCGGTATACTCCTGTTTCATATGCTCCTGCCATATTTTATTTTTCCTCCTGTCTGCCGTGATACGTTTCTGCCGGTCCAAGATAACTTTCTTCCGGCTTTTCCCCCATCGGATAAATCACGATTTTTTCGAGAACGAAGCCGGGTGTCACATGATAGACCCGAAGTGTATTGAACCCTGCTCTGCATTTTATCGAAACTGTTTGTCTTCGAATCTGACTCAGAACACCTTCTGCCCATTTCTCTGCCTGATCACCGACCTGATAATCTTTCTCCACTGCGTTTACGGTTTCTGTCATCTCTTCATTTATCCTGACCGCATAAAGAAGTTGATTCTCTCTGGTAACCGGATTGGATGGCTGCATATAGAATTCTGCTTCATATGTTCCGCTTTCTTCCAAAACAAATTGATACTCCAGATACGGCGCATCCTGTCCCGGAACTGTGCAGGCATCGGATGGAAATGCCTTCATCGCTGAATTCGTCTTTCCATATCCCTGCAGATTTTCAAATTTTACCTGTCTGTCTTTGTAATTTCCAGGAACAGAATTTACATAATGTGCCGCTTCGATGCTGAGATACCCCATTGTATCCACAAATACATTTTTCTTATCCTGTAGATTTCCTGTATAAACCGGCACTGTAATCTCACATTTTCCTTCCGGTGTTGCAATCTCGAGCGAATCCTGAATAGTATCCTGGTTCGTTTCCGGTAATCTCTGTTTTATCAAGGTAAGATTCAGCCGCACTTTCTTCTGGCTCACGCCATCCAGCCATCCTTCCATCGGCTCCACAGACAGCCAGCCCGGTTTTTTCAGAACTTTGTACTCTGCCTTTAAATCACTCCGGCTATATAGGGTGACGGATGCTCTGGTACAGTCCGGATTTAAGAAATCCTTTAATTTCATCGTGTTATCCAGCCACGGGCTTCCTTCCGCATGCTGCGCCGTGCCGTCTGCTGCCACAAGGATGGATCTTTTCTTTAATGGTATGACCCGCATAACGACTGGATTCCTGCATTCATCTTCATTCCAGTGTGTAAATCCAATATGCTGTGACATTCCCATTCCATACCATCTTCCCTGATCCATCTGATGATACATTTCCACAGCTTTTCGATCCTGTTCCATGCATCTTTCCACTTCATCCACATAATCATTGGCACAGACCGCACCAAGATTAGCATAATAATGATTCCAGCCTGCAAGAATCTGCATCTTCACAAGATTCATTGTCCCAAATGCCGGATAATATACAAGCGCGATAAATGCGGACAGATTCTGCGGATTCGTTTTTTCAATTGTTTCATATACGTCCTGCAGTTTTTTCAAAAGCTGCTCTGCTTCTTCGAAGATCCTGCTGCTTTCCTTTTCCTGCACCGGATGATACGTCTCCGGGTTCAGTGCTTCCGGCCTTCTTCTGTGGATGATTTTTGTGTACTGCTCTAAAATGTCTGCAATAGTGTCCTGTGTCTCTTCTTCCACAGAACCGAATTGCTGTCTCACCCACTTTCTGGTGTACTCCTGCGTGCAGTTAAGCGCCCTGCTTCCCCAGCGATCAAAGTCATACGCCATGTCCAGAAAAAAGCTCAGTGGAAATTCCTGTGTGGCGATGTCTCCGACATTTACCATCCAGAGTTCCCGCACACCAAAATCGTATGCCATACTCATCTGCTCCCAGATTTTCGGCAGATAAGAACTGTTGATCCACTCATAGGAAACCGGCCATCCGTGGTAGTCCAGATGATAATACATACCATAGCCGCCTGCGTGTTTTCGCATCTCTTCTGTTGGAAGTGTCCGGAGATTTCCATAGTTATCATCACAGAGCATCAGAATCACATCCTCTAACTCCTCTGCTCCCATCAGTCCCTTTGTTTTTTCATCTCCATAGAAAAATTCTTCTACTTCTTTGTATAAGGCTATCATACGCGGAACCCTGGTCAGATCAGGATTGACATGTTCCTGAATCAGTTTTTTCTGCGTTTTCAGTACATCCCGCAGCAATTGAATATTATCTTCCAGTGTTGCATTCTTTCCCATGATCGCAGTATCCGCTTCTCCACGCATGCCGACGGTGATCACATTTTCAAACTTTCCGCTTCTTTTCAGTCCATCTTCCCAGAATTTTGTAATCCCCTCTCTGTTTGTTCTGAAATTCCAGGCATCTCCGTAAACAGAATTCTTTCCCCTAAGATATTTGTATTCTTCCCCCTGCCTTAAGCACGGCTCATGATGTGACATTCCCATAATAATTCCGTATTCATCTGCAAGCTCTGCGTTTAAGAGACCCGGTCCATCATCTGCAAATCTTGCGCTCCACATAGCCGGCCAGAGATAATTTCCTTTTAATCTGAGTAAAAGTTCAAATACATGATCATAAGCTTTTGCATTAAAGCCGCCAAAATTATGATTGCACCAGTTTCCAAATGCCGGCCATTCATCATTAATAAAAAATCCCCGGTATCTGACGGATGGCTCTTTGCTGATACAGGCCATGTCTTCCCTCAGTTCTATCTTTTCCTGCTTTGGCGGCATCAGTCCGCACCAGTCGACAAACGGTGAGACTCCCAGCATTTCCGATAAATGAAAAAGGCCATAAATCGTTCCTCTTTTGTCGCTCCCGGCAATTACAAGAAGGTTCGATTTTGTCCTGTTTTTTATTTCAGGAAAAATCCATGCATAGCATTCTCTCTTTTGTTCCAGCTCTTTTAATTCCGCACTCCCGGCTTCTTCCAGCTTTTTCAGGAAGCTGCTTTTTCCTTTCGTCGCGGCAATGATCGTCCAGTCCTCCCCGCTGCTTTCCAGTGTTTCCGGTATCTCTTTTTCTACCAGAATCTGCGGTTTCTTTCCCGATACAAGTTCCACATCGTGTGCTACCTTTTCCGTAACTCTGATTACGCCCGGAAAGGCACTTTGCTCCAGACAAATTCTCATAGGATTCCCTCCCGTATTTTATAAAAAGCCCCCATCTGTTTACTGGTTATCACCATTGTAAACAAATAGGGGCCTTCGGACTATTTAGTTCTTGTCATTCAATATGCAAAAATTGCTATTCTTTTTGTTCATTCGTTGATTGAGCTCTTTCTGTAAATCCTCAAAATAGCTCTGTGGATCGCATGCGTTGTATGCTTCCATATAGGAATTCCATGTTTCTTCAAAATTCTGTGCCAGAATCACCTGCGGAAGCCACCGGTGTTTTACTTCATCCATCCGTTCCAGTGTCTGTCCTGCCTGTGTATTTGATGTCAGTGAATTGGTATACGAATACATGGGATACCACACTCCCGGCGCATCATTTCTCCCAAGCATATCTACATAGTTTGTTACTCCATACGCCTCAAAACATTCCTGTATATCCCAGGGCTGGCTTTTCCAGAATTCTGCCGGTTGATTTTCCGGCGAAAATGCATTGATTCCATCTGACAGCATTCCTTCACTCCTTGGAAAATAGGAATATGTACAAAAATGCGTCTTTTTCAGTTTCTGATCATTTACCCTTACGCCCTGCTCCTCATTCAGATAAAATATTCCGTTTTCGTCTATCGAATAATCCAGATTTTCTTCTCCCCAGAAACGTAATTTCGTAATCTCCGGATCAAGGAGGTTATTTACAAACTGCATTGCCCCTTCCGGGTCTTCACAGGAAATGGTAATAGAAAGTCCTGACGCGGTATCCAGCTCTGCTGATCTTGCCGTATGCCACTGATTCTTTACTTTTTTGTCTATTGTTATCGGAAGTGGCACATAATCACATCCATAACTGCGCAGATTTCCGGAATCATACGCTGTCTGTATGGCATAATAAAACTGCCATCTTTGATCTACCATGCCAAGAACAGCACCTGTGGATAGTTTGTCCAGATATTCTTCATAAGTATCCAGAAATGTTTCCGGGCTGATCATTCCTTTTTTGTATTCTTCATTTAATTTCTGATAGTATCTTTTGGCTGTCGGTGTTGTATTATAGTCAATGACCTGCAGTGTATCTGGATCTACGATGCAGCTCCCATCATTCGGATATCCATCCAGAAATTGAGGAACATTCTCCAGACAAAAGTATCTCCAGTCATCGCATAAAATAGCAAACGGAATATTCGGTGTTCCATTTTCCAGGCAGGGATTTGCTTCCTGATACCGTTCCAGAAGATCAAAATATTCATCCACCGTCGTGATTTCCGGATAGTCTGCCCATTTCAAAACTCTTGTCTGAATCCAGAAAGCTTCTCCGCTGTGGATTACTTCCGTGTCCTGTCCCTGTGAAACTCCGAATTGTGGAATCCAGTAGATATGTCCGTCTGCCTGCCGAAACAGGTCCCACTGTTCCTCTGTCAGATAATTTTTTATATTGGGATAATTGTCCCAGTATTCGTCAATGGGAATCAGTGCTCCTGCATCATATAATTTACTTTCGCCGGAAATAAAATCCGGATACTCGCCGGCTGCAATATAAGCATTCAGTGCATTATCCTTTGTCTGTCCTTTCAGCCATGTTTCTTCACAATCGGCTCCGATCTGTTCAGCGATCTTCTTTTTCATATCATTATCCGAAGTGATCTCTTCCCCTGTTGTTGAAAAAAAGGCCGTATAATGACGGATCTGATTTCTGCTGTTCTGGCTCTGGTACAGGAGAGCAGCTATTCCAGCTATCATCAGACTCCCTGCCAGTAATAATATTGTTGTTTTTTTCTTCATTCTTTTCCCCTGTCTCATTTCCTCTTTCTATTTGTTATAATAAGCACCTGATATTCTGCAATAATACTTGCTAAAAATAACACCTAGGCCTCTGGCTTAGATATTGTCATTATTGTTTTTATTTTATTGCTTTCTACTTCTTGCACACCAAGGGCAGCCCCATGTTAGCCACTTCAATTAAATAAGCAAGCTAAAACCTATAATAAAAAGAGCCCGACGCATCAGGCTCTTTCAAGGTGTTGTCCGAAGACGGCCACCGCAATTCATAACTATAATGTACCACACAGGGTGAAATCCTGCAAGAAATTTTAAGAGTTATATGTTTTTCCTTTCAGCAGTTCTGCCGCAAGTGCCTCATTGATATCATCGGACAGATTGTTTTCCTCCGGTTTGCCGAAATATGTTTCCATTGCACGGCTTAAGGTATCAAACGCACCGGAAATGACCTACTGGAATGGTACAGACATCGAATATTCTGGATCCAGGAACGCAACGTCTGCCTGTGCAAAAATGATCTTACAGCAGTTGGAAACCAAACCGCCCTGTTTTATTCGTGGATCTTTCTGATATTGCACATTTTAACAAATTCCGGATCAAAATGCTTGACCGCAGTTCCCTGATAGCCAAGATCCAGTGAACTGATTTTCTGCATCTCCTCTTCAGTCAGTGTAAAATCCCATATCTGGAAATTCTCTTCGATTCTCGCTTTGTGAACCGATTTCGGAATGACCACAACGCCGCGCTGCACATTCCAGCGCAGAACAACCTGTCCTACGGTCTTTCCGTGTGCGGCAGCGATTTCTTTTACCATCTCGTTGTCAAACGGATTGTGGCGTCCTCCGCCGAGCGGTGCCCATGCCTCCGGCACGATCTGGTACTCTTCCATGACTTTTAATGCAGACTCCTGTGCGAAGTACGGATGCATTTCAATCTGGTTTACCATCGGACGGATCGCTACCGTTTCCAGTTTACGGTATCCTGCCATGAAATCACCTGCAGGCTGATGGATAAACATCAGATCGATGTAGTCGGTTCCAAGCAGTTCCAGACTCTTTTCTACGGTTCCTTCTGTCAGATACTGGCTTGCCCAGATTTTGGTGGAGATGAAAATGTCCTCTCTTGCCACACCGGATCTTTTGATTCCGCGTCCGACCGCGCGCTCATTCATGTAAGCCTGTGCAGTGTCGATCATGCGGTATCCGCAGGCTAATGCGTCCACAACCGCCTGCTCTGCCTGATCTGGTGTCATCATAAAGGTTCCGATTCCCACTGCCGGAATCTGCACCTGATTGCTTAATGTAAAGTTCATCATCATAACCTCCCTGTTTTATTTTGATGTGTGATATTTTGTTATTTCCCTGTCTTTGTAGCTTTAGCTTATCACCCGGGAGTTGCTACCGGTCAAGGACTTTTTTAAAAAAATTTCTAAAATCTAATCGTTCATTCCTATTTCGTATCGACTGAAATATTTACAAAAACGTCATATCATGAATTCCGTTGTCCATGATATGACGTTTTTCCTCTCAGCATTCGGTTTTCTATCTTTTTATCTTTTCAATCCTGCACTCATGTTCTTTCGTCTTTTTATTGTAGTTAATTCCCACCAGAAGAATATTTCCTGTATATTCCAGAATAGAATCCGGATATTTTTTATCCCAGATCTGCTCTATGGCAGTATCTGTGCTTTTGTTCCACTTAAGTTCTACCAGCAGCGCCGGATAACTTGTTCTGTATTCCGGTTTCGGAAGATAAACAAAATCTGCAAAACCGCGTCCGGTCGGTAGCTCTCTTACGGGTTGGAAATAATACTGCATAGAGCTTAAATATGCTATCGTAAGCACGCTGCTCAGGGAATTTTCATCATTATATTGGATCACCGAACTGTACTCCTGATGAATTCGCTCTATCCCATCTGCTACCGCTTTTTCATCCATATCCAGGGTTGCATCCAGCAAATCTGCGGATTCCTTCTGAAAAGTAATCATTTCATTCCATTTATTGCGTTTCACCGCATTGTTTAATTCATGTCTGATTTCCTCATTTGGAATAAAAACCTGCTCCCTGTCCTGATCGTAAGCCAGATATCCCAAGTGGATCAGATACGTCAGTACATCATCCCGGTTGGCGAAGCTTACGGTATCATTCTGGAAAGATGTCACATCCACATCCACGGCGGCCCCCGACATCATTTCTATAATTGCCGCCCGCAGTCCGTCGAAATTCATGTTAATCAGTGGCACGATTGCTTCATAGCTGCCGGTATTGGACCAGTAGCTTTTATATTTTCCATTCAGCATCAGGCTGACAACGGCTTTTGGATTATATACCTGATACCCTTCCAGAGAATATCCATCATACCATAATTTCACCTGCTCATAGATCTGTCCGTACCTGTCGCATAAATCATGCACTTCCTCTTCTGTAAAGCCAACATACGGTGCCATTCTTCCTGCATCCAGCATGGTAAATTCTTCAAAATTGTTGAGAGCGGACTGTGTCTTTAATTTCTTGATCGGCAGAATTCCTGTCAGATACGCCAATGCAATATATTTTGACGGTTCTGACCCTTTAAACATGCCACGCAGAAAATCAATATACTTTTCCTGTACTTTATGATTCTGTGCCTCATCACGGATCAGTACATCCCATTCATCGATGATGACAACAAATTTGTTTCCGCTGGCAGCCTTGATATAAGACATCGCACCATAAGCAGTTTTTACCGTATCCGGAATCAACTCTCCGTATTTTTCCTTCAGTTCCTGCAGTATTCCATGATTGATATATTCCACAACCTGATCCGCATTCCCGGCGTCCATCATGCACCATTGTACATCAAAATGAATGACATCGTACTGATTCAGATGTTTTTCAAAAGACGAAGCCTTGCAAATCGCATAATCTGCAAACAGTGCTCTGGAATCACAGCCCTTGCTGTAGTATGCTGACAGCATCTCCGCTGTAATCGACTTTCCAAAACGTCTGGGACGGCTGCTGCAGATAAATTTTGATGTCGTACTGATTACTTTATTGGTGTATTCCAGAAGCGGTGTTTTATCTACATAAATTTCCGAATGAATGACTTCCGAAAATGCTTCATTTCCCGGATTTAAAAATCTTCCCATGGCGTCCTCCTGTTCACATTTTTTCTGACTGATACATTCATTATACACGGAAAAAACGCGGATTGGTAGACTTTATCTTTTAAAAAATGCTGCACCACGGATTCTTTTTCCATGGTACAGCATTTCCAAAATTTCTATTCTTGATTAAATATCCAGCGCCGCATGATACCCCTGATATACGGCATTGGTGATGGTAGATACACGTCTTGCGTCTCCGATCACGCGTACAAACGGCGCGGTATTACGGAGCTGCTCTACAACGTCGGTTCTTGCTCTCTGGCCGAGGGCGCAGATGACGGTGGTTCCTTCTACGAGGTGGCGCTCCCCATTCGCATCGGTGCACCATACGCCTTCCGGGGTGATCTCCTCGGCGCGGTAACCGGTGTGGACGGCTTTGACCTGTTTTTCGATTTCTTTTAAGAGCAGCGGGCGGTGGCGGACGTTTGCATCCGGGGCGAGGGCGTCGCGCATTTCGACGAGCTGAACTTCTTTTCCTTCCATGCCAAGAGAGATCGCACACTCGCATCCGGCGAGGCCGCCGCCCATGACAACGACTTTGTCGGAAATCTTGTCGAGATTGCGGTACAGCTCATTGACAACGACAACCTGCTCTCCATCCATGCCTTTGATCGGCGGAACAAGCGGACGGGAGCCTGCGGCGATGATGAGGGCATCCGGTGCTTCTTTCTCGACGTACTCCGGTGTTACCTCGGTGTTGAAGCGGATTTCCACACCTGCATTTCTTGCGAAACGCTCGTAGGTCTCGGTCAGCGCGAACATTTCCCGTTTAAACGGCAGGGCAATTTCGCTCTTTAAGATACCGCCGAGCGCTACTTCTTTCTCGCAGAGCACCACGCTGTGGCCTCTTCTTGCTGCAGTCCATGCCGCATACAGTCCTCCAGGGCCTCCTCCTGCGATGAGGACTTTTTTCTTCACCAGAGCCGGCTGTACTTCATCGCCCTCCATCTCTCTTCCGATCAGCGGATTGACGGTGCATCGTCTCGTGCCGGTTGCCGCACGCTCTGCCATACAGGTGAAGCACCGCAGGCAGTGCACGATATCTTCGGAACGGTTTTCCATGACTTTGCGCGGCAGGAATGGATCTGCGAGAAGGGCTCTTGCCATGTAAACAACATCGGCTTTTCCGGATGCGATGATCTCTTCCATCTGCGCCGGATCATTCAGACCGCCGATCGTTGCGACCGGAATGGAAACGTGTTTTTTGATCTCGGCTGCGAGGTAAACGTTGCATCCGTGGTCTTTGAACATCGACGGATGCGTATCGCCGAAGCCTCTCTGATACGTTCCGGCGGAAACGTGAAGCAGATCGATGCGGGACTCCAATGTCTGTGCGATGCGGACACCTTCTTCCAGATCATAGCCGCCCTCGAACAGCTCGGAACCGCTGAAACGGAACTCGATCGGGAACATCGGGCCGACAGCGGCGCGGACGGCATCGAGTACCTGACAGGCAAAGCGGCAGCGGTTTTCCAGGCTTCCGCCGTACTCATCGGTTCTGTGGTTGAAATACGGGGAGAGGAACTGGTTGATCAGCCAGCCGTGGCCGCCGTGGATCATGATCATCTCGAAACCGGCGCGTTTGGCAAGGCCTGCTACCGTTCCGTATGCCTGTACGATCTCATCAATCTGCTCTTTCGACAGTGCGCGGACCGGTACGCCGTCCGGGCGTGTCGTGTCGGACGGGCCCCACTGGCACATTTCGTGCTGTCTCGTTTTATCGGTCATGTAAGTTCCGGCATACATACCGGAATGGGACAGCTCCAGGCTCGGCACAGCGCCGTGGCGGGAAATTGCATCGGCAGCGTACGTTGCAGATGCCAGGGAATTTAAGACTGCGGTATCCAGATGATACGCATGGGAACCATCGGTTACCGGGTGTACCATGCACTCGCTGACGGTGACAGCTGCTGCTCCGCCCTTTGCGCGAAGCTCATAGAATGCTGCGGACTTCGGTCCGATACATCCGTCGTTCGTGATATCAGTTCCGCCCATCGGTGCGGAAAACATGCGGTTCGGGAAGGTCTTTCCTGCAATGGTAATCGGGCTGCAAAGGTGTGGGTAATCGTATTTCATTTTTGCTTCCTCCTCTTTTTTAAATCTGTAAAATACCCCATTTTTTTTTATTCAAACAGCATCCCCGGAAGGAAATGCAGTTTTTTGCCAATCGTTCTGGCAATGAATCCGACCAGAAGGGCTGCTACGATGGTTCCCTCGCGGACACCGTTCAGCTCACGCGCCAGGAAGAACGAAGCGGCAGCGGCAATGACGGCCATCGAAACATCGAATGCGATTTTCGTCACACCGAACTCCGTTTCCCATCTGGCAACAACCGCGCGGACAAAGGATTCGCCCGGCAGCATGACAACATCAGCGAGCACTTCCATGTAAACACCGACGCCGAGGATCAGACATCCGATCAGAAGATAAGCAACTTTTGCCGCATACATCTGCGGATTCAGTGCGTTTAACAGAATCATACTGAAATCAATGAAAAATCCAAAGGCAATGGATACCGGGATCTGAAGAAGGGATTCCGGTTTGAAATTCTTTCCGAGAATCACAATCTGGAGAACGATCAGCAGGATGCTGAAGATGATCGTAAAGTTTCCGAGAGATAATGCAAAGTTAAGACTTAATACGTAAGGGATCGAAGAGATCGGAGACGTTCCGAGATTTGCTTTGGTGATGAGTGCAACCCCGAGGGAGTTTACAAACAGTCCCGCAAGAAAAATCAGGTAACGTTTCAGAAGGTCTTTTTTGTTGTTTGTCATAGGTGCAGTTCAAATCCTTTCCTCATAATTGTAATTCTTTGTTATCTTATCACCAACCGCAAAACATGTCAACTTTTACATGTTTTATTTTACTTATTTTTTCTGTGGATTTTCCGGTGAAGCTGTGCTATACTCAAAAACACAAAAGCAAAACGGTTTTGAAAAATTATTTGGATAAAGGAGTTTCATGCGAATGGGAACTTTGAAATATGCGATTCTCGGACTTTTGAACCGAAATGAAATGACAGGCTATGAACTGTCGAAAGAATTTGAGACAACCTTATTTGAATTCTGGAATGCAAAGCACAGCCAGATTTATCCGGAACTGAAATCACTGAACGCCGAGGGGCTGATCCAGTATCGGGTGGAAATCACGGGAAATGTGCTGGAGAAGAAGGTCTATACGATCACCGATGAAGGACGGCGCGATTTTTCGGAATGGGAAGAAACGCTCTGCCCGATCCAGACGGCATCCAAGGATGAATCCCGCCTGCGGCTCTTCTTCCTCGACGGCGCTTCGCCGGATTTTCAGCAGCGTTTTCTTGCCGACCAGCTTTCCCAGCATCAGAAGCATCTGGAACATCTGCTGGAAAACCAGAAAAAGTTTGATGAAATCCCTCCCACAGATGACCGCGCGTTTTCGGATTATCTCGTCCTGCGCGGCGCGGTGTACCGGGAAGAAGCTGCACTGCAGTGGATTCAGGAATGCATCAAACTTGGTGAGCAGCGGTCTGCGGAATTAAAAAAATAATTAAAAAATGCAGAGAACCTGTTTTTTCGGTTCTCTGCATTTTTTATAAACGTATTTATACTTATTTCTCCATTGCCTTTTTGATCGCTCCAAGCAGCTCCTCATACGTCTCATACGCCGGGATCTGCGGATAGTCGGCTTTGATCTTATCGGTCGAGCGGAACAGGAATCCTGCCTTGCTTGCCTGAATCATGCCGAGGTCATTATAGGAATCGCCGCTTGCGATCGTTTCGAATCCGATAGACTGCAGTGCTTTGACCGTGGTGAGCTTCGACTGCTCGACTCTCATCTTAAAGCCGGTGATCTCTCCGTCGTCTGCGACTTCCAGGGAGTTGCAGAACAGGGTCGGATAGCCGAGTTTTTTCATCAGCGGTGCGGCAAACTCCGTGAAGGTGTCGCTGATCAGGATCACCTGGGAGAAGGTGCGCAGCTCGTCGAGGAACTCTCTTGCGCCCGGCAGTGGATCAATCTTCTCAATCGTAGCCTGAATCTCTTTCAGTCCCAGGCCGTGCTCTTTTAAGATTCCAAGTCTCCATCTCATCAGTTTATCGTAATCCGGTTCGTCGCGTGTCGTTTTTTTGAGTTCCGGGATTCCGCTTGCCTCTGCAAACGCGATCCAGATCTCCGGTACCAGTACTCCTTCTACGTCCAGGCATGTAATATACATTGTTATAATCCCCTTTCCTGCGCTGCCCGCCTTGTTTGCCGACGGGGTTTTGTTTTTTTTCACAGCATCACTTTACCACACTATATCATAGAATCCATATCACTGCAAATTAAAATCACGTTTTATTTTTTTATACGTATATATCTCTCTAAAATTACATTCTTTTTACAAAATCGTTGTTTTTTACAAATTCATATATTTATTTATATGTTTTTTGACTATTGATTTATTTTTCATATATTTATATAATAATTACAATCATTTTTATTAATTTTCTATTTTATCATCCATATTAACGAACGAATTTACTTTTCAGATAGTGCACTAATCTAAGGATAAATAAAAAACTAAAACCATCCAACAATACTTATGAAAGGAGACCACTCATCATGAAAAAATTAAAAACATGTCTTGCATTTTTTATTTGTTGTATTCTGTCCTTAAATATGGTAATTTGCAATGTAAAGGCAGATAATAATGTTGTTCTATCTAACAAAGCATATCTATTAAAAACCGGAATGCCACAAAAGGAAATAGAAAAGCTGGATGATGACGTCATGCAGTTCATTGTGGATGACTTAAAAAGTGGAGGTAAACATTTTGAATATATTAATTCAAATATCGAAAATCAAATATCGATACTCAGTAGCGAAACTTTAACCGGTATTTCCTTTACTGCATCAGCTTTTAAAAATGCATCAACCATTTATATCTATCCAACATACGAGTTTACTTCTAATAAACAACCTCGCGGAAAAGACAGTTTTTCTTTTCAATTAGGCGCTGCTATGAGACCGTATGAATATGGTGGAAAATTATGGTACAAAGATAATACTATGAACGATTGGAAAGTCGGAGGAACTCTTACTGCAAATAATCAGCAATTATCTGGTGCTGAATTTTCAGGGAGTCAACTAGGAACACCCGACTATGCCATGAAGCTTAAAGGTGTTACATACTGTCACGCTACTGCAGGTAATAGCAGTGATAAAAGAATTGTAATGGGATACTTATATAATCCCCAGAAAACCGGCTACAGTATCTCTTTTTCCTACAACGGTGGTGGAATTAGCTACTCTCCATCAGGAACAGCCTATACTGCATATAAAACAATGAACCTAAGTTATTAAACTTTCATTCACCACATACAAGTACATTTAATTTCTAATTACTCTTTCAAAGTAACAATTTGCCTATCCAGAAGCACAAATTTCTCTGATAGGCAAATTGTGTTTAAGGTATTTTCAAGTAATTTAAGTAAAATCATGAGCAAGTCGCCATTACTCGTAGAAAAACGGGCAGATTATGAATGTTTTAGGAATTGCAGGAACAAAAAGTACAGAACAACCATTCAAAAAAACTTTTAAATCCGGCATCAACTGAATAAAGCCATAAATAAGAGGTAACTCATTATGAAAAAAATCAAATTTTTATTTTTCACCCTGTTATTCTGTTTTTCTGTTCCAGTCAAAGCAGACACTGCATTCGAAAATGACGATACGGTATTGTGCTCTTTTTTAAAAGAAAACGTACCAGAAAATGCTTCGCCAATAGAATCCAGTTTAGAAAACGAGTATCGAAAAACTTCTTCCAAACCTATCGATTTCTATTTTTTTAAACGATCTGAAAAGACAAAAAGTTTCCAAGATCTGTATGCCGCAAATGTACTCACCTATCAGGAAAAATCAGATCGTTCTTTGTTATATCAGACAGTTTTCGATTTTCAAAATATAACCCAGGTAAGAACTGCGAAAGAAGACTTTATCCGTCTGGAGACAGATCCACTGATGTATCTTTTTGAATTAGAAAAAGCAGAATTGTGGACTCGGAACAGCACGGAAGAACCCTGGACGCTGGAACGGAAAATCACAACGCCTGGAAACCCAGATTTTTATCTTCCTTATAGCCAGTTTTCTTCTGATAAAAAATATTTTCGAATTCTGGCATCTTTTTCCTGGAGCCCGAGCCCTGCTGAGGAAAGCGAAGTTTCTTCGCCAGAATATCATTGCATTTATACCTCTGTGTATCCGGTATATCAGATTCCGGTGAAAGTACTCGTTTTGATATGCGGAGGCGCAGCTTTCTTCTTTCTCTACCGGAGACACAAAAAAAATCATATCTCCCAAAAAGATGTTCCGTAAGCTACGCCTTTTCAACATGTTTTCGTCACTGTTCAGAGCCAACTTCCAAAATGCTACGCATCTCATCGGTGTGGCTTTATCTGCTTTTCATCGCATCCCGAATCCGCTCCAGTGCCTCGGTCAGGGTTGCGCGCGGGCAGGCGATGTTGATCCGCTGGAAGCCGCGACCGCAGTCTCCGAAGATCTTGCCGCTGTCGAGCCACAGCTTCGCCTTGTTGATGATCAGGTCTTCCAGTTCGTCGACAGAAAGCCCCGTCTCGCGGAAATCGAGCCATACGAGATATGTTCCCTCCAGGTCGATCATCTTCACGCCCGGAATCTGCTCCTCCACATACTGCCTTGTAAATTCTGCATTTGCCTTCACATAGGAAAGCATTGCCTCATACCACTCCTCGCCCTTATTATATGCCGTCTCGCATGCCACCAGACCCATCACACCAAGCTGGCTCGTTCCGGCTGCATCGAGCTGTTTCCGGAATTTCGCACGGAGTTCCGGGTTGGCGATAAAGATGTTTGACATCATCATACTTGCCAGATTGAATGTCTTACTCGGCGCGGTGCAGGTGATCGTGATGTCCTCGTACTCTTTTTTGATCGCAGCAAACACCTGATGCTCGCCCTTAAAAATGAAATCTCCATGGATCTCATCACTTACAACGGTCACGCCGTACTGCACGCAGAGATCGCCGATCGCCGTCAGCTCATCTTTCGTCCAGACTCTTCCGACCGGATTGTGCGGATTGCAGAGGAAAAAGAGCTTTACGTTTTCAGCTTTCAGCTTCTCCTCGAAATCCGCCACATCCATGTGATAGCGGTTATCATCGCCGAGCACCAGCGTGCTGCTGACAACTCTTCTGCCGTTATCCGCAATGACTTCCGAAAATGGATAGTAAACCGGTGACTGGATCAGCACGGCATCCCCGGGCGCGGTGTAAGCCTTGA
Source organism: Blautia sp. AF19-1 (assembly GCF_003479155.1). Lineage (NCBI taxonomy): Bacteria > Bacillati > Bacillota > Clostridia > Lachnospirales > Lachnospiraceae > Blautia > Blautia sp. AF19-1. The sequence goes on from NZ_QUGQ01000011.1 coordinate 40,223, forward strand.
CTGCCATCGCAAGTGCAAATACAACGCCTGGCGTTTTGATCAGCCATTTTTCTTTCGGCTGCCAGTTGTGATGACGTTTCATCCATCCCGCAACGGCCTCAAAATACGGAGTCTGCGCATCGCTGTAGCCGTAAATGCCCATTTTCGCACGCTCTACCAGCGCATCCTCGATGTAGGAGGATGTCTCAAAGTCCATGTCCGCCACCCACAGCGGCAGCACATCGGATGGCATGCCGCGTTTTACTGCAAAGTCATATTTTAAACAGTCTGTATTTTTTCGGTTGATGATTCTGTCAAAATCAAGATTTCTTTCCGCCATTTTTCTCTTCCTCGATTTCTGCAAAGACCTTCGTAAGCTCGCCGATTAGGTCCTCGATATTTTCAATTCCGACGGAAAAACGAAGGGTGCTCTCCGTAATTCCGTTCCGCTCACGGATTTCCTTCGGCACATCGGCATGTGTCTGCGTCGTCGGATACGTAACGAGTGTCTCCACGCCGCCGAGGCTCTCTGCGAAACGGATCATTCTTACCTTTTCCAGAATGGCAAGGGCAAACTCTTTGCTCTCGAGCTGGATTGTCAGCATGGCACCGAAGCCTCTTGCCTGTTTTTTCATAATCTCATAGCCCGGGTGATCCGGCAGTCCCGGATAAATCACTCTTGTGACTGCTTTCTGTTGCTGCAGCCATGCGGCAATCTGTTTTGCATTCTCCTGGGAGCGTTCCATGCGGATGCCAAGCGTCTTCATGCCGCGCAGTACCAGCCAGCAGTCAAACGGAGCAAGGCCTGCACCTGTTGTCTTGATCAGGAAACGCAGTTTTTCCTGAATATCTTCGCGGTTCGTCACGATAAAGCCTGCCAGTGTATCGTTGTGACCACTCAGGTATTTCGTGCCGCTGTGAATCACAACGTCCGCACCGAGATCGAGCGGATTCTGAAAATACGGGGACATAAAGGTGTTGTCCACAATCAGAATCAGGTTGTGGCGTTTTGCGATATCTGCCATCTTTCTGATATCGGTTACGTTCATCATCGGGTTCGTCGGGGTCTCGATGTAGATGGCTTTTGTATTTTCTTTCACATAGCTTTCCACGTCATCACGACAGCAGTCGATGCCGGAAAATTCGACGCCGTTTTTCTCGTTCACATGGTGGAACAGACGAATGCTTCCGCCGTACAAATCGGAATCCGCAATGATGTGGTCTCCCGGGCGGAACAGCTCCATCAGAAGTGAGATCGCTGCCATGCCGGAGCTTAATGCAAACGCATCAATTCCGTTTTCCAGTGCAGCCACCATCTTCTCCAGATGCTCTCTGGTCGGGTTCTGCAGTCTGCTGTAATCAAATCCGGTGCTCTGTCCTACGCCCGGATGCGCATACGTTGCGGTCTGATAAATCGGGTAGCTGAGTGCGCCGTAGTGGCTACACTGTCCCTCGTCCTCTTCTAAATGGATACATTTTGTGTCAATTCCTCTTGCCATATGAATAATCTCCTGTTATTTCGTGATTTTTCTTTCTATACTAATCTGATAGGTTTTGCAACGTAACCTATCATAACAGAAAATGCGGCGTTTGTATATTCCCTTTTTTCTTTGACTTGTTATAAGTTTTTCCTATAACCGTTATAAAAAAACGCCGCCAGAAGATTTTTTCTCCCGGCGGCCGCCTCTTGCATCCATATTTTAAATAAGTTCCGCACAGATCGGATAATGATCGGAAAGGCACACACCGTCCTTCTGCTCCGTCCATTTCTCCACCTTTTTCAGTTCCCAGTCCCCTTTGAGAATGATGTAGTCAATCGAGCACTGCGGATCGTTCGGATCATCGCGATGATAGTTGTGGAAGGTAATGCCGATTCCTTCCGTCGCATTCACAAGACCTGCAGTTTCCCTCAGCGGTTTCATCTCTTCGCTGTCCGGCTCGGCATTGAAGTCGCCGCTAAGAATCACCGGCACATCGGCAAATGCTTTCTCTGCTCTCAGATGTGCGAGAATCTGCTCCAGGCCAAGCTTTCTCGCCCCGGCGCACTCGTGATCCAGATGGGTGTTGATGACGCGGAACACTTTTCCGGTCTCCATATCCTCAAATACCACATCCGTCGCAGTACGCGGGCACATACTCTGTACCGGATAGCGGGATCCCGGCACGTACGGTGTCGGTGACAGCCAGAAGGTTTCCAGGCTCACACTCTGAAAACGTTCTTTCCGATAGGCAATGATCATTGCCTCGCCGGTCAGATCCTTTTCTCTTCCGCAGCCGACAATGTAATATTCCGTCAGATTTTCCTTCAGCCAGGCAGCCACATGTGGCAGTACCTCCTGAAAACCGATGATATCCGGCTTTTCCTGTCTGATTTTTTCCAGAATCAGCGGTCTGCGGTAGATAAAATTATTGGCTCCATCCTGGCCAAAATCACAGCGAATATTAAATGTTACAAATTTCATCGTAAAATCCCCCTTTTCATTTGTTTTCCTAACCCTTATTTTTGCTGGAAAGCGCTGTGCTTTCTCTTCTTTTTCTTCGTATTCACACGGCGCAGACACGCATAGCGCAGCTTCAGCCGCATTTTCCAGCTGCAGCCCGGTACCGGCTCCGTCAGCTTTTCCAGAAAATGATTCAGCGTACGCTCCTCATAAGGAGACAGCAGAATCTCGCCGTAGATATGTTTCTCGATCAGATGGCAGACACGCGTATATTCGCCTGGCTCGACCGCCGGAAATCTGCGGGCGAGTTCTGCATCGGTTGCTGCCGTTTCCCATCCAAGACCGGCATCTATGCCCCACAGACAAAGATACTGATAAATTCTTGCTTCCGTTCTTCGGATCCGCCCACCCGGCCGCTCCTTCTGCTGTTTCTTTGCCGCCGGTCCAAGGCAGATGATCCGCGCCGCCTCCGCCGCAATCACAAGCAGCGTCAGCAGAATCAGAAGCACGCCAAGCAGTCCGAGAAGAAACAGCGAAACACTGCGCAGTACCGGAAGAACGGCTTCGCCTGCCTTGCTCTTTCGGTTTTCCACACTGGTAATCTGCTCCGCCGACAGTGAATTGTTCTCCAGCGCCACATTCTTCTGTACAGAATCTGGACTTCCGACCATTTTCTGAAGAGATGCAACATTATAATAGTACCCCGGTGTCACATCCGCCGGAAGCCATCCGATGCCGTCGAAGTAAATCTCCACCCACGCATGGGCATCGTTTCCGGTCAGCTCCGCCTGGCCTTTTTCCCCTGTCGGAGCCGATTCCGAAAGAAAATATCCTTCCACATACCGTGCCGGAATGCCCTTCGCACGGAGCGCCTCCACTGCGGTCGACGCATACAGCATCGCATTTCCTTCCTTTGACTCATCCAGGAACCAGAGTACCGGATCCTCGTCTTCCGGAATCGCTCCCTGATTTTCGCTGTACGTTACGCGGCTCTCCAGCACCTTTCGGATCCGGCCAAGCGCACTGTAAATGCCGTCCGTTTCCGATGGATCCTCTTCCCAGAAAACTTCCTGCATTTTATCGTACATCGTCTGGTCAACTGCCGTGTAATGGTCGTAAACAAACGTACGGTAAACGGACTCCGCCTCGCTGTACGTTTTCTGCTTCTCCGTTTCCGGGTTTTCCACCCAGGAACCGGCCACAACAAGCTCCGCCGGACGGGAGGATGACACCTCTGTCATACCGTAGTTCTGTTTTCCAAACAGTCCTTTTGCGGCCAGAAACTGATCTTTTTTCTCTGATGCCGCACCGCGGGTTGTGATCTTTTCCAGCGAAGCAGGCGCATAAATGTAGTAGCGCGATGCTCCCGTATTTTCCACATAAACCCGGTTCGCTTCCGGTTTATCTTCCTCATCCCCGAGTGCATAATACTGCGCCGTCTGTGTCAGCGGATCAAAGTTCTTTTTCGCCAGCCATTCCAGCATGCCCGACGATGTACCGCGGTACGATTCGCCGGAAAGCGGCTCCCATACGCCATTCGCATACGTTCCGCCGACATAACCCTTAAAATACACATTTTTCTTCTGTTCGGAACGGATCGCCAGCACCGGTTCTTCTCCCGTATGAAGGGTATCTGCTTCATACAGATTTCCCTCCGGCAGTCCGTCTTTTCCGTACCGAATCTCATAGATCTTCTGTTTCGTATCGCCCAGAAGCTGTGTAAAAAACGGAATCTTTTCCTGCGGCAGCAGTATTGCCGGAAGCAGGAAAACCAGAAGGCAGGCCAGAAGCCCTGCACAGTTGCTCTTCCACTGCGCATGTGACTTGCTTCCAAGCTCGAGGCCGGTCATTCCCGCACTTAAAAATGCCGCCGATACCGGGTGGAATACATCTATAGCAATTCCATAAATTACTGCAACTCTTGACTAAAGTGATATGCTTAAGCTAAGAGGTGATAGATATGTTACACAACGAAACCAGAAATCTTTTAATTCAAGCTTATAACAAAACACATAACGCAAAAGAAGTAGCAGAATGTTTTTCTGTTGATGTCAGTACCGTATACCGTCTGGTTGAACAAATGAAACGGGAAGGTTCTGTTTCTGTCAAGACAAGTCTCAGGGGGCGTAAAGCTTCTCTCAAAGAGGCTGACCTGCAAAAAATACAAGAACTTGTACAACAAAAACCCGATATTACACTCCAGGAAATTATAGATACCCTTCAGCTGAAAATCTGCATCGAAACTGTCAGAAAAGCATTAATAAAACTGGGATATTCTTATAAAAAGAAATCCCTTCATGCCTCCGAACAGGAGCGTCCCCGATGTACAGGAGAAACGCCGCTCATGGAACGGGACTATGTCTGGCATAAATGCTGAACACTTGGTATTTCTTGATGAAAGCGGTATTAATACAAATCTCACAAGACTCTATGCACATGCATTGCACTGGAAACGGGCGGTTGACGCTGCACCATTAAATACACCAACAGCAACAACTGTCCTTTCATCTATCCGTCTGGATGGTACAACTATATTTACCACCTATCAGGGTGGCACAACAGCAGCGCGATTCCGTGAATACATAGAAAATCAGCTAGTTCCAAGTCTCAAAAAGGAAGACCTTGTAGTTATGGATAATATGCGTTCCCATCATGCCAAAACAGTGACAGAATATCTGGATAAAGCAGGAATTCACTATGCTTATCTACCACCGTACAGTCCAGACCTGAACCCAATAGAGAAAATGTGGTCAAAAATGAAAGCGATTCTTAGAAAACAAAAAGTACGTGTCGCTTCTGAGCTGCCTGAAGCTGTAAAAAAAGCTCTGGAAATGATAAAAGCGACCGCAAAATCAAATCCACCCGGATTTCCCGTTCTGGTACTTATTTTAAACCAGTTTTGGTGCAAGTTGCAAATGCTTTAATCAAATCTAAGAAACATCCTGAATTTATTACACGTTATAAGCGTATTAAAGCACGCCGTGGTCACAAGAAAGCCATCATTGCCATCTGTCGTATGATCCTGACCGCTATCTGGCATATACTTACAGATTTAAAACCGTATACACCTGAAGGTTTTCTTGAATCTCGTCCTGTGAAGGAAGAAAAGATTCTTACCATTTCACAGGCACTTAATCTTCTTAAGTTACGAGGATATGTTATAAAAGACGATCTTCTTCCAACTTCCTGATTAGGTGTTGCGTTAATATTTAATTTTTTTAACCAGCTAGTTAGGTGGTTTGTTTGTTATACTCTTCTTTTCGGGGGTGCCCTCTACTTTCTTGTTTCAAACTTTTGCCTTTCTGTTGGCCGGAACAATGGAACCTGCAAGCGCGGAAGTCCTTTTCCCTAACCGTAAAAACCCTTGTAATTTTTAGCTATATATAACAGATTATATCTCTTATGTCGAAAAGTGTCTACTATAATTATGTATTTCTGTGACTGTCTTTCACGGATATTTTCTGTCAATGGAGACGGCAGAAAAAAGCTGCAGTCTGCAGGGATTCCCCACAGACCGCAGCCTCTCTGAACAGCTCACAGATTTCTCTGTTTTCTGTTTGCCTGCTTCCGCAGATAATTTCCAATGCTTGTAAAACTAAGCAGCGTCACAATCAGAAAAACACCCGGGATCAGAATGATCCACCATGCCTTTGTCATCAGCGCTTTTTCCGAAAGCGACAGCATGCTGCCCCAGGAAATCACCTCCAGAGGAAGACCGATTCCCATAAAACTCAGTGTGGATTCTGCTGCAATCGCACTTCGGATGTTCATAACCACCATAAACATAATAGACGAAAAAAAGTTCGGTGCCAGATGGTGCCATAAAATATAGAAAAAACTGCCTCCCATACAACGCGACGCAATCACGTATTCACTGTTCCGGATCTGCCGTACTTCGGTCCGCACAACCTTTGCAATGCTTGTCCAGCTTGTCATTCCGATCACGGCAGAAATCGTAATCACATTGGATTTTCCCGCAGCGGCCAGAAGAAAAATGACAAGAAGAAGATTCGGCACCGACAAAAAGATCTCGGTCAGCCGCATCAGAAGCGCGTCCAGCCACGCCGGTGCACATCCGCTGACTGCGCCGAAGAGAACGGCAATCACAGTGGAAATCAGCGTAGAAAGCAGACCGATCGCCAGCGATATTCTGCCGCCGTACCAGATCATCGAGAAAATATCTCTTCCCATCGTATCGGTTCCAAACAGAAATTCCCGGCACGGCATGACGGAACAGTTTTTCAGATCCATATACGAGGGATCCTTCGTCATGATCTGCCCACAGAAAAGGCAGCCCAGCACAAGAAGACTCAGAAAAAGCTCTGCTGCCACCGGCCGGTCCTGATACCATTTTTTCTTTTTTTCTGCTTCTGTTTTTTCTGCAGGCCTCTCTCCTGCAAATTGAAATAATTGTGTTTTTTCTGTCACAGCATCATTACCTCCGATGTTTCTGCCGCTTCTTTCTCCCGCATCCGCGGATCAATTCTCTCGTTGATGATCTGTGCCGCCATATTGCACAGAATCACAACGATTCCGGACATCAGGCAAAGCAGCATCAGAAGATTGTAATCTTTGTACCGTGCGCTCTCATACGCCAGCGTTCCGATACCGGGATACGAGAAAACCGTTTCTACAATATAGGTCCCCCCCAGCACATGCGGAACAGAAATGGCCATGATGCCAAGATACGACGGAATCGTATTCCGCAGGCAATGCCGGAACAGAACCGTCTTTCGTTTCAGCCCCTTGGCTCTTGCCAGAAGCACATACTCTTCCCGCACTTCATCCAGAATTTTATTGCGGATCATATATGCGTAATACCACAAATGACTCAGCACTACGACCGTCATCGGCAGGATCAGATGACAGACACGGTCGGAAAAATCTGCCTGTTTTCCAACAGAGTAGGCACCGGAACTCGGCAGCCATTTGAGCTGCATGGAAAAAACAAGAATCAGAAGCAGCGACAGCCAGAATTCCGGAATGCATCCCGTGATGGTTCCCACCTTACAGATGATGCGGTCCAGCCATGTATCTTCCTTCCATGCACAGAGAATTCCAAGAAGCAGCGCGAGGGTGAAAATCAGCAGAAATCCAATGCCGCCAAGCGCCAGCGTATTTCCGATTCTTCCCTCGATCACGCGCGTTACATCCATTTTATATTTGTACGAAATTCCGAAATCCCCATGCAGCGCATTGCCGGCCCAGCGGATATACTGTACGGAAATGGGATCCTTCAGTCCCAGTTTTTCTTCGGCCCACGCTCTTTCTTCGGGCGTCATTTTTTCCACGCGGTCTCCGTAATATGATACCAGCGGATCTCCCGGCGCAAGCCTTGAAATATAAAATACGAGCACAGACAGCAGCAGAACACTTGCCAGAAATGCCGCTGCTTTTTTTCCATAGTAAAGCACTCTGTTCCGGCTTTTCATCCTGCATCGCCTCCCTCCATCAGCACAAAATGATCTTTTTCCACTTCCCGCAGTGTTCCCGTCCGGGGAAATTCTGTATTGGAAAAATCCGGTACGGCTCTCGCTCTTTCCCTTCGCGGATCCGGAATCGGAATGGCAGCGATCAGTGCTTTCGTATACGGATGCAGCGGATTTTCAAACACAGCTCGCGCAGGTCCGGTCTCCACCAGTTTTCCATGGTACATCACACCTACTCTGTCACACAGAAATTCGACCATATCCAGATCATGCGCAATAAACAGGAACGAAAAACCGTGCTCCTTCTGCAGATGACGGAACAGATTCACAATCTGTGCCTGTATTGACGCGTCCAGCGATGCAATCGGTTCATCCGCCACCAGAAGCTCCGGCTCCATCGTCAGTGCCCGTGCAATCGCAACGCGCTGCCGCTGTCCGCCGGACAATTCTCCCGGATATTTTTTCAGATATTCCGGATCCAGCCCCACGTATTTCATCTGGAATCTGGCTTCCTCCTCATAGCTTCCCCGCAGCGGCCGGATTTTCTGCACGCGCATCGGCTCCTCAATAATGTCGCGGACCTTCATTTTCTGATTCAGACTGGAACCGGAATCCTGAAAAATCATCTGGCGTGTCGTCTGCAGCATTTTTTTATTTTTCCGGAACTGGCCTCTGTCGCAGGTATCAATCCCTTTATAATAAATCTGGCCGGCATATGGCTGATAAATATTCATCACACAGCGTGCAGCGGTAGATTTTCCGGAACCGGATTCTCCTACCAGTCCAAAAATTTCTCCTCTTCGAATCTGAAACGATACATCATCGACTGCCTTGACTGCTGTTTTCCGGGACAGTGGAAAAATATGGGTCAGATGACGCACATCCAGCAAAATCTCATGTTCCATCTGTGTTTCCTCCTATCGGCGGCACAACCTTCGGTGCTCTCTCATCCAGCAGCCATGTTGCCGCATAATGGCTGTCTGTGACCCGGAACATCGGCGGCTCCTCCTCAAAATCAATTTCCAGCGCATAAGCATTGCGGCTGGCAAAGGCATCGCCCTTCGGCGGATGGAGAAGAGACGGCGGCATTCCCGGGATAGACGGCAGGCTTTCTTTTCCCCTCGAAAACGCCGGTATGGAACGCAGCAGTCCCCACGTATACGGATGACGGGGATCATAAAAAATCTCATCCACGGTTCCAATCTCTACTATTTTTCCCGCATACATAACCGCTACCCGGTCTGCGATCCGCGCTACAACGCCAAGGTCATGCGTGACAAAGACCGTCGCCGTTCCCAGTTTTTTCTGAATTTCCCGAAGCAGGTCCAGAATCTGTGCCTGAATCGTCACATCCAGCGCTGTCGTCGGCTCATCAGCAAACAGAATTTCCGGATTGCCCGCCAGCGCAATCGCCAGTACGATCCGCTGCCGCATTCCGCCGGAAAAGTGATACGGATATGCCTTTTTCCGCTCTTCTGCCTGCTCGATCCCCACCAGCTGCATCAGTTCTGTCACTCTCTGTTTCACTTCTTCTTTTCCCATGTCTTTCTGATGCGCCCGCACTGCCTCTGCAATCTGCGCTCCGACTGTCATCGTCGGATTTAAGGAAGTCATCGGATTCTGGAAAACCATCGAGAACAGTTTTCCCCGCAGTTCCCGCATTCTTCGCTCCCCGTATCCTGCAATTTCTTCTCCATTGACCAGAATTTTTCCGTTTTTGATCTTTGCATTCTCCGGCAGCAGCTTCATAATACTTTTGCAGAGCACACTTTTTCCGCAGCCTGACTCGCCCACAACAGCGAGCACCTCACCTGCTTTCAGGGAAAAGCTGACATCGCGGACTGCCTGTACTTCCCCCTCATCCGTAAAAAAGCTGACGGAAAGATGCTCCACTTTTAATCGTTCTTTCATTCCGTTTTTCTCCTGTACAGACAAAAAGGAGGTAACCATACCTCCTTCGTCTGCTTTTTGTTTTTATTCTTCGATTGTCCAGTCCTGAATATTCCAGAAAATACCAACGCCGTGGTGCCCCAGTACCGTATCTTTGGAAATGCCCTGAATTTCGGAATCTGCCACATAATTTGCATCAATATAGCAAATGAATGCATAGGCCGGATCTTCTGCCAGTTCTTCCTGGAATTTTCCGTAATATTCTTTCCGCACTTCCGGATCGTCACTCTGGCGGGCAAGAGACAGATACTCATCTACTTTTTCATTGGAATAGCTCGAATAATTCGCCCCTTTGTCCGTGCCGAAAACCTTATATGTATGATCGTCCGCATCGAACGGGCTTCCCCAGCCGATCAGACAGGCCATCTGTCCGCCCCAGTCCATCTGCGCCGGAATTTCTACGGTACAGTTGATACCAGTTTCCCGGAGCTGCTGTGCTGCCGCCTGGGCAATATCAATGCGGTCCTGCTCACCGGACATCACGCTGATGACAAAACCGATTTCTTCGCCGTCCCGCTCATAGAAACCATCGCTGTTTCTGGTGCATCCGGCTGCTTCCAGAATTTCCTGTGCTTTTTCCGGATTGTAATCGTAATGTTCTACGTTTTCGTTATTGTAAATGTTCCGCTGCAGCGGGCTGTATGCCGCCATTCCCTCTCCAAGAAGCACAGAATCGATAATGGCCTGGCGGTCAATCGAATAACAGACGGCCGGAATGATGTCCCTGTTTTTCGTCCAGTAATCATTCGCAAAGTTAAATAAGATTCCGCGGTAATCTGCCGTTGTCATGTCGTAGCAGGTAAAACCGTCTTTTTCTTTGAAATTCTGCGCATTTTTCGGGTCAAGCAGCGCCAGATCCAGTTCGCCGGATTCCAGCTGCATCGCCTGTGCATTATCATCTGGTACAATTTTGAATATAACCTTGTCAATCTTTGGTGCCCCAAGGTAATAATTCTCATTCTTTACCAGAACAATCGACTGGCCCTCGTCCCAGCTCTCCATTTTATACGGGCCGGTTCCAACCGGTGCACGGAAGAAATCCGATTCCTGCATATTTTCACCTTCCAGCAGGTGCTTCGGCAGGATAGCCATCGTCATGTATTCCAGGAAAGCCACGTTCGGCTCGGAAAGGCGGAAGGAAACGGTGCTGTCATCTATAACTGTAATCTCTTCTACATCCTCATAATTTGGTGCATTTTCAGATCCGTTTTCCGGGTCCATGATCGCTTCAATGGTGAATTTCACATCATCCGCCGTAAACTTTTCTCCATCATGCCACTGGATGCCGTCCCGGATATGAAAGGTGTAGGTGCAGGTTTCTGCATCGTACTCCCATTTTTCTGCCAGACCCGGAACAATGTTGTCATCCGCATCGTGTGCCGTCAGTCCGTTGAACAGCAGCAGATTAATTTCGCCATGCTCATCCATCGCCGGATTGATTCTGGTATAATCAGCAGAACCGTAAACCAGGGTCGTCTCTTCCTCCCCTGTCTGGCCGGAAGAAGCTTCCGTCTCTGTTTTCGACAAATCTGTACTGTTGCTGTTTTTCCCGCTGTCCTGACCGCATGCCGCAAGGGATGCTGCAAGAGACACCATCAGCATCAAAGATAATATTTTCTTTTTCATCCTTTTCCTCCCATTTTCAGACCGTTTTTACCCGGACTGACCGCTTTTTTGCTTTGTACTCCCATGATCTGCGCGCCTGATCCATGTACTGTTCGTTCATTATATTTGATATTTCAAGCTCTCACAAGCCGGGTGGGGGGATATTTTTTTCTTTTCTCGTAAAGTTAATCGTCTCATGCAGAGGGAACTGCTCCGCATGCCAACATAAAACATGACCTTGATCAGGGGACTCTTCCTCTGCATCAAGGTCATGTTTCTTTTCCTATGATTTTAAAATTTTACAGCATATTGATAACAAATCCAGCCAGCATCGTGGACAGAACCGTAATAACCGTAATTCCTCCCACAACATATGGCACGTTTAAGGTATCTTCGATAAACGCTTTCTCCTCCGGTGTCTCTCCGACCGCATCGCCGACCTCGCGGCAGATGACCACGTTGCTCGGGAATCCGAGGAACTGCTCGACACCGATGCCGACAGCCAGATCCTTGTCGCCGACAAGTTTCCAGGTCGGGAGAACCCATCCAACCAGTGCAACACCGATCAGAGCCGCGGCAAACAGAACGATGGTCTGGAATGCCATGGTACCGAGATCACTTAAGGAAACCTTCGCCAGAGACGGGATGATGGAGCCAAAGACAGCAACCATCATAAGGCCGTAGGAATTCGATTTCTGCAGCGGTTTTGTCGGAACGAGTCCGGAAGCGGCACAGACAACACCGAGAAGCAGCGCCCAGATGCTGTAGTTGATCGGAGTCAGATCGCCAAGGATGTGGGCAACCCAGGAACCGGCTGCAACGAGCGCCATCATGACGTTGGCGGAATACCATTCTTTGTGTTTATCTGCAAAGGAAACTTTTGCAGAAGTACCGTTTCCGGTCTCCTGCTTTTTAAACTGCGCCGGATTCTCGCGGTATGCTTTCAGCAGTTTTTTTCCGTAACGGATACCCATGGCAGATGCGATCGGCGCACCGACGAATTTCTGTACGGAATAGATGACTGCACAGAGTGCTGCCGCCGTTGCCAGTCCTTTTTCTGCTGCGGCGCTTGCCATCAGCGAAGTTGCCATTGCCGCACCGTTGATAACCGGCATGCCGACGAGCACAGTGTCAAATCCGATGATCGGGGATACCAGAAGCATCACAAGGCAGGACGCCAGCATACAGAGTGCCGCCATTAATACGGTTCTCCACTCCTCGATCAGCTGTTTCACGTTCAGGGTAGTACCCATGTTGAACAGTACCATCGCAATTGCCAGTTTTGATAACGCCGTAAGGCCTCCCTGATCGATGATGTCCGCCGGGATCAGTTTCGTCAGAAAGCCTACCAGGAACAGGAGCATGACGACCATCATTCCGGACAGCTTTCCTTTTGTAATTTTACCGACAATGTCGCCGAGTGCAAACACGATCAGAACAATCATGAAGCTGGAGAACATTGCGTTGTTTGTTAAAATCTCAGCCATTTCTTTTTCTCCCTTGCTCTTTTTAATTTGAAATTATACATAATTTTCTTTTATTTTGCAAGTTTTATCCAGTTTTTATTTTATATTTCGCATATTTATGCAATCTTTCCAATTATCCGCGCCACAAGCTCTCCGGCATGATAGAAGTCATCGAGATGCAGATATTCTTCGGTCGAATGATTCTTGAAATATCCTGTTGCGATACCGACACAGGTGATTCCCTTCTGATTGAAAATATTGCCGTCCATACCGCCGCCTCCGCCGTTGATCTGCGGTTCGATTCCCATCTCTTTCAGGGATTCCGTGACGATCTGAATCATCTCGGAATCCTCCGGGATGAAGAACGGCAGGAAGGTGTTTTCTCTTTTAAATTCCACACGCGCACCGCGCTTTTCTGCGATTTCACGGCAGTGCGACTGGAAATACGCTTCATAGCGGTCGAGTTTTTCTCCCGACCGGCTCCGCATCTCTCCGCGCAGGATTGCGTGGTCGCAGACAACGTTCATTGCCTCGCATGTTTTGGACCAGAGGTGAGAAAAGTTCGACGTTGTATTTTCATCCAGTCTTCCCGTCTCCATCGTTGCGAGCATTTCCGCCATAATTTTTGCCGCATCAATGCCTTTCTCCGGCTCATTTCCCGCATGGGCTGCCTTGCCGAAAACCTGTGCTTCCAGAAGGGCACGGCCCGGCGCACCATTTACAATTCGGCCGATGCGTCCCGGGGAGTCGAGCACATACATCGTTTTTGATGTCAGCAGGCTTACATCGAATGCTTTCGCACCGTACAGACCGGCCTCCTCGCCGACCGTAAAGAGGATCTCCAGTTTCGGAAGCGCCTTCCCGGATTCAATCGCCTGACGCACGCCCTCTAAAATGGCTGCCACACCGGACAGATCATCCGCCGCCAGAATCGTGTCGCCCGAAGAACGAAGGATTCCATCCTCCTCCACCGGTTTGATTCCAATGCCGCCCGGCACACGGTCCATATGGGAACAGAAACAGACAACACCGTCCCGCTCTCCTTCCCGAACCGCCAGAATATTGCCGCACACGCCGCCAAACGTAGCCCCGGCCTCATCCCGCGTAATCGCAAATCCCATCTGCTCCAGTTTTTTCACCAGATGCTCTGCAATCTCCGTCTCCTGACCGCTCGACACATCAATCCGCATCAATTCGGTCAGTTCATCTAACATACGTTGATTTTTCATTTCTTTTCCACTCTCCATTCTTGAAAAAAATTTTCAAAAACAATTCTTCTACATCTTACCATTTGCCTTTCGTCCTTAATAGGTGTAAAATTATGCCATAATTCATTTTTATGTCTTTAATTCTCGGAAAGGAATTTTATATATGAAAATCGGCGTAACAGGTTCTGACCATATCTGCGACAGGATTCAGAAAACGCTGGAGAAGCGCATGCCGGACCTTGAAGTGGTCTACCGGCGTTCCAACGATTACCGGTACGGTCTGGAAGCGGCTGCCCAGTTTCAGAAAGGGAAAGTATCCGGCATTATTTTTACTGGGCCGACCAACTATCACTATGCTTTAAAGCGGCTGGAGCCAAACGTTCCCTGGACCTTTCTTCCGCACAATCAGGCTTCCATCTTAAAAGCGCTGGCAGAATCTGCTGTCCGTTATTCCTGCGTGCCGGATGTCATCAGTATCGATATGTATGAGGAACAGCTTGTGCAGGAAACGCTGGAAGAGATCGGCATTTCCAATGGCCGCGTCCTTGTGGCACACGGCTCTTCTCCCGATCAGGGCGATTTTCAGGATGCCCTCACGGATTTTCACCGTTACAACTATTTTCACAACGGGGCGAAAATCTGCTTTACCAACATGGAAAAAACGTATGAGGCACTGTCGGCAGAAGGCATTCCCTGCATCCGCATCTCGGTTTCCGAGGATGTAATTCTGGAACAGGTTTATCATCTTCAGTTTCTGGAAAATACGGCGCAGAAGAACCGCGGGCAGAGTGCTTCCGTGCAGATCTATTTTGATTATTCCTTTGATCAGGAGACGGATCTTTCGCTCCGGGAATGGGAAAAGGTTCATTATCAGAATGAGATGCGCGAGCTGATCTACTCTGCCGCCCACCGCATGGGGGCTGCTGCGTTCTCCGAGGGCGCTTCTATTTTTTATATCATGTCATCCCGTCCGGTTCTGATGCGGGAATTTATTCAGAACGGGGAATATCAGAAGATTCTGTTTCACGGACAGCAGACGCCGCACAACCGACTGTGGATCGGCATCGGCTACGGTGATACTCCCATGGAGGCGAAATCCCGCGCGGCAATGGCGCTCAACCACTCGATCGCGGACCGCTCCGGCGCGAACTATATTGCGGAGGATGAGCATCAGTTTACCGAAATTAAGATTGATGACCCGACCGATCACACGGCGTATCTTCTGCACCGGCTTCACATCAGCAGCAGTACGTATGAAAAACTGAAAGAGATTCTGCGGTCACATGATCAGGTAATCACTTCCGCACAGCTCGCTACAGATATGGGGATCACGGAGCGGAGCGCCAACCGGCTGATTCTGCGGCTGGAACAGGAAAACTGTGTGACCACGATCGGCAAAATCAGCGGCGGCAGGGGACGGCCGGCACGGATTATGAAAATCACTTTATAAAACATAAGAAATGGAGAATGTTTATGGATAAAAGAACGGAACAGGCATTTGCCTATCTCGAGAAAAACGAACACAGTATGATGGAGCTGCTGAAAAATCTTGTCTCCATTGAAACACCTTCGGCTGATCGCGAGGCGAATGAGCGGATTGCGGCGCATCTCGATACGTACTGTGATGCGCTCGGCATGGAGCGTCAGATTCATCACTTTGAGAAGGCTGGCCCGACGTTTGCCGCGTGGACCCGGCCGCAGGAAAAGAAGCCGATTCTTCTGCTTGGGCATATGGATACAGTTCATGCGGTTGGAAAGTTCGGC
Source organism: Blautia sp. AF19-1 (assembly GCF_003479155.1). Classification (NCBI taxonomy): domain Bacteria; kingdom Bacillati; phylum Bacillota; class Clostridia; order Lachnospirales; family Lachnospiraceae; genus Blautia; species Blautia sp. AF19-1. The sequence continues at coordinate 56,065 of NZ_QUGQ01000011.1, forward strand.
CCGGAACCGTTTCTTGTGAAGGATGACCGCGTGTACGGTCCAGGCGTTTATGACATGAAGGGCGGCGATGTGATCGCGCTGTTTGTGCTCCGCGCACTGAATGCGGTCGGGTATGAGGACAGACAGATCAAACTGGTGCTCACCGGTGATGAGGAAGTCGCCCATGCATTTTCCCACGGCGAGGCCGGAAAGCTTGTCGAGCAGTATGCCAGCGGCTGTGAGGCGGCTTTTAATCTGGAATCGGGCTACACCAGCGGCGAAGTGACTACGGGAAGAAACGGCGGCGCGATCATTCGCGTGAAAGTAAAGGGCAAAGCGGCTCATGCAGGAAAGGAGCCGCAGAAAGGCGCGAGTGCGATTCTGCAGGCGGCGCGCATGATTACAGAGATTGAGAGCCGCTCGGTGTTCGGCTATCTTTCCTTCAACTGCGGCCGTATTTCAGGCGGAACCGGAGCCAATGTCATCCCGGATTCCTGTGAGTTTTCCATCGGTATCCGATACGCGGCAAATGCGCAGTATGAAGAAGCCATCGCTTTCTTAAAAAATCTCTGCGAACACGTCACCGTTCCTGGCACAAGCTGCACCATGGAACAGAACGGCTACTACCCCGCCATGGAAATGGTCGACGGTGCCGACCGCCTCCTCTCCCTCTATCAGGAAAGCTGTAAACTCCTCGGCGAACCAATCCCGCAGGGCATCCAGCAGAGCGGCTGCTCCGACACCTCCTTCGTCACCCGCATCGGAATCCCCGCCCTCTGCAGCCTCGGTATCCAGGGCGCAGGCGCACATTCACTTGATGAGTATGCGATTCCGTCCTCACTGCTCGTGCAGTGCAAGAAACTGGTGGCCACGATTTTGGCGATGTAAAATGCTATGCGGTTCTTGACAAAACAGGAAAGTCATTTTAGCATAAAAAAAGAAACGGGTTTTTTGTCCGGTAAGCTCATCGTGAGCCGAGGGAGTTGCTCGTTTCTTTTTTATTATCTTATTTTCTTTACCCAATCACATCCGTAACCGCATTCACCGCTTTCGCCACAAAGCTGATCGTCTTTTCGCTGAACACTTCCCCGTCTTTTGAGAACGAAACGTGTGCCAGTCCGATCTCATCTTTCTCGCTCGCTTCGGTGCTGCCCATGAGGGTGGTCCATTTGATATGGACATCGTCGGCGGTGATGGCGTGGTCGCATATTACGATGTATTGTGCTTCATCGAACAGCGGCGAATTGGATTCCGCATAGACGATGATGTCGTTGTTTTTTTCCTGATAAACGCGCACGGTATAATTTACCAGGTCTTTTTCATCCGTAATATAGTCCTTGTTCGGCGATACGGTTTCTTCGCAGATCAGGCTTGCATCTTTTGGAATGGTATTCTTCTCTTTCGTTTTGGTCATCCCGATCATCAGCATACAGTTGCAGAGCGCTGCGATCAGAACTGCAAGCAGCAGGATTTTTATTCTATGTTTCATTGTTTTCTCTTCCTTTTCCCATGTCATAGTTTGTCACTGATGTTTCATTTCCATTATACATGATTCCCCCAAAATAAAAAACGTTAAAATACGTCCGTCCCCATAAAAGCTTTTTTGAAAAAATTTCTCAAAGAAAAAGTTTTCCATTTTGTTCCAAATATGTTATGCTATACTATCCGTTAGACAATTCTAACTTGATGCACTCTCGCAATAAAGGAGGTCCTGCATGCCTTTAAATTTAACCGTTTTCAATCAGTTTTACGCCATCAATAAAATCTGCGGCCAGGAAAAGCAGCGTCATTATCTGGAGTCGCTTGGGTTTGTTCCCGGGGCCAGGATTTCGATTCTAAAGAAAAAATTTTTACGCTTCTCAATAACAGAAGCGAAGAAAAACAGTACGCCTTTCTGATGACGGATTTCGACAATTTTCATCTGCTCAACGATTACTGGGGTTATGAGACGGGTACGAACATTCTGAATTTCATCCTGAAAAAGCTGGAACTCTTTCCGCAGACACTCTTTGTGAACCGCTATCACTCCGATATCTTTGTCGGCATTATCGATATCACCTGGCAGGATCCGGCCGTGGTGCGGGAAAAGATTTCCGCCTATCACAAGCAGGCGATCCGCTTCTTCCACGATCGGAATATCCGCATTTCCATGGACGATTTCGGATCGGGGTATTCTTCTTTGAATTCGCTGAAGGATATTCTTTTTGATGAAGTCAAGATCGACAAACATTTCCTCTCGGCGGGCCTTTCCGAAAAAGGAAAAATTTGAAGAGCTGATCGCTTGACAAAGTTCGAATTCTATACTATGGTTATCTTACCCGGTAGTTACTACCGATTCAATTCTGTTATGAACTTTGTTGGGAGGTATGCATGATGTATTCCATGAAAGAAGCCTGCATCCAGACAGGCATGTCGTATGAAACCCTGAAATTTTACTGCAAAGAAGGCCTCGTCCCGAACGTAAAACGTGACAGCCACAATTACCGCGTTTTCGACGACCGCGACATCAAATGGATCCAGAGCCTCGGCTGCCTGAAGCGCTGCGGCATGACGCTGGCGGAAATGAAAGAATATCTCGCCTACTGCCTCGAAGGTCCATCCTCCATTCCGGGGCGTAAAGAAATTCTCGCGGTAAAAAAAGAAGCGCTGCTCGCATCGATGGAAAAACTGCAGAAAGCCATCGATTATATCGACTGGAAACAGAATTTTTACGATGATGTCCTGTCGGGAAAAATCGAATATCACAGCAATCTGATTTCCGATGAAGAGATTGCACAGAAGGCACAGTAGTCCTTCCTATCCTATGCAAAAAACGGCGCCGATCTTTTTACAGATCAGTGCCGTTTTCTCATTTTTTCTCTTCTTTCCTCCACCGTCTCCATGCATCGTCTGTGGAGCTATTCATTTACTTCGGCTGCGGTCCGCATACTCTGTCCGAAATCGACGATGTGCCACAGGATTTTTGCTCCCAGGATAAAGGATCCGTAGATGGCTGCATCCAGCGGGCCGTACCAGAAATGCCAGTAATGTGCCAGCGGCAGCAATGTGATTTCCAGCAGGCAGGTATGCAACTCTGTTGAATTTATCTCGTCAATCATGTCATCATCTCGTCACGTAAGTGACGTGATTAATTTTCTCGAATATTATATGTTTTTCCGTCTCAGATCCGATCCAGCACTTCCCCAATATCCCCTTTAATGCACACCGCTCTGTCACGGATCAGATCCGGGACACGCATATCGCTGGTGTTGATGCAGACATAAAGATTATCTTTATCTTCTGCTGTCATGCTGAAAAATGGATATTTGATGATTCCCGGCGTGTTGTATCCCACGCCGAGTTCCAGATACAGGATATGGCCTCTGTTGTGACGAAGCAGGAAATCGATGCGTCGGCTGGATGCCTCATGCCAGCCTTTATCTTCCACAAACGTGTCATCCGCGCGCAGATTCATGCTCATCGGTTTTCCGCAGTGTGGGCAGTACGGCACCAGTTCGGATGGGATCCGCATGCTCAGGTTTCCGTTCTCCGGCGGAACAAGGCTTCCGTCTTCCAGGATCTGATACCCCTGGGCAAGCAGCATCTTTCGAATGATTTCTTCATTGTCATACTTTTCCTTGCAGCACGGCTCAGAGCACTGAAACAGGCCGTAATCTCCCTGCGTGTAAAACAAACGGTTTTTATCAAATCCGGCTTTCTGGAAGCAGTGGTCTACATTTGTGGTGATGACAAAATAGCTCTTATTTTTCATCAGGCTGAGCAGTTTCTGGTAAACCGGTTTTGGCGCGTCCTGATAACGGTTGATGTAAATGTATCTGCTCCAGTACGCCCAGTATTCTTCCAGCGTATCGTAAGGGTAGAAGCCGCCAGAATACATATCGTGGAAACCGTATTTCTGTTCAAAATCTGCAAAATATTTCCGGAACCGCTCACCGCTGTAGGTAAATCCGGCCGATGTCGAAAGCCCAGCCCCGGCTCCTATTAAAATCGTGTTTTTTTCCTGCAGTGCGGTGCGAAAACGCTCCATCTTTTTTTCAAATTCTCTTTCTTTCCAACTTTCAAACATCACAAATTCACCTCTTCTTTTCTTTCTGCTTTTGTTCCCCATTCTTCAGCGATTACTTTTCTCCCAGCAGCTCCTCATAAATCTCCCGGTCGCGGTCCTTGAACACGTTGAAAATGACCTTCTCCACGCTCGTCTCTTTCTGCGCCAGAAACTCTTTCACCGTCGCAACGGCAATCTCCGCTGCTTTCTCGTTCGGAAAATGAAATTCTCCAGTGGAAATGCAGCAGAACGCCACGCTTTTCAGTCCGTTCTCCGCCGCAAGTGACAGGCACGACCGATAGCAGTCCGCCAGCTGCCGGCAGTGTGTTTCCGTCAGATGGCCGCCCACAATCGGTCCAACCGTGTGGAGCACATAGCGGCACGGCAGATTATACGCCGGCGTGATTTTCGCCTGCCCCGTCGGCTCCGCATGGCCCTGCGCTTCCATCATCTCCTCGCAGTACAGCCGAAGCTGCACACCCGCAAACGTATGGATGCAGTTGTCAATGCACCGGTGATTCGGCACGTAACAGCCGGTCATCCCGCTGTTCGCCGCATTCACAATCGCATCGCACCGGAGCGCGGTGATATCGCCCTGCCAGAGATACAGCCCCTGCTGCACCGGCGTAAGGTCGTCGACATTCGTCACGCCCTTTTTTGCCGTCTCCTCCTGCAGATACGCATCCTGAATGTTCAGAAATTCTGCACTGCTCTTTTTCACCATGCGCACATTCATCAGCCCCCGCAGAAGCTGTCTCTGCCCGGTGCTGTCAGACGGAATCTGCATTCCGCGGTACTCCCGGCTCTCTTCCAGCAATGACTGGATCAGAAAATTTCTTCGTTCACTCTGGTTCATGTTATTCCCTCATTTCCATCGTTTCTATAGACTTTATCTTATCACTATTCCCATAAAATCTGTAGCTAAAATAAGGGGACTACTGCCCTCTTTTGCGAATCGTTCCTCTCGGACACGTCTCCGCGCATCGGCCGCAGTGCAGGCACTGGTGCTGGTCGATGACGGCCGGGATGCGGGTGATGTCGAAGTATTCTCCCTCGGCCTCGTACACGCGGAACACCTCAAGTGCCGCGCGTGTATCGCCGGGATAAATTTTCTGCATGTATGGATTTTTTCCGAAAATTTCATCCAGCTTTTCACTGTGGATGTTCTGGATTCTGCCGCGGAGAGAGACTGCTTTTTTATCTTTCGTCGCAGAAATTGCCACATAGCCCTGCTCCATGAGCTGTGCATAAAAGGCTTTTCCTTTTGCCGTCAGAAAATACACTCCTTTCTTGTCCCACAGCATCATATCGATCACACGGGTCTGTGGATGACCGTCTGCACCGATCGTCGCCATCGTGGTTGAGTGCATCTCCTCTACTAACATCTTCAGATAATCATTTCTCTCCATAGCGGCAGATTCCTTTCTCTTTTTACTTCAAATTCATAGCGACAGATTAAAACTCGTACGGCGGGTTTCCGGAAAAGTCTGCGATTACACCGTGTGCATTGTTCAGATAGAACACCTCGAAAATCGGGTTGTCAGCGGTTTGGTACTGGCCTTTTACAATCGGATTTCCCATGCACATTTCTTTTGCAGCCATGTTGTTTTCAAATACAGCTTTTCCGTTCAGACGGATCCATGCATAGGATGGGCTGGAAGTGGAAATTTCAATTTCCGGATTTGCCAGCATATCTTTATAAACATCTTTTGTGTTGTTGGTACAAAACCACAGTTTTCCTTCCATTTCGCCAATAAACATAAACGGACGGCATTTTGCTTTTCCATCGCGCCCTACAGCTGCTAAATACTGTACCGGGTTTTCTTTTAAGAATTCTACTACTTTACTCATGATGATGTCCTCCATTTTCGTTTTTTGATTTTGTTTTTGAGCTTGTTTCTTATGATTTGGTTTCGGCCTTTTTCGAATGCGCTCCAGACCTTTTTTCTCGAAAGGATTGCTTTTTTCTTTCGATGGCTTTATAATAAGCCCAAAGCGTCTTAACGTAAAGTAAGCACAATATTATGCTGTAGTTACCAAAAGGAAACTATTGTGTAAATACAAGGTTTTCCGTGCTTACTTTTACAAGAAAATCTTTATGAAATGGAGGTTTTTTATGTCAGTTTCTGAAAAAAACGCAATATCTTTAGCCGATCTCCCAGCCTGCCCGGTAGAGACTACCTTAACCTTAATCAGTGATAAATGGAAAGTCCTGATTCTCCGTGATCTGATGCCAGGCACCAAACGTTTTGGCGAATTAAAAAAATCCATCGGTCACGTTTCCCAGAAAGTTCTGACGAGCCAGCTCCGTCAGATGGAACAGAGCGGGCTCGTCAGCCGTAAAGTTTATGCAGAAGTTCCACCGCGGGTAGAATATACCCTCACCGACCTGGGCTACAGCCTACAGCCAATCATGGATGCCATGTGGAGCTGGGGAGAAACTTATAAGAAAAAACTCTCCGCCGAAGAATCCGAAACCGCCTGATATTCATTTGTTTTTTGCAAAAAAAATGTCTCAAAACCAGTCTTTTGTTTTGAGACATTTTTATTTTCTATTTTTCCCGGAAATTCGGACTGTTTTCTTTCAGCACCACTGTTTCCCAGCTTCCGATTGTTCCATCATACTGTCCGTTCCACACCGGATACTGTTCGACCGGAAGTTTGATTTCCACGGCATTCCGATTAAAGTTCTGTACGAACACATACCGGATTCCATTCTTTTCGCGCGTTGTAACCTCCACGCCATCCGGAATCTCTTTCACCACCGATGTGACACCTGCTTCTTCTGCCAGTTTTCCGCAGAGCTCATCGTACAGACCCTGTTCAAAACCGGCACAGATCTGATATGCTTTTCCTGCACCATACTGGTTTTCTGTCAGTGCAGGCATTCCTGCATAAAAATCTTTTCCATAAGTCATCAGCACTTCTGCTGTCGATGGTTTCACCAGTTCACAGAGATTGCTGCACCGGTACGTCCGGGTCAGATGCAGACGGTTTTGCGGGACCGGAACTCCTTCGTTCCATTCCCCATCGTACAGGCCGTCAATCTCCATGCTCCGAAGTCCCATTACATCCAGCAGTCCGTGCGGCGTTCCGCCAAGGAAACAAAGATCCGTCTCATCTACAATTCCGGACCAGTACGTTGCCAGGAAAGTGCCGCCTCCGGCCACAAACTGCCGTACTTTTTCCACCCATCCTTCCCGCTGCAGATAAACCACAGGCGCTGCCACGATCTGATAGTCCGAAAGGCCCTGCGTTTCATCGATGACATCAACATCCAGGCCGAGTCTGCGGAAGGCGCGGTATGATTTTTCCACGGTTTCTTTGTAAAACAGGCCCTGATTCCGTGGCCCTGCCGCATCTTCCAGTGCCCACCGGTTTTCGGTGTCATAAATCACAGCCACTTTCGGACTGCAGATGGCACCGGAAAGTTCCTGCATCTGCGCCAGGGTTTCTCCTACCTTTGTCACTTCCCGGAATACACGGGTGTCATCTCCTCCATAATGGTCTATCACCGCTCCATGAAACTTTTCGGAAGCTCCACGGCTCTGGCGCATCTGGAAATACAGGACGCTGTCTGATCCGTGCGCCACGGCCTGCATGGATGCGGCATGCAGCATGCCCGGCTTTTTCAGTTTGCTGACCGGCTGCCAGTTTGTTGCGGACGGACAGCTCTCCATCAGATAAAACGGCTTTTTCTGGATACTGCGCATGATATCATGCTGCATCGCCGTATCTGCTGCCGTAACTGCTTCCGCTTCTTTGTGCCAGGTCGGATAATTGTCCCAGGAAACAAAATCAACAATGTCGGCAAACTTGTGATAATCCAGTCCCTTGAAATCATACATCATATTGATGGTCGTAGGCTGTTTGGCACCGGCATCCCGCAGCGCGCTGATCTCCCATTTCACAAAATCGGCTGTCTGATCTGTTACAAATCGTTTCCAGTCCAGATTCAGTCCGTGCAGCGATGCGTCTCCTTTTGGCGACGGACTCTCCACCTGATCAAAACTCTGGTATGTATGACTCCAGAACGCCGTGTTCCATGCATGGTTTAAGGCCTGTAAACTGCCATATTTTTGTTTTACCCAGTTCCGAAATGCCTCCTGGCAGAGCGGACAATGGCACTCTCCGCCTAGTTCATTCGAAATATGCCATGCAATGACACCTGGATGATCCCTGAACGCTTCTGCCAGTTTTGTATTGATCTTTCTCGTTTTTTCCCGGTACACCGGCGAGGTATAGCAATGGTTATGACGCTCTCCGTACAGATTTCTCTGCCGCATCGCATCCATGCGGAGTACTTCCGGATATTTCTGTGCCATCCAGCGCGGTCTTGCCGCTGTCGGTGTAGCCATCATGACAGAAATTCCATTTTCATACAGGCGGTCTACCATTTTTTTGAGCCATTCCAGATCAAACACGCCTTCTTCCGGCTCCAGGAATGCCCAGGAAAAGATGCCGAGGGAAACTTCATTTATTTTCGCTTTTTTGAAATACGCAAGATCCTGTTCCAGAATTTCCGGATATTCCAGCCATTGTTCCGGATTGTAATCTCCGCCATGCAGAAGTTTTCCAAAATTTATATTCTGTCTCATGAAAATCTCCTTTTATTCTCAAATGCCTCGGAATGTAAAGGTAAATTCCAGTTTCTGGTCAACCGGAATCAGGTATTCCGGATGGGTCTGTGCACCCCAGCTGTCGTCTCCTCCGACACCCATCTGCTGTTTTGCCACGCGCACAACGGTGTAATGTACCTGCGGCAGTTCATACGGATGCATCGCATTTTCCAGCTCGTGCGGTGTGTACGGCAGTGCGGAAAATTCCATCTTGTCGCCGCTGAACATCATACCACGGCCCTTGCGGTTCGTCACGGTTGCCCAGCGTACACCAACCTTGTTGCCGCACTCCTGCGGAACGAGATATTTCGCCATATTGTCTTCGACTTTATTCTTATAAACGCCAAGCTTTGCTCCGGCGCAGCGGTCCACATACGTCTCCTCCGGTCCCATGCCATACCAGGTAACGTGGTCGTAATCGGCATCCAGCTTGAACATCACGCCGAATTCCGGCATATCGCCGAGCTCTTTCACCGGATCATACGTCAGCGTCGTCTGAATGCTTCCATCGCCGAAGACACGGTAGGTCAGACGGCACTCACTCGCCGGTGTGGTCGGCATTACATAGCGGTAGCTGACTTCTGCGCAGTCCTCGTGTACTTCGATTTCCGGTGCATACAGTCCCGGATAATGGCTGCCGTTCGGATATTTGTGGGACAGATACATCGAAGCAATCTTCCACTGGCTGTAACGCATCGGCATCAGGCTTCCGCAGTCATTGTCGATCGGCGCACGCCAGAAGTTCGGTTTCGGAATCATTTTGATCATCTCAACGCCGCCGTAACGGTACGATACGAGTCCGCCGTTCAGATCGGAGAACATCACATCGAAATTCTCGCCGCGCACACCAAAATCATGGTTGGAACGGATCACTTCAAATTTCGCCGGTTTTTCTGCTTTCGCCGGTGCTTCCACTTCATAAACGCCCTGTCCAAATGCAACTTCATGGCCGCGCTTGCCCCATACGGTATCTTCTTTCAGGCGGAAGGAAACGGTCACCGCATACTCTCCCGGAAGTGTCTGTACCGCGATCGGCAGCTCCACCATTTTTTCCGAAAGCGGCTCCACCGAAACTTCCATCGGCACTTCTTTCAGTTTCTTTCCTTCTTTTTCGAGAAGTACTACGCATGCAAATGTATCGGTATTCACAAACAGGTTTTTATTTTTTACAACCGCCTTGTCTTTCTGCACGTCAATGGAAATATTCTGATAGCAGAATTTTACTTCCTGCATCTTCGGAGACGCGTCGCGCTCGCCGCCGTATACGATACCATTTCCACTGAAGTTATAATCACACGGATGGTCGTCAAAATCACCGCCATACGCCTGGAACTCTTTTCCGTAGCGGTCTTTTTTATAAATCGACTGATCGATATAGTCCCAGATAAAGCCGCCCTGGAACATTGGCTCTTCCTCGGTCAGATCCATATATTTCTTCATCGCGCCGCAGGAATTTCCCATGGCATGGGCATACTCACAGCAGACGTACGGTTTTCTGCGGTCTTTCGCTAAAAATTCCCGGATCTCGTTGACCGTGGTGTACATCCGGCTTTCCATATCGCTGGTGTCGTTGTATCTGCGGTCATCGTTCACTCCCTCATAATGGACAAGGCGGGTCGGATCCATCTTCCGGTATAACTGAGACATTTCAAAAATAACCTTTCCGCCAAACGATTCATTTCCGCAGGACCAGATCAGAATCGCCGGATGGTTTTTGTCTCTCTGATACATCGAATTCACACGGTCGAGCATGCAGTCCATCCACTCCGGGCGGTCGCATGGTACAACACCGGAGAAATCTCCGTTTCGTACCGCATCCGTATCTCTCGTTCCATGGGACTCCATGTTGCACTCTGCAATCATGTAAATACCGTATTCATCGCACAGATCATAAATGCCGACCGCATCCGGGTAATGGCAGGTACGGATTGCATTGATGTTGTTCTGTTTCATCGTTGTCAGGTCTTTGATCAGCTCTTCTCTCGAAACAACACGGCCGGATACGGAGCTGAACTCGTGGCGGTTGACGCCTTTAAAGACAATGCGTTTTCCATTCAGCATCATGATGTGGTCTTTCATCTCAAAGCGGCGGAATCCGACTCTCTGCGGAATCAGTTCCTGCACCGTTCCATCCTCTGCGGTGACTTCCAGCAGAAGATCATACAGCACCGGTGTCTCTGCGGACCACAGTTCCGGGTGATCGACTTTCAGAACAAACTGTGTTTCCCCATCCAGCACACCTTCGGTGCTCTGCAGTGCCGTTCCGTCTTTTGACAGGGTAATTTTCACTTTTCCTTTTCCGATCGTTTTCGTATCAATGACCAGATCTGCCTTCGTAAACGTATCATCCAGCAGCGTCTGTACTTTCAGATCCGAAACGTGAACCTCCGGAATCGTGTACAGATACACATCACGGTAAATACCGGAGAAACGGAAGAAATCCTGATCCTCGCACCAGCTTCCGCTCGTCCATTTGAAAACCTGCGCAGCCAGTTTATTTTCGCCCTCTTTCAGATACGGGGTCAGTTCAAACTCGGACGGAGTAAACGTATCCTCGCTGTAGCCAAGGAACGTTCCGTTCAGCCATACGGCAATACCGCTCTCTGCTCCCTGGAAGGAAACAAAAAGCCGTTTTCCTTTCATCTGATCCGGCACTTCAAAATATTTCACATAGGAAGCCGTCGGATTGAACCGCTCCGGAATCTCGCCCGGCTGGATTTCTTCTCTTCCTTCCCACGGATACTGCACATTGGCATACTGCGGTGCGTCGTATCCCTCCATCTGGATATGCGCCGGCACGCGGATATCATCCCATTTTGTGCAGTCATACTCCGGTGTCTCAAATCCCGGAATCGTGCTCTCGTAGTTCTTTGCGTAGTGGAATTTCCACAGTCCGTTCAGACTGTGACGGAAGTTTTCCACATGCTGCTCCATTTCTTCCACCGATCCATAATACCTGTGATCGGAATGCGCCGGTACCCGGTTCTCTCCATAATACGTCGGGTCCTTCACTTTTTCATACTGAAATACACCCATTTTTATTTTCCTCCTTCTGGAATTTTATTTTCTTTGATCTTTTGAAAAAAGGTGGATATTCATCCAAATATCCACCTTTTCTGTTCGATTCTTTTTCTTATTTTACAGCACCTGTGATACCTTCTGTGAAGCTCTTCTGGAAGCAGAAGAAAATGATTGCTGTCGGGATCGTACAGATGAATACGCCGAGCATCAGCACGCCATAATCTACAGTGTAGCCGCCGAGCAGGTTCGCTACCAGCATCGGCATGGTAATGGAATCATTGTTCTGTAAAATAACCTTTGGCCACAGATAGTTGTTCCATGCATTCATGAAGGTGATGATCGTTGCTGCCGCATAGGTCGATTTCATGGTCGGCATATACATGCGGAAGAAAATTCCTGTCTCGCTTAAACCATCCAGTCTTGCCGCTTCGATGATATCGTGCGGGAAAGAACGGGAAGCCTGACGGAACATCATAATCATAAACGGAGTGGAAATCGAAGGAAGCATAAATGCTGCCATCGTGTTGACCATTTTTAACTGTGAAAACATACGGAACATCGGGATCATGATTGCTGCGAACGGGATCATCATCGCAGTCAGAAGCACGGTAAATACCGCATCTTTCGCTTTGTCATGATAAATTTCAAATCCATAACCTGCGATTGAGCAGACCAGAAGACAAAGGACCGTCAGTACCGTTGCATTCCGGAACGAGTTCCACAGTGCAAGACGCAGGTTCTGCTGCGCAATCAGTGACTTGAAGTTTTCCATCAGATACGTACCCGGAATCAGTTTTCCGGCAATAACATCAATACTTCTGTTCGTAGACGCGCAGAACATATAGTACAGCGGAAATACAGAAAGGATGGATGCTACCGTTAAAACCAGATACATGAAGAATTTCTTTGTTTTTCCCATTATCGCTCGTCACCTACTTTCATCTGAAGCAGTGCCAGAATGGCAACCATAATCAGGATCAGGATCGACATTGCTGCCGCATAGCCGAAGTTTGGACTCTGTACAAAGGACATGTTGTAAATGTAATGAGACATGGTCATGGTTGATTTTCCAGGACCTCCGTTTGTCAGGTTCAGGGACTCATCGAACAGCTGCAGCGTACCATTGGTAGAGGTAATCGTGGTCAGCAGGATCATCGGCTTTAACAGCGGAACGGTGATCTTGAAGAAGGTCTGCAGCGGGCTTGCGCCGTCAATTTTTGCTGCTTCGTAGATCGAATATTCAATGTTCTGCATACCGGAGAGATAGAATACCATATTGTATCCCGTCCATCTCCAGACCAATGCGATGATGATAACGGCACGGGCTGTCCAGGCATTGGAGAACCACATGATCGGATGCATGCCAAGTCCGCGCAGAACGGTGTTGATAAATCCATCGTTTGCAAACAGGGAACGGAAAATCATTGCGTAAGATACCAGCGATGTTGCGCACGGCAGGAAAATGCAGGTACGGAACAGTCCCTTGAAACGCAGATCTTTGTTGTTCAGCATCGATGCAAACATCAGACCAAGGATCAGCATGATCGGCACCTGAATAATCAGGTAGAGGAAAGTGTTACTTAAAGTCTGTTTAAAAGTCGGGTCTTTTAAAATACGCGCATAGTTTGCAAATCCGTTGAATTTCAGGTTAATGCCCATACCGGTCTGCAAAGACAGGATAAATGCCTGAATCATCGGATAAAAGCTCATCCATGCGATCAGAATCGTTGCCGGAAGCAGAAAAACCCATCCGGTAAGATTCTGTTTTCTTTCCAAGTTCATTCCTTTTTTCTTCTGGCTGCTCATGGAATCTTCCTTTCTTTTTTCGCTGCGAGGTACGCTTGAAAAAATCTTTTTGCAGACAACATTGCATGTTCTCCTGCAGAAATCATTTTTCAAGCCCACCCCGGTGCAGATACAGAACGGGCCTGCTTCTGTCTGTCTAGAAGCAGACCCGTTTCTTATCGTCCTACTTTTTTACAATATGAGAAATCTCAGTTACCCATGTTGAACTCTACGGTTTCCTGTGCAGTCTGGAGTTCGCTGTCCATATCTGCTCCTGTCTGGATGATATTGGAAAGTGCGGTTCCGACAGCATCGCGTGCATCGTAGTAGAATGCTCCAGTGATGTTGGATGGAGTCTTGGTTGCGAAATCAACGATTTTTGCATAAACCGGGTCATCACTGAAGAATGCAACTGGCTGTGCATATGCTTCGGAATCTCCTGCCGGTGCCCAGGTTGCCAGAGCGCCTTTTGCGATGATGTCATCGTAAAGAGCTGTGCTGCCTGCGAAGGTAGATTTCATAAAGTCAATGGCAAGATCGGTTTTCTTGCAGTTGGAAGAAATTGCCCAGGAAGAACCACCGTTGTTGGAGTAGTTGGTTGCTCCGTCGATGCCGTCCAGTTTTGGCATATTGGTGAGCGCCCATTTACCGGACTGATCTTCGTTTGCTGTGATGGAAGCCATAATCCAGCATCCGTTGATAACGCCTGCTGTGGTTCCGTTGTTGATCGATGCAATGTACTGATCCCAGTCGGTAACTTCTACCAGAGTACCATCTTTTACCATCTGGCTGTAGATCTCAAGGATTGGTTTTAATGCTTTGTTGTCTACGATATTTACGGATCCATCCTCATTAAACAGAGACTCGCCGCAGGACTGCAGCATTTCCATAACAAGGTCTGGAGATCCGGCCTGAGATGTCAGGATTGGCTGGCCTGTTTTCTCTTTGACAACTTTTGCTTTTTCCATAAAGTCATTCCAGGTAATGTCTGTGAAATCATCTACGGTAAAGCCTGCCTCTTCCAGCATATCGGTACGCAGGCACTCGATCACAGCGCCATTGTCAAACGGAATTCCGTAGTTCTTTCCATCCAGTGTAGAGTAAGCAACTTTTGCGGATGAGAATTCGCCAAAGTCGATACCGGAATCGGTCAGATCTGTGAAAATGTCCGGGTAGTTGGTTGCATATTTCTGGAAGGAGTTGTCCTGCATCAGGAAGATATCCGGCAGAGTACTTAAGTCTCCTGCAGAAACTGCTGTGGTCAGGCGGGTTTCAATGTCATCGGACTGTACTTCGCTGACTTCTACCTTAAAGCCTTCGTGATCCTGCGCGTAAATCTCAGCTGCTTTCTGGATCGCATAAACGTTGAAGTTCGGGTCCCAGGTCCATACGGTTAAGGTGTTGTCATCATCTGAACCACCTTCTACTACGTCGCTGCTCTCTGATTTTGCAGTGGTGTCATCTGCTGCTGATGCATCGTTTCCGCCGTTGCTGGAGCTTGTTGTAGTTCCTCCGCTGGATCCGCATGCAGCCAGTCCAAGTACCATTGCTGATGCCATTACGATTGATACAATTTTTCTTCTCATATTGCACATCCTCCTTAAGATGTTATTTTACAACCTGACTTTTTCACATATATCGCTTAAAAGTCTTTTGGTTGTTTTGTACATTTTTTAGGTTTTTATCCCCTCAACATGTACAAATTATAACAACATTCTTTCGTCGGTTGTGCGCATATTCGACTCTATCCTATGCATTTTCAACTATTTATAGATATTTTCACTTTGTTTCACCATCCTTCCTGTGTTTTTATGTCAAATTTCAACAAATTCTGCTCGTAATGTTCCGGTGCCCTCCGCCATTGCTGGGGCGAAACGCCGAGAATCTTTCGAAAATTACGATTAAAAGTGGATATTGTTGTGAATCCGCAGTGCAGTGCAATGTCACTTACGGAGGCATTTGTCTTTCTCAGCTCTTTGCACGCTGCCCGGATCCGAACCCAGTTGATATATTCCACCGGCGGCATCCGCATGGATTCCTGAAAAATACGGCGCAGATGTGTCTCACTGATGTGGCACACATCCGCAAGTTCTTCAATCCGGATGCTCTCGTGGAAATTTTCCCCGATATAATTGAGCGCAGGAAGAATCAGGGCAATGCTGGCATCATCCAGAATGGCATTCTTTTCCTGCGTCTCATCTTTTTCATTCCATCTCGCAATCTGCATCAGAAGCGCCCGCGTCAGCCCCTTTACTTCTTCCAGATAAAATTCCTCTTTTTCATCCATGCATTTAATAATCAGTTTGATCAGCTCCGCCACCTCAGGTCTGTCCTCATTTTTCGAGTAATGAGCCCTCTGGTTGATGCGGGAAATCAGCTTCTGTGCCATACGCGAATTATCCTTATACAGTTTTGTGATAAAGCCTTCCACATCAATAAACAGCCATGCCCAGGAGCACAGACTGTTTTCCTTTGAGTTTGTCGTATGTGGAAAGTTCTTTGGTACTACCGTAAATGCCCCCCCGTCGTACGGAATTTCTTTATCTTCCAGGACAATTGTCCCCTCACCGTAATAGCAGACGCCGATCTCCATCATATTATGAAAATGCAGGTAATCAATCTGATAACCGTAGTTCTGTACCCATTTTTCGCCCAGAAGCGCCAGCACCGGACATTTTTCCGGCACTTCATAAAAGCGGTACTCCATTTTCATCTTTTTCTTTCTGCTCATACAGCCACCCCCTCGAAATAGTAACTCCATCATACCATGTACTGTTTTTTCCTACAAGCAAACCTGCCACTCATCTGTTCCCTTCGTATGCATGGAAACAAAAAAAACTGCCGAAAAAGCTTCTCTTTCAAAATCTCTTTCGACAGTTTCCTTTCCTCTGACAGAATTTTTTATCATGCTTCTTTTTTCTGAATCATCGCCAGAAATATCAGCGGATCGTCTCCTTTGCAGGAAATCGCATGGCCGTTTCCGTCCTCACAGAAGGTCGTCATTCCTGCCTCCACCGGATACGTCTTGTCGTTGTCCTGGTACAGGCCCTCTCCTGATAAAATGTGATATACTTCTGTCTCACCGTGATGCTCATGATAGGAAAGCTCATCCCCTGGTAAAATCGTCACTTTTGCAAATAAGGTTACTTTTCCCGAAAGGCGGTCGCCCTCCAGGAGTTTTTCTGTTGTGTGTTTGTCTGCCATAGTTTTTTCCTCGCTTCATTTTGTATTTCCATTCACTTAATTCATCTCATCACCTGCAGAGATGTGAGAATCCTTGCTATAAGCCCCTTCTAAGAACGCTTTCTCATCCACCCCTGCCAGATATCTTTTCAGCAAAAAAGCACAAAAATACGGAAACGTATAAATCTGCTCTCCGTATCCCATGTTACTGCCTGTAAATTTAATTCCGCAGTGGATGTCCGCATACTTTTTCCCGCTGATTAAAGTTCGTATGGATTTTGCCATTCCATTCTGTGCTTTAACCTCGACCGGAATCAGCGCATTTGCTGTCCGGACAAAAAAATCCTGCTCCAGTGAAGAATCGTCCCGTTTATAATAATACAGCCGGTAACCTGATTTTACCAGTGCTTCTCCGACAACATTCTCATAAAGCGCACCTTTGTATACACCAAGATTTTTATTGCTTCTTAAATCCACCTGGGCTTCTTCATCAAGCATGGCTACCAGCAAACCACTGTCTGCGAAGTAAAGCTTGTATTTCGTTTCATCATAATTTCCCTGCAATGGTAATTCCGGAAAATTCATACAATAGCATACATTGACCATTCCCGCATCATGCAGCCATTCGATGCACCCGCGGTAATCACGGAATCTCGCTCCTGATGCCACTTTTGAAATCTGGAATTTTTTGTTATCCTTCGCAAGCTGCACCGGAATATGGTTGAATACATTTAAAATTCTGGTCTGATCCATTCCTTCCGCATATTTGCGAATGTCCTCTTTATAGTCTGCAATCAGCTGTCTCTGTACTTCCAGTGAGCCCTCAAATGTTCCCTTTTCGACAAATTCCCGCACAACAGCCGGCATTCCGCCCAGAATACAGTAGTCTAAAAAGAGTTCACTGTACACCGACATCTCCACTTCATTAAACGGCTTCAGCGTCCGCATATGTTCCAGCATATCCTCTACCGTGCTGTCATCATATCCTTTCGCCCACAAAAATTCTTCAAAATCCAGAGAAAACATTTCATAATCGGATTTATAGCCAACACTGTTGCTTTCAATTTTCCGGTAATTGATCCCAAGCATAGAGCCGCTGCAGATCACGTCGAATCTGCCATCGATTTTAAAGAATTTCAGTGCAGTTGCAATCTCCGGAAATTCCTGCAGCTCGTCAAAAAAGAACAGGGTCTCGCCTTCTATAAAACGTTTCGACGGGTCAATCCTGGAAATATTTTTTATAATATCTTCCGTTTTATATCCATCGGTTGTAATCATTTTATACTTTGGTTCTTCTACAAAATTAATGCTAATCACACTTTTATAGTTTTGCTCTCCAAACCGCCGGATGGATTCGGTTTTTCCCACCTGCCGCGGTCCTTTTACAATCAACGGTTTCCGGTCCGGATTGCTTTTCCATGCACTCAGAAAAAAATCGATTTTTCGTTTTAAATAAAGCATCTCTTTCGCGCACCTCCTCTGCTTATTCTGATGCTTTTATTATATTCTTAACCGCAAAGGAAAACAACTTTTTTCACAAAATCAGAGGGAATTTTTCTATCTTATTCACATTTTCTGAGCGACTTTACACCATTTCTTCACATTTTCCTTTTTTAGTTTATCGCGCATCAAAAGAGCCCGTCCGGATATGCCAATCGGATATTCCAAACGGGCTCTTTCTATTTTTCAATTTTTACGGATCTGCTATGCCACAACATCCTCAAACTGCGAGTTATACAGATTTGCATAGAATCCATTTGCCGCGAGCAGCTCTTCGTGATTTCCCTGCTCGATGATATCGCCGTCTTTCATAACAAGGATCAGAATCTTGTTGTCTGCCAGAATGGCACGCGCAATCGCCAGACGCTGTTTCTGACCGCCGGAGACGTTGCTTCCGCCCTGGGCGATCGGCGTTTCGTATTTGTCATCTTTTGCTTCGATGAACTCAGTTGCCTGCGCAATTTCCGCTGCTTTTGCAATCTCTTCATCTGACGCATCATCTTTTCCAAAACGGAGGTTGGATGCGATCGTTCCGGAGAACAGAACACCTTTCTGCGGTACAAAACCGATTTCATCCCGCAGATCTTTCATTGTGATCCTGCGGATATCTTTTCCATCCAGTGTGATGGATCCGCCCGTTACATCGTAAAGACGCGGAATCAGGTTGACCAGTGTAGATTTTCTACAGCCGGTACTTCCGATGATCGCGGTTGTCTTTCCAGATTCTGCCACAAAGTCGATGTCATGAAGCACATCTTCCTCGGCACCCGGATATCGGAAGTTGACATGTTCGAAACGAACCACACCGTTTTTGACTTCCACTTTTCCCGGATTTTCTGCAGCTTCAATCGAGGACTTGGTCTGAATGACTTCGTCAATTCGTCCGGCAGCATGGACACCACATTCAGCTTTTTAAACTGATGCAATGCACGAAACAGTTCTTCAAAACTCTCTGTCACTCTTTTTCCCTTCTTCTTCCGCAAATATTTAATATCGTTATCTATTTACTAGTGTTAAATAATAACACCGGCAAGTTTCTCTGCCAAGAAAAATGCCGGTGTTTCTACTTTTTTTATAAATACGCAAGTTTTATTTTATACTATACTTCGTGTTGCGTCCCTTACCTTCCACAGTTATGATCCCTTTTTCCTCCATCTCTTTCAAAAGCTTTGTCGTTTTTGATCTTCCAAATGAAACATATGGTGCAATTTCCCCCATAGATTTCAACCTGTTTTTGCTTAATATCCCGTATATCATTTTCTCATCTTCTGTCAAATCCAGATTGCTTTCCCAGACCGGAAGTACAATCTGAATCGCATTTTCTGACACTTCAAACTCCGGTTTTCTTAAGCTTTTTTCGTAAAGTTGTCTGATTCTCATAATTCCCGTTCCAAAGATCTCAACAAATCCCAACCGGTAAAAAACATTTGCCAGATTTCTATTTCTTAAAACAGAAAGTTTTCCGGACAAATATTCATCTTTTGTAATACCTGCCGGCAGACCTCCCGGAGAAACTACTTCGATTCGATTCTCAAACATCAGAACTCTGATTTGCGATTCCACATCCCAGATCCTGTGAATCAAACCATTGGCGATCGCCTCTCGAAATGCAGCTTCTGGTATTTTTTCTATTTTTTTTCTGTCCGCACCTTTAATTTCCTCATATTGATAGTAATCTCTGAAAATTTCAATCGCTTTCTCATACACCTCTAAAATCGATCTGTTTTCAAATGTTACTCTTTTCTGGATAATACTGATGTTTTCGCCGAATCTGACCATGTCGATTCCCGGAAAGTGGTTCTGATCTGCCAAAAGACCAGCGGCATTATTGTATCCATTGGCATTGTCGTATAGATTCAAGGTTTTCAGCGTGTCCTGGCTAAAGGTTTCGATCTGAATATGTTCTTTCAGCTTTCGCTGTAAAATCTGAAAGGTCAGATTCTGGTCTTTGCATGGCAGTTCTTCAAATCGGATATTTTTTCCTTCCAGAACAAGCCTGGAAAATTCCTGTGTATCTACTTCTATCGTCGCGGTATCATTTCGTTTATATGCTTTTGACCTATATAAATACGGCTTCTGCGCACCGCTTTGTACGGTAAGTTTGATAATTTTATCATTATTTTGTGTTTCCAGTTTATAATCTGGCTGTGGAGAAATACTGTCATTAATTTTATTTTCTATATCCAGGCATGACTGTTTTACATCCGATAAGCCTTTACTGTTTCCCTCGTCATCGACTCCAAACAGAATAACTCCACCGTCATAATTCGAAAAAGCACTTACTGTTTTCAGAAATGTATTGGTAATCGTTTCTTTAAATTCCATGGTCCGTGTTTCTCGCATTCTGTTCACATCCTTTCCACTTTTTCATGCTTTTATTATACGCAAAACACGCAAAAAATCAATCGTATTTTTTTGCGATTGCTTTTTTGCGTGTTTTCAATCAATAAACTCGCGAATCAATTGTTTGTTTGCTTATTTCCATTCAAAAAATATTCGCAATCTGATTCGTTTAAAATTTTCAGCGTTCTGCCTCCTGCTGCCGGTTCCACCAGAGCGCCAAACAGTCCTTCCTTGTCCCGGAACCGGGAATAAATAGAACCCGTGGTTGTCTCTGCTTTTGCCGCAATTGTGCGAAGCGATGCATCCGCATATCCTTTTTCCAGAAACCCCTCCTTTGCACAGGATAAAATTCGCTCTGAAACGCCTTCGATTGGTTTTGTCAAGTTAACCTTCCTTCTTATAACAGTGTTATATAACGCTGTTATAAATATAAATCGTTTTCTTTTTGTTGTCAAATACGGTAATTGTCAAGGTCGGTTTTTCAAATACGCTTTCTGTTTCCATCTTGAATGGATTCCTGCTCCATGTTAGAATAAACACACAATGAAATTTCTATCTTAATCAGACTTTAGCAAAAACAAGAGTTTTTATGGGATGAAATAAATCAACCTTATCTGAACAAACTTATCAGATTCTGCGAGACGATATTTTAACGCAGAAGATCAAATGCGGAGAAAAGCTGAAAGCCGAAGTGACCTCTATTTTTGCCAAAGGGCGCGAAGCCGCAAAATGCGGGGACATAAAAACCTGGAACGACTGCTCCGATGATTTTCACCTGGTCTTCTACCGCTATTGCAACAATTCCCGACTCACCGAGTCTGCCAAACGCCTCAAAAGCGGCATTTCCATTTTTTCCAACCAGTACAGCCAGGAAACCGCCATCCAGACGAGCATTGATGCCGAACATGAAGCAATTTTCGCTGCTTACCAGAACGGTGAAACAGAAAAAGCCGTCCAGATGATGAAAACTCATCTAAACGACTCTCATGCCCTCCTGCTGAAATACTCCGGCCCTGCTGCAGCTTATTGCGCTTCATCCGGCACACACTTTATTTTCTTTATTTCTCCATCAAAAAGCATCAGAATCCGGTCGCAGACATTTGCTACCAGCGCCAGATCATGGGAAATAAAAAGCATGGCCATATGCTCTTCTTGTTGAATCTCTTTCAGAAGATCCACGATTTCCTTCTGCACCGAAACATCCAGCGCGCTTGTTGCTTCATCGCAAATCAACAGCGCCGGATGCCGCAGCAGTGCTCTGGCAATACAGACTCTCTGGCATTCCCCTCCGCTGATCTGCGATGGATATTTGGCGAGATAGCTCACCGGAAGGTGCACACGTTCCAAAATCTCTTCACACTGCCTTTTTCTTTCTGTTTTCGGAATTTTTCTGTAATAAAGCAATGCGTCATCCAGATTCTGCCCAATCGTCATCTTCGGATTCAGGGAAGATTTCGGATTCTGAAAAATCATCTGCACTTTTTTTCCAATTTCTTTTTGCGTCCTTTTTCCGGAAATCTGTTTTCCTTCCAGGTAAATGCATCCTTTCGTTGCCGTCGTAATGCCTGTCAGGATCTTTACGATTGTACTTTTACCGCTTCCGCTGTTTCCAATCAGCCCCAGACACTCTCCCGGCATCATTTCAAAACTGATGTCTTTTAATACATAAGTTCCATCTGAATTTCTGTGAAACTGTTTTTTTAAATGTTCCACCCGAAGCAGTGCTTCCATACCATTTCCGTACCTTTCTCTATCCCTCATCGAGTACAAGTTTCACCGGCTGCGGAATTGCCGCAATCAGTTTTTTCGTATAATCCTCTTTTGGGTCGTTTCATATTTCTTCCGGCAAACCCGATTCTATGATCCGGCCCTGATACATAACGCCGATTTCATCGGCAAGTCTTCTTGCAACTTCCATATTATGTGTCACCAGCAGAATCGAAAGATCTGTCTTTTTCCGCAGTGCGAGCAGCGTCTCGATCGTCATATCCTGTGAGGCGACATCCAGCGCACTGGTCGGTTCATCTGCCAGTAAAAGGGACGGCTGATTCATAATCGCAAGCGCAATTGCAACACGCTGACACATTCCTCCGCTTAATTCAAATGGATATGATTTTAAAACGCGCTGCGGGTTTTCAAATCGAAGCTCTTTTAAAAGCTCTTCCGCATCCTCTAAAATCTCTTTTTTGCTTTTTTTCCCCGCTGTTTTTGCATGCATATTTTGGCATTCCACAAACTGTTTCCCGATTTTGGCAAGCGGGCTTAATGACTGTTCCGGGTTCTGAAAAATATAACCCATTTTGTTTCCATGGACTTCACACCATTCCTTCTCTGAAAGCTGTATCAGATTCTGTTCTCCCATCCAGATATCTCCGGAAACAATTTTTCCCTCTTTTGTCAGGAGTCCTCCGATTGTACGAAGCAGAGTCGATTTTCCAGAACCACTCTCGCCGACAATAACGTAAATTTTCCCGGGAGAAAGAGAAAAGCTGACACCGTCAACTGCCAGCTTTTCTCCATATGTTACCGTTAAACGATCCACAATCAGATTTTTCTCTATTTGATTTTTCTCTGCCAGATGTTTGTCTGTCTTATTCTCTTCTATCCTGTTTTTTTTCATCTTTTGCGATCCGTTTCGTCTTTCGCCGTTGTTCCGGCTTTTGTTTCCTGTGCTTCTTTATTTATTCTTCCACAGACAGAGTATTGGTTACCAGATAATATTCCGTCGGATTGATCTGTACTCCTTTTACTTTGTTGGAGTATACAAAGATCAGCTGCTGATCTGCCACAAATGCAAATGGCATATCATCCAGTACCTGCTGCTCCAGTTCTCTGGTAAGAGAAACCACTTTGTCGTTATCCGATGTGGTACCAATTTCCGCTGCCAGCGCGTCTACTTTTTCGTTGGAATATCCACCATAATTGTTGCTGGCTCCCGTCGTAAACAACATATTGATAAAGTACGACGGAGTTCCAATCGGCGCCATGGCATAGTTTAAAATAGCAAGATCGAAATCACCCGATGCAAGAGGATCATCCAGCACATCCTGTGTCTCAATGGAAAGCTCAATTCCAATCTGGGACAGTTCTGCCTGAAGCATATCAGCAAGCTGGATGCAGTTGTCATTGTAGCTGTAAGTCAGCACTTTGAACGAAAGATTCACGCCGTCTTTGTCGAGGATACCATCTCCATCGGTATCCTGGTATCCTGCATCTGCAAGAATTTCTTTTGCTTTATCCGCATCGTAGGAATCGACGGTCAGATTTAATCCGTCTGTACCGCCAAATGCCAGGTTGTCCGGATAAATTCCATAGCACGGAGTTGCAAATCCCTGATAAACAACATCTGCATAGCCTTCACGGTCAATACAGTAATTGATTGCCTGACGTACTGCCAGATCGTCCAGTCCTTCTGTTTTCAGATTGAAGCTTAAAAAGTTTGCTCTTGTTGTCGTCACGGTATCGGTTGTATATTTCGAAGTATCTGTGAACTTTGATGCTCCGTTTGCTGTTTCCTGTGCGATCAGGTCAATCTCTCCGTTAGCAAGTGCCATATCCAGCGCATCCTGATCGTCGATAATTTTCAGCTCTACGGTGTCTGCCTTCGGAGCGCCGCCCCAGTAATTTTCGTTGGCACGCATTTTGACATCCGTCATAGCGGTAAACGAAGTTGCAACGTAAGGTCCTGTGCAGGAAACACCAAGCTCCTCATCCGGTTCTTCTGTTGCATCATAAATACCGAGAAGCGGATCACACAGATCATTTAACAGTGTTGGATTTGGTTCCGGCGTTACAATTGTAAATTTCATGCCGTCTGCTTCCATGGATTTGATTTTTAAGGTCGAATCTGCTCTCTCATTTTTCTCATAGGTACGCTCAAAGCATGCTTTTACTGCTTTTGCATCTACCGTTTTTCCGTTTGAGAACGTTACGCCATCACGAATGGTGAAAACCCAAGTATTTTCATCCGGTGTCTCTACCGATTCTGCGATCCATGGCTGCGGCTCAATATTTTCATCCAGACGGTACAGATTTTCGCTGATTCCATAGATGGACATGATCCAGCCATCCCAGTTATACGCAACGTCCAGACTTTCTGCACCAAAGAAACCGGTAGTAGCTCCAAGAACGAGATCTGCTCTTTCTCCATCTGTAGTCGTTTCCCCGGACTTTGAAACTGCGCCTGCTGCTTCCTCGGATGCTGAAGTCACACTTGCTGCTTCCGAACCTGATTTGGAAGATGTTTCACTCTCATTTGCCGTGCCGCATCCCGTTGCAAGAGATGCGAACAGGCAGGCTGCCATCATGACACTTACAATCTCTTTTTTCATTTGATTTTTCTCCTCTTTTTTGGTTTTTCCCGTCTTTCAGACGATCTTTTTTATGGAATCATCTGTCCGCCTTTTCGCGTTGCAGGTGGTTTCATCTTGAATTTAATTTTCTGTTCTTGCTTCTTTCTTATGTACAAACTCGCTCAGTCGGTCTCCGAACAGCTGAAAAACTGTCACAACCAGAAACAGGGCCAGACCATTAAAAACGATAATCCATGGTGCTTTCTGCAGATAATCTCTCGCCTCGCTCATAACGGCTCCCCACTCTGCGGTAGGACGCGCAGCACCGAGTCCCAGAAACGAAAGTCCTGCCATACTGAGGATTACACTTCCAATATCCATAGCCGCTGTTACAATAAGGCTTCCCATCATATTGGGCAGAATATAGGCTGTTATCATGCGATAAAGCGGTACACCGTTCATTCTTGCGGCATATATATAATTTTCCTGTTTCATGGAAACCACAAGACTCCGGGAAAGCCGTGCATACGTTGTCCAGTACACGGCGCTTAAGGCAAGCACGCCGTTCCACAGGCCGACACCTAAAATTCCCGCAATCGCAATCGACAGTACAAAAGCAGGAAAAGCCTGGAAAACCAGCGTGATTTTCATCAGAATCTCATCCAGAACCCCGCCTGCAAATCCGGCCAGAATTCCAACCAGTGTTCCCACCAGAAATACGATTCCGACAATCAGAAGTGCTGTATAAATCGATGTCCTGCTTCCCGCCAGAATACGGCAGAACACGCACCGCCCCAGATTGTCCGTTCCAAACAAATATTCTTTGCACGGCGATAAGAATGCATTTCTTACATTCACCGCATACGGATCGTGGCGGATCAGATGCGGACCGATTACCGGGATGATTAAGATAACTGCGAGAAACAACAGACTGATTTTAAATTTTCCATCCATTTTTTTCATCGTGCACTCTTTTCCCTTCTGACTCTTGGAACCAGAATCTGACACAAAAACTCTACTGCAGCATTTATCAGCAGGTAAATCATTGCCATCCAGACAACATAAGCCTGAATCACCGGATAATCCCGCGCGCTGATGGATGTCACAGCAAGTCTTCCGACTCCCGGCCAGGAAAAAATAGTTTCCACAATGGCAGAACCGCCAAGCAGAGTTCCAAATGACATGCCAAGCAACGTAACAATCGGAAGCATACAATTTTTCAGCACGTGGAAAAAGAGAATCCGGTTCTCCGAAGCTCCTCTTGACTTTAAACCATCGACATACTCCTGTTCCAGCTCCTGAAGCACAATGCCGCGAATCTGGCGGATATACCAGGCAGACAGTGTCAGCGCCAGGACAAGAGCCGGCATAATAATTCCTTTTCCACTTACCGATCCTATGACCGGCAGAAGCTGCAGTTTCATGGACAGTACATACATCATCAGCAGCGCCAGGAAAAAGGATGGAAGGGAGGACAGAAAATAAGTGACGAAACGAATCATATTGTCAAACCCTCTGTCCTTATACTTCGCACACAGTACTCCGATCGGAAAGGAAATCAGGATCGTAAGCGCGAGCGCTGCCACTGTCAGAAGCAGAGTCGCCGGAATCGTTTTCTTTAACTCGCCGGCCACGGCTTTTCCTGTTTTATAGGATTCTCCCAGATCTCCGTGGAAGAATTCATTCAGCCATCTTCCATACTGCACGGCAAAGGGATCATTCAGGCCAAGCTCTTCCCGTTTTAATTCCAGTGCCTTTTCCGAAACACGCATACCGGATTTTTTCAGTGCCACCATTGCCGGATCTCCCGGCGAATGATAAACCAGTAAAAAAGAAAGGAACGTAATTCCGATCAGCAGAAGTATTGTTTTTCCGATCACTGTTAACCATTTTTTTATCATGCTATTCCTCTACTTTACCGCGCGGAGCATAAAAAGCGGGGTCGATGCAAAATTAATTTTTTCTACATCATCCCAGACTTTTTTCCAGACCTCCCTGTCTGCCGTTGCTTCGCAAAAACCAGCCCGACGAATCATCCTCAGATCTTCTGTCGGACGCGCGCATCTGCTCAGAATCAGATTTCTGGCGATTTCTTCCATCTTATACGCTTCATCATATGCATTGAAATCAAAAACTTCTGCATCCTCTACATTTCTGTGATCCTCTTCGAATGCATTCTTCTGTTTGTCATCAAAAAGATAGTTATACCATCCTGCATCAAAATTTAAAAGAATGCCTCCTTTTTTCAGAACACGGCACCATTCCTGATATGCCTTCTGCGGTTCTTCCAGATTCCAGGTGAGATTTCTTGTTACAATTACATCAAAACTTCCGTCCTGTATGTTTTCTAGATTCTGCACATCTCCTCTCATCCATGTGATCCTGGAAGCATACGTTCCCGCATTCTGCATAGCATGGTTCAGCATTTCCTGCGTATAATCTACCGCGGTCACATCATACCCTCTTTTTGCCAGGCTAATGGCGAAAAATCCAGGACCAGTTCCCATATCGGCTATTTTTATCTTTTTATCCTCTGGAATTTCTTTCAATATGACATCCATCCAGCTCTTTTCATTGCTGTGATTCAGTTCATGACAGACAACATCCGAATAGCTCTCTGCCCGGCGTGTCCAATATTCTTCTACTTCTTTTAACATTTTCATAGTCTGCCTGTTCTTTTCTATCTGTAATTAAAGTCAAAATCCTCTTGCAGGTCTGCTGCAAAAGGATTTTGGAATTGATTTGCAGGAAGCAGAGGAAAACGCCCCGAAGCGGAGGAATGGCGGCGATTTACAGCTGTTCCCGCATCCTGCGCGTCAAAAAGTGCGGAACTTTCTGACGTTACAGGATCAAAAATTTTTGACGTAAGCATAATAACATAAAAAAAACGCTAAAATAAGCCCCTCTGGGGGATATTTTTCGCGTTTTTTCAAATTTTTTTTTAATACAACCACTATTTTGCCCATCTCAATTACTTGCGTAAATTCGATGGACACGTCTTATATCCCCATAGCTAAAGCCTTAACTTGACCCATATTTATACAAGATAATTTCGATAAGCAAGCAATGAATATAGTACATCCAGTCCTTGCCAGATAGAACGTACTCCGGGCATACCATCGCTCGGAGCACCTTTCGTCCCTCCAAGAACTCCCAGATCATAAATTGCTTCTTTAAGTGAATACGCTTCAGGAATTTCCTTGCTTTTTCTTGCGCAACAACATAATACTTTCCATTCCTCTTCAGCAAATACGATCCCACTTGAAATTTCCGGACATATTTTCCCAAGATAAGTCAGATTTAATATCTGCATTGCAATGACAGAATATAATAACGTCAGAAAGCTTAATCTCCCATATTCCCTTGCCTGGTTCTTTTCTATTTTGCATCCACTCTTTAATATAAAATGAAACCGTTCTATCTTCCATCTGTGTGCATAACACTGTACCAGCTTTTTTATTTCTTTTTCGCTCTTTACCGTTACCGTTGTCAGCCGTGACATGTGACAATAGGCGGTAATACATAACGCCAGAGCGTGTCTGAAAAAGGCTTTTCGCAGGCTGCGAGTCCCGTTTGTGGGAGATTTTGTCCGAATGAAGGTAGCGTAGCGTGCTACGGCAACTGAATGAGGGCAAAATGCACCGCAAAGTGGTGCTTGCAACACAGCATGTTCACGCTTGAATCAGGTGCTGAGGAAATAGCAATGAATCGTGTTCCTGGTTTTTGCCGGTCTTGCTATTTTCGTAGGTGGGTGATAAAATGACGATAGATCGTGAGATCAAAAAGGGAGGAATGTTGTGGGACGATTCTTTAATTCGAAGGTCAATGCGTTTCAGGATGTGTTAAACTCCAAAATATATATCGATAAAACAGGATTACTGGAATACACCAACAGTGTGATAGACACAACATCAAAGTTTATCTGCAACAGCCGACCCAGAAGATTTGGAAAATCAATCACGGCGGATATGCTCACTGCGTATTACAGCAGAAGTCTGGATACGGAAGAAATTTTCGAAAAACTTGAGGTCGGAAAAACAGCGGATTTTCGAAAGCATCTGAATCAGTACGACGTGATTCATATTGACATTCAGTGGTGTATTGAGCCGGCCGGAGGTGCAGATCAGGTAATCACTTTTATTAACAAAAATGTGATTGAAGAGCTGCGTGAAACATATGAAAAAGAATTATCGGAGGGAACATCGTCGCTTCCGGATGCGTTGTCACAGATCAGTGCAAAAACAGGAAAAAAGTTTATTCTGATTCTGGACGAGTGGGATGTACTGATTCGAGATGAGGCGGCAAATCAGAAAATACAGGATGAATATATCAACTTTTTGCGAGGGCTTTTTAAGGGAACGGAACCTTCGAAATATATTCATCTTGCATATCTGACTGGAATCCTGCCGATCAAAAAAATAAGGACACAGTCTGCACTGAACAATTTTTCAGAATTTACAATGCTGGATGCGAAAGTTTTTGCAAAATACACTGGTTTTACAGAAGAAGAAGTGCAGGCGCTCTGTCGGACATACAACAGCGATTTTGAAAAAGTAAAGCGCTGGTATGACGGATATCTGCTGGAAGAGTATCAGGTTTATAATCCAAAAGCAGTTGTAGAGGTTATGACCTGGAATAAATATCAGAGCTACTGGTCAGAAACGGGCACGTATGAATCAATTGTACCGATGATTAACATGAATTTTGATGGTCTGAAAACGGCAATGATTGAACTGCTGGCAGGCGGATCTGTGAAGGTAGATACTTCAACGTTTCAGAATGATATGATAAACTTTTCCGATAAGGATGATGTGCTCACATACCTCATCCATCTGGGGTATCTGGGATATGATCAGCAGCAGGAAACAGCGTTTGTGCCAAATGAAGAAATACGGCTGGAGCTGACGAAGGCGGTAAAAAGAAAAAAATGGAATGAATGGATTTCGTTTCAGAGAGAATCGGATGCACTGCTGGATGCGACACTGGATGGAGATGCGGAAAGCGTTGCTGAAAAGATAGAAGAAATTCACATGGCCTATACATCTGTAATTCAGTATCACGATGAAAATTCATTGAGCAGTGTGATTTCGATCGCATATTTAAGTGCTATGCAGTATTATTTCAAACCTGTCCGTGAAATGCCGACAGGAAGAGGATTTGCAGATTTCGTGTTTTTACCGAAACCGGAATATATACAGCAGTACCCGGCGATGGTTGTGGAATTGAAATGGAATAAGAGTGCACAGACAGCGTTGAATCAGATCGCGGATAAAAAATATCCGGAGTCTTTGCGACAGTATACGGGAGAAGTTCTGCTAGTGGGAATCAATTACGACAAGAAAAGTAAAAAACATGAGTGTGGAATTGAGAGCTATGAAAAATAGGAGGAATCTGTATGAAAAGATGTAGTTACTGTGGCAAAAAAATAAACGGAAGTGTTGGATTTTGCAGTGATGCATGCGAAAGCCGCTATAAAAAAGTAATGGAAAAAGATGGACCTAAAGTTAAATATTTTATTTCCGGTATTATTTTAGGATTCCTGGTGATGTTTTATGGAATTATATCAAACAGCAGCTTCCTGATAGGGATGGGAAGCATAGTAATAGGAATTGATGTTGTTTTCTTTCCGTTTACCACGCCGGAAACAACCGCTTTTTTGGGATATCAAAAGGCAAAATTAGTGGGCCGCGTAGCAGGTATATTACTGATAGCAGTTGGAATATGGGTGGGGACTATTCACTGATGAACAGAGATGCAGAAGCTGCCGCATTAACGTGCGGCAGCTTATTTTTACAGCAATTCCGCTTTTTTTTGGATCATTGCCAGAAATACCAGCGGTTCTTTTCCGCTACAGGAAACGGCATGGCCGCTGCCGTCCTCGCAGAACGTCGTCATGCCCGCCTGCATCGGATATGTTTTGTTATTATCCTGATATATTCCCTCCCCGGACAGAATGTGATACACTTCCGTCTCGCCGTGATGCTCATGGTACGGGAGCTCATCGCCCGGTAAAATCGTTACTTTTGCAAAGAGTGTCACCTTTCCGGAAAGGCGTTCGCCTTCCAGCAATTTTTCTGTTGTGTGTCTGTCTGCCATTGTTCACGTCCTCGTTTTCGTAATCTTTCCTCTGTCAATCTCCACCGTCGTATCGCACAGTGCCGCGATGTCTTCCCGGTTGTGGCTGGCCAGAAGAATCGTTTTTCCTTCCTCTTTTAACTTCAAAAACAGCTGCCGCATCTCCTGCACGCCCTGGTTGTCGAGACCGTTCATCGGTTCGTCCAGGATCAGGAGAGAAGGTTCTTCCATAATCGTCTGTGCAATGCCGAGACGCTGGCGCATGCCGAGCGAATACTTGCCGACATGCTTTTTCGCTTCCGGATCCAGTCCGACTTTTCGGATAGCCTCATCGATCTCCTTTTTCCCGATCTTCCTGCGGATGCCGGCGAGAAACTGCAGATTCTGTCTGGCGCTGTATCCCGGAAGAAAGCCCGGCGTCTCGATGATGGCGCCAATACTCTCCGGCGCTTCAATCTCTTTCCCGATCTGTTTTCCATCCACCAAAACCGCTCCATCGTCCACCCGAAGAAATCCACAGATGCATTTGAACAGAACCGTCTTGCCACTTCCGTTTCTTCCGATCATTCCGTGAATTTTTCCTTTTTCAAAACTCAGGCTGATCCCGTCCAGCGCCGCGTAGCTGCCAAACTTTTTTGTCACGTTTTCTATTCTTATCTTTTCTTCCATTCTTTCAGATTTCCTCCACAAAGTTCAGATCCTTTTTCCGA
Organism: Blautia sp. AF19-1; assembly: GCF_003479155.1. Classification (NCBI taxonomy): domain Bacteria; kingdom Bacillati; phylum Bacillota; class Clostridia; order Lachnospirales; family Lachnospiraceae; genus Blautia; species Blautia sp. AF19-1. The sequence goes on from NZ_QUGQ01000011.1 coordinate 87,617, forward strand.
ATCCCGAGATACGAGAGGATCGTGCATGCGCCGATGACAATCGCAAAGACACTGTAAACATATGCCATCGACGGCCCGTTTCCATACCCCTGCCACTTGTAGCTCGCAATGTTCATCCAAAGCGGCGGTGCGCAGTAATAGCCGATTGTGATGTTGGAAAATTTGCTGAGCAGAAGCGCGGTGAGTGCGATGCCGCAGTTGATGACGATTCCAAATCCCCTGTGTACCAGAAAATTTCCGGCATAACTCACAACGCCTGTCATAACCGACAGGCACCAGATTGCAAGCATTGTGAGCCCCATTGCCTCCTGCGGCGAAAATCGCGAAAGGATCAGATAATCCAACGGTTCCTGGTCAAAGGTATATGCCGCATTCGTCTGAGCCAGCGTACTGATCACCTTCCCCCATCCGGTTTCCCACCCTACATTCGGAAACACAAGCAGTACCGGAATCATACTTAAGCATATGGTGTAAAAAAAGGAAACAACCACAATGTATAGCATGTTTCCCCAAAACCAGCTTTTCCGCCCGGCCCGCAGAATCTGCCACCCGCTGTTCGGTTCCAGAAACGGAGCATCACAGAAAAGCAGCAGAGCCCCAAGAACGATGATAATCTGGTCTCCATTATATCTGGTCATAAACGGCAGCATCCAAAAAGTCACATCAACTCCGGTCTGCTCGCAGAAGCCTCGAATACCCACCGTCATTACATGAAAAAGGATCGCAATCCACAACAGCGCAACATAAAACCGTGGTGTTGTGAATGTTTTCCGCAAACGTATCTGACATACCCGAAGGCTCATCCGTATTCTATCCATTCTGCTCCCTCCTCTTTACCATTCGCACGAAAATTACACCTTCCATTCCTGTCAGAATGAGGAAATAACCAGCTATCACAAAAAAATCCTTAAAATTCTGGATACTTCCCCCATGGAGCTGGTACCATCTCATCTGCCCCGGCAGCTGCAGCGCTTCTGCTACAAGCTGGCTTGCATAATAAAAAAGAGCCGGTGTGCTGACCAGCACAAACAGATTTTTTATTTTCCCCGATATCATAAGCGCAAAAACTGCCATAAATGCATATTTGACAGCCTCAATTCCAAATCTTGCGGCAAGGTAAAACGGCAGGACGAGTCCATTTCCATAGTTTAAACCGCCTGTTAATGTTTCAAGCTCTTCTTTTTTTATCCACGGTATTTTTAATGCCAAAACGCCATAAACAACTGCCATTCCCAGAAAAATACTGATCACAGAGCCGAAAAAGGCCACTACCAGATGCGACCAGCAATACGCTGTTCTCCCTATGCGTGTCTCAATGCATCTAAGATAGCCATTTCTGCTGTCTTCCCAATAGCTCAGCGCAAACGGCAGCACAGCCAGCACAGAAAACACTTCAAAAAATGCACCCACACCATGGCTGCTGACAACCAGGTAATATACCGATACATTCCACCGGCTCTGCATTGCTTCCTGACTGATGTTCAACACAGTAACCAGCATCGCACCTGCAATGGCAAAATAAAATTTTCCTGATAAAAGCATTCTCGTAAAATCCATTTTTATCATTCGAAAAAAATTCATGAAAGATCACCTTCTTTCTGTTTTGATTTTCGAGATAGTTTTACTGGTTGATACATTCCATCCCTCGAAACTTCTCTGCGTCTCTATAAAAGATGTGACCCCGCTTAGCCCGGAGCCACATCTTTCACAAAAATAATTTATTCTTTGAGTAAATCATAAAGCTCAGACAAACTCACCCCGCAATTTCCCGTCCATCCAGTGCATTGATGTAAACATACTGTTCGATCTCATCTTCTATAAATCGAAACTGCCACGCAGGAATCATATCACACATCCAATGCCCCGTTTCATTTCTTCCCGTTGTCATCGGGTAATAAATCAGTTTCATCTGATCCAGCGTAATCGGCTCGGCAATTGCCAAATCATACTTATTTCTCAGCGTTTCCAAAATAATATCTTTTTCCACAAGAGATACCGGTTCCTTTTCCCGAATAGCATAGTGATTAACTGCTTGAAGATATTGAATTCCTTCCTTTGTTATAACGGCCTGTATTTTAGATGACGGAATATAAAGATCATCCTGCCGGTTAATTTCATTGCATAATACGGGAATCCCATTCAGATAACCCTGAAAAAACAACAGTAAACAATCATCTGCTTTTGACCACTCATATTTCTGAATCTTCTGAGGCTTTAGCAATTCTCCATTCTCGATTGCCTGTTCCATTAATTCCTGCTGTTTTTCCATCTGTTTATACGAAAAACTGTATTTACTGGTCAATTCAACCTTTTCCCAGTCTCCAATCCATCTAACAAACTCTTTTCCCTCCTCTATCAGCTTTTCTTCGTCTTCCAATGAAATTTCCTGCTCATTGTCTCTGACTAAAATCCCTTCACCATAGGCTGATGTAATATATTCAACAGGTAAATTATAATAAACTTTTTTTCCTTCTTCCGTTTCTACTCCTAATATATTGCTGACAGACACCGTTCCATTTTGATTTTTTAATTGTTCGCCAAGTATTCCCTCATACGAATAACAAACATCCGGCTCTCCTGTGTCTCCTTTTCTTGTTTCCAATCCACTTTCCGGGATTTTCCCAAGTATTTTATTGAACACACTTTCTCCTTGAAATCCATCCACTTCTATCACACATTTTTCAAACTCGTTCCATTTTTTGTCAGGCATGTCAACAACCGCATCAATTTTTGCCTGACTGCCAAGCTGAAAACTAATATGCTCACCATCGCTTAATTCCTGATCATTTTCATGTGTCACATTTGTTTCCGTTTCATCATTGCTGATAGAAATATTCCGTTCTTCTCCATTTTCCTGTTTTTTTACCTGCTGCAAATTTTCTGACTCATTCCCCATATTCTGACAACCCGAAAGAAGCAGCAATATCGTCAGAACTCCCAACACTTTCTTTCCCATATATCCCCTCTTTTCAAAATTTCGTTCTTTCTCTTCTGTACTCGAAGCATAACGAAAATTTTCTCCATCGTCAACGGATCTGGGATATCATGCTCTATCTGGGATAATCGGTACAGATGGCAAAAAATAAGACTTTGTCCTTTGAAATCCGCATTCTTTTTGCTTCCTTCATACAAACAAAGTCTTTTTTATTGCGTTCTATGAGGTAGGTATCAAAAGGTCTTTTGACACTGATATCATTTTATCGGAAACACTGCCTCTGCGCAAAACAAATCTCCTGTCTCATAATACTTTAACGCGCCACCTACCTTTTGCATCGTCCGTTTTACACTTTTGTGCCCAATCCCGTGGCTGCTTGTATCTTTCTTCGTCGTATTCAAACTTGAATTTTCATTTAAAACAGATTTCTCTATTTTGTTTTGAATCTCCAACCGAAGATATCCCATTTTTTCCTCTACAAAAATTATAATTTCTTTCTTCTCTGTAACTTTCCGCTCTGCTTCAATCGCATTATCCATAAGATTTCCAAACACAGAGCAAAACTCCAAATCATCAATTCCTTCCATTTTGCTCAGAATCGTACATTTCACATCTACTTTTTCACTTCTCGCAAGAGTAATTTTTGTATTAATCATAGAATCCACATAACTGTTTCCGGTCTGAATCAGCGTCTGCACATCTTCAATTTTCTGATTAATTTTTTCCCATACCTTTACCATTTCCGACTGCGGCATGGTCTCCATTGCCTCTTGCAGAGGTAAAAGATAATTTTTCAAATCATGTTTAAATTCTCGTAATTCTTCATTACTTCTCGTAATAATTTCCATACTTTCCTTTGAATATTTCTCTTTTTCTTTCATCAGTTCATATTCTAGCTTTGTTTGATTATCCTTGCTCATTTGCTGTACTATAAAGTACATAATCAGGCACATCAGCCAGATACAGCATACGCACAGCAAAATCCATTTCTGTTCCTGCATCTGCACACTTGACAGATCTCTTACTACCAAAATCATAGTATCTCCCGCAATAATTGAGAAAACAAGGTTGCATCCCATGGCAATCCATTGCCAGCTTATCAGATTCTCTCGTTCAAACAAAAGACTATTTAGTAATTTACCAACAAAAAAATAAGAAATTTTTGATAATAGCACGAGCGCAATTCTTACTGTATCCTGATCTTGAATAAACGATGCAACACTTTCTTGAAGGACAAAACTGCCGCCGAAAAGGATCGCTGTGTTTACCATCATCAATACTGCTCTCGCAACTACCGCTGCAGTAACCTTTCTCAGAACACTTCCCCGTGTACCCACCATCAAATAGACAAAAAGCCAAATCAATGTGATCCACATTTCCCACCTGTCATATAACGCAGGATACTTTTCCAACGCAGGAAAGATTAGCCCAAATAGTACTGCAATTCCCCACAAAATTTTACCTTTTTTCCCTCTGGGTTTCTGCTGCATAAAATCCATGCAGAATTCCAACAAAAGTATGTTTTCCCAAACAGAAATTGCAAGTTCAAAAACCTTCCAAAATGCTGCACTCATTCCATCACCACTCCCATAATTTTCATTCGAACCTGATTCAGATAATTTCTGCTGACAGGAATGCTTTTCCCGTTCAATAGCAGAAGTTCTTTTTCGCGCAACCGATATACATAGTTCATGTTAACCAAATATCCTTTATGGGTCCTTACAAATTTATGCGCTTCTAGTTTTTTCTCCGCTTCTGACATTTTCATCCTTACGCGAATCGCCTCATCCCTCGTATCTTTTTCCCGATAAAAAAGCAGATAGTTCTTCTCGCTCTCCACAAACCAGATATCACGCAATGCAAGTTTTACACTCTGACGCCCTGTCTGCAGTTCTATTTGGGGAACTTTCTTTCCTGCCTTTTTCTGCAGTTCCAGCATCTGCGGCTCCAGTTCCTCATCCAGATGTGCCTTGCGGATAAAAAAGAATGGATGATACACCAATGACTGAAACACCAGATCATCCTTATTCGATACAAACACAATGCAACATTCCCTGTTCCACTTTTTCAGATACGATGCAGCCTCAAATCCATTCACTTCCGGCATATCAATATCAATAAAAAAAGCAGAAATCTCATCAAGATTTTTGATTCCTTCCAGCATCTCCTTCGCAGATACGTAGCACTCCATTTCCACTGCAATCTTATGTTTCTGACATAAACCTCGAATTCTGATTTCCAGTTTATTTAAAAACACTTTATCATCATCGCATAAAATTAAATTCATTATTTTCCCCCATACTCTTCTTATCGAAGATTCTACTTCTCAACAGCATACCAAATTTTTTCTTTTCTCTCAAGCAATCCGGGACAACCCGCAGTATTTGGGATAAACCGCAACGCAAAACAGCACCCGAATCATTATAATTGTTCCTAAAAAAAGAGACTCCCGTTTCCAGGAATCTCTTTCTTCTTAAATAGAATTGCTGTGTGTTACGCCACGACATCCTCAAACTGCGAATTGTAAAGGTTTGCATAGAACCCATTCTTCGCGAGCAGTTCTTCATGGCTGCCCTGCTCGATGATATCTCCGTCCTTCATGACAAGAATTAAATCCGCATCGCGAATCGTAGACAGCCGATGGGCAATGACAAAGCTTGTTCTGCCCTTCATCAGGTTATCCATTGCTTTCTGGATCTCGATCTCTGTTCTGGTATCAACGGATGAGGTCGCCTCGTCGAGAATCAGGATCTTATTGTCTGCAAGAATTGCTCTTGCGATCGTCAGAAGCTGTTTCTGTCCCTGGGATACATTGCTTGCATCCTCATTCAGCTCCATCTGGTAGCCGCCCGGCAGGGTCTGAATGAAATGGTGTGCTCTTGCAGCCTTCGCCGCTGCAATAACCTCCTCATCCGTGGCATCGAGCCGGCCGTAGCGGATATTTTCCATGATACTGCCTTTGAACAGCCACGTATCCTGCAGCACCATACCAAAGGCATCGCGAAGCTCTCTGCGGTTGAAATCCCTGATATTGTGGTCATCCAGAAGAATGGCTCCGCTGTTTACATCATAATAACGCATCAGCAGCTTAACCATCGTCGTTTTTCCTGCTCCGGTCGGGCCGACAATGGCAATTTTCTGACCCGGTTTTGCCTTCGCGCAGAAATCATGGATGATGATCTGGTCCGGATTGTATCCGAACTGTACATGATCAAAGGTTACTGCTCCTGTTACCGTCCCAATATCGGCCGGATTTTCTGTGGTCTGATCCTCTTCCTCTTCGTTCAGGAATTCAAAGACACGCTCGGATGCCGCCGACATCGACTGTACCATGTTGATCACCTGCGCAATCTGCTGGATTGGCTGGGTAAAGTTTTTTACATACTGGATGAATGCCTGGATATCACCGATTGTAACCACGTTTCGGATCGCCAGCAGTCCTCCGGTCAGCGCCACACAGGCGTAGCCCAAATTCCCGACAAACATCATAATCGGCTGCATCATACCGGATAAAAACTGCGATTTCCATGCGGAATCATAGAGAATGCTGTTGGTTTTCTCAAACTCCTCAATGGTATCCTTTTCACGGTTAAATGCCTTAATTACAAGATGGCCGCCGTAAACCTCCTCAACCTGTCCATTGATGTGACCCAGATATTCCTGCTGGTCACGGAAGAATTTCTGGGATTTCTTCGTCACCAGTCCGATCAGCCCCATAGAAATTGGCAGGATCACAAGTGCGATCAGCGTCATCAGCGGAGAGATACTCAGCATCATGATCAGAACGCCGACCAGCGTTGCCACGGATGTGATGATTGTGGTAATGCTCTGGTTCAGTCCCTGACCCAGTGTGTCGACATCGTTGGTAATACGTGAGAGCACTTCGCCATAGGTGCGGCTCTCAAAATATTTCATCGGCATGCGGTTGATTTTCTCCGAAATTTCCTTTCGAAGCCGATAACATACCTTCTGGGTAACACCGGTCATGATCCAGCCCTGGATGAAACTGAACAGGGCACTCATCAGATACAGGCCAAGGGTAAACAGCAGAATTTTTCCGATTTTCGTAAAGTCAATGCTGCCTGTCCCTCTGATTTTTTCCATCAGTCCCTCGGACAATGCCGTTGTTGCTTTTCCGAGGATTTTTGGTCCCGCAACGTTGAACACGGTCGAACATGCGGCACAGAGCATAACGACAAAAATCGCAATTTTATATTTTCCGATGTACTGTGCAAGCTGTTTGATCGATTTTTTCAGATTTTTCGGCTTCTCGCCCGGCTGCATACCGCGGCCCATGCCTCCCATCGGTCCTCTTTTGCGCGGCTGCTGATTTCTCTTGTCACTCATGGTCAGCCACCTCACTTTCTATTCCAAGCTCCTTTGCCGAAAGCTGGGATTTTGCAATCTCCTGATAAACCTTACAGTTCTTCAGCAGTTCTTCATGTGTTCCTTTTCCGACAACCTTTCCGTCATCGAGCACCAGAATCTGCTCCGCATGGAGAATTGTACTGATTCTCTGTGCCACGATGATCACGGTGCTGTCTTTGACATTCTCCGCCAGTGCTTTTCGAAGCGCCGCATCCGTTTTCAGGTCAAGTGCAGAAAAACTGTCATCGAAAATAAAGATTTTCGGATCCTTTGCAATCGCACGCGCAATCGCCAGACGCTGTTTCTGTCCGCCGGACACATTTGTTCCGCCCTGGGAAATCGCGGTCTCATATTTATCATCTTTTGCTTCAATAAACTCTGTTGCCTGCGCAATCGCGGCTGCTTTTTCGATCTCGGCATCGGTTGTATTTTCTTTTCCGAAGCGCAGGTTCGATGCGATCGTTCCCGAGAACAGCACACCTTTCTGCGGTACAAAGCCAATCTCGTCTCGCAGATCCTTCATGGTAATGTTTCGGATATCTTTCCCATCCAGGGTAATCTGTCCGCCCGTCACATCGTAAAGACGCGGAATCAGGTTTACCAGCGTTGATTTTCCGCAACCGGTACTGCCGATAATTGCCGTTGTCTTTCCCGGCTCCGCCACGAAATCAATGTCATGCAATACATCCTCTTCTGCTCCCGGATACCGGAAATTGACATGGCAAAAGCGAACAACACCATTGTGTACGTCTAATTTTTCCGGCGTTTTAGCATCCTGAATCGAAAGCTCTGTCCGGATAACCTCATCGATACGACCTGCAGCAACCGCAGCACGCGGCAGCATGATAGACATCATCGTCAGCATCAGGAAGGACATAACAATCATCATGGCATACGTAATGAACGCTGTCATTGCGCCGACCTGCATCGTACCCTCATCGATTCTGTGTGCACCAAACCAGACAATTCCTACGGTCAGTACATTCATAATCATCATCATGCCGGGCATCATAAAGGTCATGACACGGTTGGTAAACAGTGTCGTTCCGGTCAGCTCCCGGTTTGCCGTATCAAAACGCTCCTCTTCTTTATCCTCTCTTCCGAATGCACGGATAACGGAAAGTCCGGTCAGAATCTCACGGGAAACCAGGTTGATGTTATCGACCAACTTCTGCATCTTTTTGAATTTTGGCATTGTAATAGATACAAGCAGCATGACATAGCTGATAATCACAATAATTGCCAGTACGATAATCCAGCCCATGCCGGCGCCCGTTTTTATCACCTTGATAACACCGCCAATACCAAGAATCGGCGCATACGCAATCATGCGCAGCAGCAGCACCGATACCATCTGGATCTGCTGGATATCATTTGTACTTCTCGTAATCAGAGACGCGGTAGAGAATTTATCCATTTCCGCATTGGAAAATCCGACAACCTTTTTGAATACCTGATCTCTCAGATCGCGACCGATCCCGGCAGCAACACGGGAGGCAAACAGTCCGACAAAAACCGTTACCACCCCCATCAGAAGTGCCATGCCGACCATCTTAAGACCCGCCGTCAGAAGATACGACTTCTGAATCCGGTCGATATCAAGTCCCGCCGCTTTATCTGCGGAAACTGCATAGGCAATTCCCATCGATTTTACCAGCGAGCTTCCCATCGTATCGAGCGTTTTTTCCATGCTATCGCGCATCGAAAGCACGTCATCCTTCTCCATCTGTCCACTCTCGAGCATAGACGCAAAAATCGGACGGACATCCACGCAGGTCACTTCCACCTTGTTTCCATCCTCATCTTCTTTTTCCTGCCGGAAGCTCTTCAGCTCCACATGCATCATCTCGCCGATCTGCTCTATCGTCATGTTTTCAAACGCGGAAGCATCCTGACCGGTCTGCTGTGCCACGAGCTGTTTGAAGGCAGTTTCCTCCATCGCACCCATCTGGTAATTCATAAGGAGTGCAACGGTCAGCGTTTCATCCGCTGTATCTAGTTCTTTTTCGGAAGCTTTGTTCCGCTCATAATAGCCGTCCTTTTTCGTATAAAGGCTTTCCCACAAGTCTGCCTCATCATCCGTCATGATAAACTTTGCTGTCTGAAATTCTTCCTCTGTGATCCGTTTCGGTGTAACGTGCTCAACACCGCTGTTCTGAATGCCCACATCGATGATATCAGATGTGTACGACGGGAGCGACAGGTCGCACCACGCCTGGACAAACAACAGCATAAGAATCACAAGAATCGATTTCCAGTACGGGAGCATATTCTTGAAAATCTTACTCATTTTTTCCCCTTTCTTCTTTCCGGTGTACCAGCTTGCCGGCACACGAATTCTGTCGTTTTCGGGTTTCAATTTCTTTTTCTGCAATCTCATAGATACGATCTAGATAAGCAACCAGCTGATCTACATCCTCTTCCTTTAACTGTGACATCACAGAGCAGCCAAAATCATGCATTCTGTCCCGTACCTCTTCCCCCTTTTTCCAGCCCTGCTCTGTCAGACTGATATACGTATTTCTGCGGTCTTTTTTGTCAACGGTCCGCTCTACATATCCTTTTTCCTCCAGTCCGCGCAGTGTCCGCGACACAGCCGGCGGAAGCGTTTTGGTCTTCGCTGCCAGCTCTGAGCTTGTAATTTTTCCGTTTTCTCCCATCTGCAAAATCGCACCCATGACGGAAAACTCGGAACTGCTGAGTCCCGGAATCAGGTCTGATACGTTCAGTTTTTTAAACTGGTGCATCGCACGAAACAGTTTTTCAAATGCATCTTTCACGGTTTCCCCCTCCTTTTTGTGTAAATACTTAACAGTATTATTTATTTACGTGTGTTAAATAATAACACCGGCAAATTTCCATGTCAAGAAATCTGCCGGTGTTTATGTTTTTTTTAGAAATCAGGCCACTCAAATAGAATTTGACAAACGCTGCCATTTTGTTTAGATTAGAAGCAAATACGAAAGGACATCTTCATTCCCATGCCAGGTTTTATTTTACATCTCACCGCAGCCCAAATGCTGTTAAAGCACCTCCCGTCCCACCCGGATTTTCCATATCCGATTTCATCGGTAAATGATTTTCTAATCGGAAATCTTCTGCCGGATGCGACGCAGCAGAAAGAATCCTCCCATTTCCGCGATCCGCTTTACCGCGAAAAAATGATGGTATTCCCGGATCTTACACGGTTTACAGCGAAATACCGTTCACTTCTGCCAGATTCGAGCGCACTGGGATATTATTTTCATCTTTATATTGACCGGAAATTTTTTAAGGATTTCATTCCGCAGATTGTGGAATTTTATAATGCGGATGGGGAAATTACAGATATGAGAGATGAGATTGCAACGGTTTATATCAAAAAATCGCGGACATCCATTCCTTTTTCCAGATATCTCACGGAGGAGTATTATTACGGGGACTATACACGAATGAATACATATCTTGTCAACCGCTATTGCATCCCGCTCGATCTCAATCCTAACGTCACGAACCCTGGAATCACAGAAATTCCGTATGAGAACGTCCAACAGGTACTTGACCTCCTCCATCACTTCCTCTCCGTCCCGCCGGAAGCCGCGCAGGATCTGAAGGTCTTTCCGCTTGAAGAGCTGCTTGCGGCACTAGAGCAATATGTAGAAGAGTTTTTGGCTGTGCCGAATAAATATATTCCATAATTTTCCATTTAAAAAGGAGCAGAACCCACACCGGATTCCGCTCCTTTTTCAGAATGTAATTTTTCCGTTTTCTCTTACACTACATCTTGAACGATCCCTTCTCTGTCATCCGTATCCATTTGTTTTTTTCTTCGATATTCCGTCGGTGTCCTCCCATAATATTTCTTAAATGTTTTGCAAAAATAATCCATATTTTCAAATCCCGTCTCGCCGGAAATTACAGTTATCTTTTTCTCCGTCGTGGCCAGAAGCTTTGCAGCCTCCTGCAGACGATACTTCACCAGATAATGCACCGGCGTATCGTGAAGATATCTTCGGAACAGATTCAATGCCGTACTTTTGCTCACCATAGCCTGCCCGGCGATATCCTCCAATGTAAGATTTTGTCGGAAATTTTGATGAATATATTGCATCATCAGCTGTGTTCTTCCCTGTGAGGATGCCGTATTTTCTCTTTTTTTCTGCAGCACTTCCGAATCCATGTGCAAATAAAGCAAGTGCCACAATTCCTGCGTCAGAAATAAAGTAACCAGTTCCCGGTCTTTGTCTGATTCCTGCGCTTTGAGAATTTTCTGCATGAGCTCCAGTGCTTCTGCCTGCCATTTTATTTCCCTGCAAAAGACAATGCACTCCACCTTACACGCCTGTATCGGTGCAATGTATTTTTTGTAAATCAGGCTGTCTGCCGGAGCGAGAAATGTCGGTTTCAGAACGAAATTTGGCACAATCGCATGGCCTTCAGAAAAATAGCGATGCAAAATCTTTGAGTTAATAAAAATGCCCGTTCCCTGTCCCAGTGAAAGCTGCTTTTCGCCAACCCAGAAGGTTGCTGTTCCCTCCTGTACAAAAACAAACTCAAACTCCACATGCCAGTGCCATTCTACACAATGAAAATCAAACAACGCAAGATCGTCGTAATACAATTGAAACGGATATTCACTGTTTCCATGCTGTATCGTTTCCATCATGGTTTCATCCGTTTGGATCTTGTTATAAAATGTATTAAACTCCATCTTTCCCCGCCTCCGTTTTTCAGGCACGCCCCTCTCTATTTTGCGATATTATACAATAAACAGACGATATATTCCAGTGAAAGCGACACCATTTTACGTTATTATACAAAAAGAATCGTTGTCGCTCCATGGAACACGGTGAACGGCAACGAAACGAACACTACGGCCGCAGCAGTTCTGCCATTTTAAAAAACGGAGTATATCACTATGAAAAAGAACTACCACAAAACCTTAATTGCCTGTTATCTTGGATTTATCACGCAGGCAATTTCTGCAAATTTTGCACCTTTACTATTTCTTACCTTTCACAGAACTTACCATATTTCTCTTGGAAAAATTGCGTTTATCTCGACAGTATTCTTTTTCACACAACTTCTTGTCGATTTGTTCTGTGCCAGATATGTCGATAAAATCGGTTATCGCAGGTGTGTCGTTGCTTCTGAGATTCTTTCCGCCTGCGGCCTGATTGGACTTGCCTTTCTGCCCAATATTCTGCCAAATGCCTATGCAGGAATTTTGCTCAGTGCCATGATCTATGCCGCCGGAAGCGGACTGATTGAGGTTCTTGTCAGCCCAATCGTAGAGGCTTGTCCGTTTGACAATAAGGACAGCGTTATGAGTCTGCTTCACTCCTTTTACTGCTGGGGGTCTGTAGGCGTCATCTTACTCTCCACTGCTTTTCTGGCAGTTTTTGGTATGGAACGCTGGCCGATCCTCGCATGTATCTGGGCTGTACTTCCACTGTACAATACGTTTAATTTCCTTTCCTGCCCGATTGAATCACTCACCGGAAGCGAAGAAGGACTTACCATTCGTCAGCTGTGCCGTCTTCCCATTTTCTGGATTTCCCTTGTTCTTATGGTCTGCGCCGGAGCAAGCGAGATTTCGATGGCGCAATGGGCTTCCGCTTATGCCGAGTCTGCATTAGGTCTCTCAAAAAGCATTGGAGACATTGCAGGACCGTGCCTGTTTGCTGTGATGATGGGCATCAGCAGGACTTTCTATGGTAAATACGGGGAAAAAATTGACTTAACAAAATTTATGATCGCATCCGGTACACTTTGCCTGATCTGTTATCTGGCTGCAGCTCTCGCACCATATCCTCTTTTAAATCTTATAGGCTGCGTTGTATGTGGTTTCTCCGTAGGAATTATGTGGCCGGGAACCATCAGTATTTCATCCTCTAAAATTCCACTCGGCGGAACTGCACTGTTCGCACTTCTCGCCATGGCCGGAGATATGGGTGGTTCCATTGGCCCATTTGTTATTGGATTTGTCACACAAAACACCGGCGACGATCTGAAGGCAGGTATGCTGGCCGGCTGCATTTTCCCTGCTGTACTGATTTTGTCTGTTTTTCTGCTCCGACAAAGGAACGCAGAGTAAAAATAAGCACCGAAGAGATACTGTAACGTGTCTCAGACACAGGAGCCGGACAGTCCGACTCCTTTTTTTCATGTCTCTGCAATATTTCTCACAACTCCCGAAAACAGAATCGATCCGTCCTGCCCCGTGACAAGAAACAGGAATGGACGATCCAGTACGAAGTCGATTTCGTCGTCCGGTATTTCTGCTGCGGTTTCTGAAACGCCGAGTTCTGTATACGCTGCTCCGGTTACTCCGTTTTCGTCGATTTCAAGCATGGCGGCGTGGTCTGCTTTGCTCAGGTATAAATTCTCTTTGTCCCCTGTTAATGGGCTGAAATCTGCCAGATCCGCATCCAGTGCATCCGTTACACCCAGTGCGCGCACCGTTTCGATCAGGTCTGTTTTCTCCGATACTTTAAATTTAGGAACAGACAGGTTCACCATAGGGGAATACCAGTTATCACTGCTTTCATCCCGCCGTATAACCTTCATCAGATCCGGATCCGATACCAGTTCATTGACATCGGTATTTTCATCCGGAAGCAGGAAATACATGGAGCCGCTGTCCTGAAGGCTAAGGCTGACTGCACGGAAATGTTCGCCCTGGTAGACATCCATCCATTCCGTTTTCTTCATCATGTCCACAGTGGTATCTCCCGCAGCTCCGTGGAAGGTTTCCTTCTCTGTATTTACTTCCCAGAAATTCTCCCGCCACATCGCCTTATAATAGATGGTTGATACCAGTTCAAATACCGTTTCCGGGGCAATCGCCATGTTTTCGGTGTATTCTTTTAAAAGCCCTCCGGTATTATCATCCGTCCAGGTCCGCAGGGCCTGATTCATCTCTTCCGATCCGGGAGTCCCACAGAAGGTCGATGCATAATACTGTTCCGCCAGCCGCTGCAGCGTTGTGTCATTGTATGCTTCCTCACCATCCAGCCACAGCGAATTTGCCAACACACTTTTCAGCGCGGGTGTGTCTGCATAATTGCTTTCCCAGAGTGAAGAAACATTTTCCCGTAAGGTGTCCATGTCCTGCGCACCAAGCATATCCAGAATCTGCTGCCGCGTATTTCCATCCGAAGTTTCCGCCAGCATCGCAAACGCAATATACAGATTGATCGGCGAGCAGACGGTATTTTCATCCTCTGAAACCAGCATTTGTTTCATCAGGTTCTGATAATATGCATCCATTCCCGACTGCAGTTCTGCTGATTTTGCTGTCAACTCCCGGTACGAATCCCACCAGTCCCAGTGTGCATCGCTTTCCATGAATTTCTGTGCATCCATCGTCCGAGCCACAGATGCCGGATAAGCCGCCAGAACCGTCGTTACCCCCGACGGATAACGGACTGCAGAACCCTCCCGACCGTTTCTCCATGTCGCAACCCCCAGCACAGCTCCGCCGATGATCACCGCGCAGGCTGCGGCGGCCGTCCATTTTTTCCATACGCCTCTCCGCGGGTGGCGATCACTCCGTGCTTTTTCCACCATACCAGGCTCCAGATTTCCCAGCACTTCAAACAATTCTTCTTTCTTCATAATTCGAACCCCCTTTCCGTCAAGTGTGTATGCAATTTTCCACGGATCCGGTTTAATGAAACTGAAATATAATTTTCACTTCTTCCCAGCCGCTCCGCGATTTCACCGATACTGTCTACATACCAGTACCGCAGGACAAACATGCATCGTTTCTCCTCCGGCAGCTTCTGCAGAAACTGATTGATCTCCGCGATCAGTTCTTTCATCTCCCACTGCCGCTCAATATCATCTTTCCCCGAAACACATTCTTCCAGCTCGTCCAATACCGCATCCATCTGACTTTCTCCGCGTTTTTTGCGATGCATTTTTCGATACAGATCAAATGAAAGATTTCTCGTTATTTTTCCAAGAAATGTGGATAACAGAGACGGCCGGTGCGGCGGCATAGCGTTCCACGCGTGAAGCCAGGTGTCGTTGACACATTCTTCTGCATCCGCCGGATTCCGCAGAATATTCTGTGCAATGGACGTACAGTATGTACCATATTTCATCGCAGACTCGCTGATCGCTGTTTCGTTCCTGTCCCAGTACATTTGGACAATATGAGTATCCTCCATATGGAAATCCCCCCTTTCATCTATCATCACGCCATTTTGCAGAAAATCTTACACTTTTCAAAAGAAATTTCGGTTCAAAAAAGGGCGTGACCAAAGCCACGCCCTTCCATTCTTTTATTTTTTTTATGCCAGAATCGGTTTCAAAGCCTCTGCGAGTTTTTCTTTCTCTGCTTCTGCCTCTGCCAGATCCTTACCAAGTGTTGTGTAGTATACTTTGATCTTCGGCTCTGTTCCGGACGGGCGGACGATGACGGTTTCACCGTTTGCCAGCTTGTAGATCAGAACGTTTGCGGATGGGAGTCCTGTTTCTTCCGGTTTCTCGTAATCGGTTACTTTGACAACAGCGGAACCTGCGATCTCGGTCAGCGGCTCTTTTCGAAGGCCATCCATGATGCCGGCCATCTTGTCCATTCCGCTAAGTCCCGGGAACTCGAAGCTGTCTACTTTGTTCAGGTAACGGCCATACTCGGCATAGATCTCTTCCAGTCTCTGTTTCAGAGAGCTTCCGATGCTTCTGTAATAAGCTGCCATCTCGCAGATCAGCATGGAGCCGATGACTGCATCTTTATCTCTTACATACGGACCGGCCAGGTATCCGTAGCTCTCCTCGAATCCGAAGATGAAGCGGTCTACTTCGCCGTCTGCCTCAAGGTTTGCAATCTGATCGCCGATCCATTTGAATCCGGTCAGAACGCTGCGGAGTTCCACGCCGTAGTGCTCGGCAACAGCATCTGCCAGTGGTGTGGATACGATGGATTTTACAGCAACCGGTTTCTCCGGCATGGTGCCTTTCTCGATGCGGCCTGCGCAGATGTAGTCGAGAAGCAGAACGCCGACTTCGTTTCCGGTTACCAGCTCATAGCTTCCATCCGGGCATTTCATCGCGATACCAACACGGTCTGCATCCGGGTCGGTAGCCAGCATCAGGTCTGCGCCGGTCTCTTTTGCAAGATCCAGGCCTTTTTCCAGTGCTGCAAAGATTTCCGGATTCGGATAGCTGCAGGTGGTGAAGTATCCGTTCGGATACTCCTGCTCCGGAACGATGGTGATATCGGTAATTCCGATGTCTTTTAATACACGGGTAACCGGTACAAGACCAGATCCATTCAGCGGGCTGTAAACGAGTTTCAGTCCAGCGGTCTTGCAAAGACCTGGACGAACCTGACGGGATTCGATGGCTTCGTACAGTGCATTCTTGCAGTCATCGCCGACGAAACGGATCAGTCCCTCTTCTACTCCCTGTGCAAACGGCATATATTTTACGCCGGTCAGGATATCGGTTTTCTGAATCTCTGCGTATACGATTGCTGCAGCATCATCGGTCATCTGGCATCCGTCCGGGCCGTAGGCTTTGTAGCCGTTGTATTTTGCCGGGTTGTGGGATGCAGTTACCATGATACCTGCATTGCAGTTATAGTAACGGGTTGCAAAGGAAAGTGCCGGTACCGGCATCAGTGCATCGTAAATTCTGACTTTGATTCCGTTTGCAGCCAGAACGCCTGCTGCTGTTTTTGCGAATACATCGCTCTTGATACGGCTGTCATAGCTGATGGCTACGGTCTGGTTTCCGCCCTGTGTTTTTACCCAGTTTGCAAGACCCTGTGTTGCCTGACGTACTACATAGATATTCATACGGTTTGTTCCTGCGCCAAGTACACCACGAAGTCCTGCGGTTCCGAATTTCAGAGATACAGCAAAACGGTCCTTGATCTCCTCATCGTTTCCTTCAATCCGTGCCAGCTCCGGGTTTAGATCTGCGTCTTCCAGATCAGCTTCCAGCCATCTCTTATACTCTTCCAGATACATGTGTTTATCTCTCCTGTTCTCTTTTATTTTATGTCCTGCTATGTAATGTCCATCCTAATGCAAGCATAAGTACACTATAGTCATAATATACCATAGCCAGCCCAAAACAGCAATTAAATTTGGTCATTTAAGCAGAATTTTACCGTTCTTTTTCTCTTTTTTTCGACTGTATCGGCTGTTTTCAGACAGAACAGGAGCAAAACAGATTTATCAGCCTTTTTATTCCTCTCCCGGTCTGTGATGATAATCAAATCCACATTTTTCCAGAAATGCCCGAGCGATTACCGTCGCACCGATCTGGTTCGGATGGATTCTGTCCCAGGCGATGTAGGAAGAATGGCGGTACTGGAAATAATCATTGAATACGGCCTGCAGGTCGATGAAGCGGCAGCCGTATTTTTCAGCCAGCTCACTGCAGATGGCCCCGTAGGTGTCCATGCGTTTTCTCATCCAGTCCTCTCCATTTGGCTCCATGTAGTATGGGGTCATAAGGAAAATACCTTTTACGTTGTCTTTTACGGAAAGAATCATCTTTTCGACGTTGAAACGGTACTCCTCCGGGGATACCTGCTCGTCCGGGATAGCCGGGCTGTCGAACTGTCTCCAGACATCGTTGATACCGATGCAGATGGAAACCCAGTCCGGTTTCAGAGATACCACATCGCGGTCAAATCTCTGCAGCAGATCGCGGCTTGTGTTTCCGCCAATACCGGAGTTTGTCACACGCAGATACACCTCCGGGTAAAATGCCGCAAGCATATTCTCGACGATTCTGACATAACTCTTTCCAACATTTTCAAATAAACCTTCCCCCACCGGCTGTGCGCTCTCCATATCCGTTACGGAATCTCCTGCAAATACAATCCGGTCCATGTGTTCAAAAATCATTTCTGTACCTCCTCTGGTCCTAATTTTTTAAATCTTCTGAGCCCCATTATAGTCTTGCCGTTTCGACTGTGCAAGGCAATCTTTGCGAATCCCCCCCACTTGGCGGACGCAAAAATTCCCGGCGGCAAAGCGTCGTTTTTTGTGCCTTGCTGTCGGGAATTTCATCTTTCTTTTTCTTACTCAATGCCATCCATATAAGCATTGTAAATTGCCGGGTCAATATTCTCCTCGATCGACTCATACACGCTCTTCGACGCCTTTCGGATCTCCGCTCTTGTCTGGTCATCAAGAGTCAGGATCTTCGTTCCGCTCTCCTCGATCGTCGCAATTTTATCGGCGATACGGGCATCGGACTGTTCTCTTGCGTACTCGGTCGCAATCTTTGCAGCCTTGGTCATGATCTCCTGCTCGTCTGCAGGCAGATCTTTGAAGAAATCGTCGTTGACAATCAGGGAAATCAGATGCGGCAGATGGTTCGTTTCCACTACGTAATCCTGCTGCTCATACAGATTATTCGAAACGATGACCTCATACGGGTTCTCCTGCGCATCAATCGTGTGCTGCTGCAGGCCGATGTAAACCTCACTGAAGCTCATCGGCGTCGGGTTGGCACCGATGGCTTTCCAGAATGCCAGATGGTAGCTGTTCTCCATGGTACGGATCTTCTGGCCCTTGAAATCCGAAAAGCTGTAAACCGGCTTATTCGTACTCATGACACGAAATCCCTGATCTGCCATACCGAGCAGGTGATAGCCGCCCTCTGTGTAAACATTGCTGATCAACTCGTAAAACTCCGGATTATCAATCTTCTCACGGCATTCATCGAGAGAATCAAACACACACGGCAAATCAAACACGGCAAGATCCCCCATAAAAGAAACCTGCGGTGCCGTATTCTGTACGACAAACGGAATATCGCCGTCAGCACACGTTTCCAGCAGATCGCGGTCGCCGCCAAGCGTTGAGTTTGCGTAAACCTGAATTTTCATCCTTCCATCGCTCAGCTCTGAAATCTCTTCCGCAAACTTCTCAGCGAAGATCTGCGTTACCGTGTCCTCCGGGCTCGCCGTTGCCAGCGGCCAGGAATAGCGCTGTGTCGTCTCTCCATCGGAAGAGCCGCAGCCGGCAAGCGATGCGCCAAGCGCAATGACAGCGGCAAGTGCCGTCACTTTTCGGAAAAGCTTTTTCTTTTTTGTCATCTTTTTCATTGTCCTTCGCTCCTCCCTATAAAATTCCAATCGAAATCGCCGGAATAAACGTAATCAGCAGCAGTGCCACAAGGAAGAAACCGATCATCGGCATAGCCTTCTTTGCGATCTGCATGACCGGAACCTCGGTCAGGGAGCTTGCCACGAACAGGTTGACGCCGATCGGCGGTGTTACGAAGCCGATCGCCAGGTTGACAACCATGATGACACCAAACTGAATCGGATTCATGCCGATCGCCTGTACAATCGGCAGAAGGATCGGAGTCAGAATCAGGATTGCCGGTGTGGTATCCATCACCATTCCGACAATCAGCAGGAATACATTGATGATCAGAAGGATCGCAACCGGGCTGTGGAAGTTGTTCAGGATAAACTCGCTGACCGTCTGCGGTACCTGCATCAGCGTCAGCACACGGGAAAATGCCGTCGATGCCGCCAGAATAAATAGGATCGGGGTGAAGGTACGAATCGCCTCAACCAGAATGGACCAGATGTCGCGGATGCGGATACTCCTGTACACAAAAAGGCTGATGATCAATGCATAGAATACGGAGATAACAGCCGCCTCAGTCGGGGAAGCGACACCGCTGTAGATACAGCCAAGGATGATCACCGGGCTGAGCAGTGCAAAAAAGCTCTCTTTTAAAACGCGAAGCAGGCCTTTGTCATGCAGCACTTTGACTTCTGCATGGATCTTCTCTTTGTCCTCCCCATACCGTTTGCAGTGATAAACGGCATAAACCATCAGCAGCAGACCGATCATCAGACCCGGTACAATTCCGGCAAGGAACAGGTCACTGACCGAAGCGCCGGAAGCCATACCGTACATGATGAACGGAATACTCGGGGGAATGATAACGCCAAGGCCGCCGGCAACTGCCACAATCGCTGTGGAGAATGTCAGATCATAACCAAGGGTAGTCAGAATCGGGATTGTCATGCTTCCGACAGCGGCAACGGTCGCCGGAGCGGAACCGGAAATCGCACCGTAAAAAAGGCAGGTGACGATAACGGCGCACGGCATACCTGCGGTGAATTTTCCGAGAAAATAGGCAAAGACATCAAACAGTTTTTTGGAGATGCCCCCCTTAGCCATGATGATACCGGAGAGGACGAACATCGGAACTGCCAGCAGAGGGAAGGAATCGAGTCCTCCGAACATGGCACGGATCAGATATTTGGCTCCTACCGTAAAAGACGGGTCAAACACCGACGGAAGCACAGATGTGATTCCAAGGGTAATCGATACCGGAACAGCGATGACCAGCAATGCAACAAAAATCAGAAATAATACTACGACCGGCATTAGCGTTCCTCCTCATTCGAATTTTTAATCGTATGGATGCGGTTGTCGATACCCGCGTTCAGAGCATTTTCTGTGGTGTTATCTGCTCCGGCATTTGCCTCAATGAAGGATTCCGGCGTATTTCGCTCCGGATGGGCCGGGTCGAAAACGTTCTCACCGCGTGCCACACGGAACTCGATCATCCACCGCTGCAAAACACGGAATGCAACCAGTACAAAGGAGACAAGCGGTGCTGCCTGGATAAAGTACATCGGGATTTTGCAGGCCGGGGAAAGCTGGCCGCTTTTAACTGACGACATCATATAAGAAAAAGCAAACGGAATCATATAGATGAAAAAAATCAGTTCAAACGTATGATTCACAATTTTGAAAACGGCTTTTCCTCTCCGCGGAAAAATCGCAACAAACTGCTCGATCTTGATGGAAAGGCATTTTTTGCTGCAGTAGCTGACGCTTAAAAAACCGCACCAGATAAAAATATATCTGGTCAGCTCTTCCGACCACGACAGCGACATGCCAAGGACGTAGCGGCAGAAAACCTGAATTCCCATGATCAGCGTCATGGCGATCAGACCGATCACAAGAAGAAATTCTTCCAAGTTTTCATCCAGCCAGTGAAATACTCTCTTCATAAAAGGCATACCTCCGTTAAATTTATAACAGAACAATAATACAAAAGGGACATCGGCATCAACAGCAAAGCTAAAAATACCGGTGTCCCCCAAAGAAAAAACGGTTACATGGCTTTGTGAAGCAGATCCAGAACGGTGCTCAGATCATTCACACCCATCTGACCCGGTGCGGATGCTTTCTTCGCCGCGCCGAAGGTCATGGAAGAACCAAACACCTCACCGCAGAGACGGCTGATTACACCGGTGCCTGCCATAGACATGGTGATGATCGGTCTGTCCGCATAATTGGTGGTCATTTCCTCTGTTGCTGCAAGCAGGGTCAGAACGTCTTTCTTATTCTGCGGCATAACAGCGATCTTCGGAATGTCTGCGTTCATATCCTGCATCTTGCGCAGTCTGTAGATGATGTCTGCTTTTGCAGGAGTTTTGAAGAAATCATGGTTAGAAGCAACAACCTTTACGCCTGCAGCGTGTGCGCCGTCGATGATTTTCTTTACGATCTCATCTCCGGTGAAGATCTCAACGTCGATCAGATCAACGTATCCGGTCTGTGCTGCCTTGATGTTCAGCTCAGCGTATGCTTCCGGCTCGATAGCTTTTTCGCCGCCTTCTTTGGAGGTACGGAACGTCATCAGAAGCGGAATATTGCCGAGTGCTTCGCGGAGGTCTTTTAACACGTCCTCTACCTGCGCAAAGTCGAATACGCCTTCAAACCAGTCTACACGCCATTCTACAACATCAACCGGAATCGAATGGAAGGTTTTTGCTTCTTCGATGATATCGTTTTTGGTAACACCTACGATCGGAACGATGATTTTCGGTGCGCCGGCACCGATTTCAATATCACGAACTTTTACTGTATTCATGTGTTTTTCCTTCTTTCTTCAATTTAACCCTGACTTTTCTTTGCAGGCTTTTCTTTTTCACGTCCGGATTCCTTGGTACTTCGTACTTCCGCAATCCTTAACCTCATTTTAATTGTCCTGCTGTGCAAGTTCAACCATTTTTTTATAGCGGATATTTACAAACAGTCCAAGTGCAACACCAACTGCGGTCAGAACGATATTCATGGTCATAACGCCGGACGGCTGCATTTTAGATGCTGCGGTCAGGATGGTGTAGTTGCAGAGAGAAGATGCGATCATAACCAGTGCGGTTACGGTTCCTTTGATTTTCGGGAACAGCATGTTGCAAACGGAAGTTGCGATCTGAAGCAGTCCGCCTGCACCAGCCCATCCGATAATGAAAGCACCGGCGATCATCAGCGGTTTACTCTGTCCCATCAGGACAGCGATCATTGTTACAAGGCAGATAGCCGGGTAAACAACGATGAAACGAACGTCTTTGATTTTTCTGGTCAGGAATGCGGTTACAACGAGTGCCAGCATAGTTCCTGCAGAATAGTAGGTCTGCATGATGGACGGATTCGCCCAGCCTACATTTTCTTTTGCAAAGTTCTGCGCGCAGTTCAGCCACAGCTGGAAGGTACCGGTGCAGGTGAATCCGATCAGGATCATGGCGATGGACTCGAAAGAGAAATGGGTATGCTTCAGGCTGTCGATCAGACCCTCTTTTTTGCCGGATGCTTTCTGGTCAGCATCTGGCAGCGGGAACAGGAATACCAGTACAAAAAGTACGATATACGCAATTCCGCATCCATAGAATAACGGATTGTAGGAGGTAAAGCCGGCTGCGGTAGAAGTAACCGCTACACCAAGAACAAATGGAAGCAGCATCTGTGCGATTGCGATGAAGAATTTGATTCCCATAGTAGCAACGCTCGGAGCTTTGTAAATAATTTCGGATACTGCCGGGTAAATACCGGTATCCAGAAAGGAGTTTGCGATACCGCCGATAATGGCGCATACGTAAGCGATGGTATAACCACCGTGTGTTCCTGCATTAAATGCAAGGGCAAGGCCGATCAGATAAATTGCATAAGAAGCACTTCCGATTGCGGTGGAAATGCGACGTCCGAGCTTGTCGGACAGAGGACCTGCAAATGGCAGTGCGATCAGACGGCCAAGACCGAGTGCTGCGGAAATTGCGGTAATTGCCATTGCTTCCACTCCCCATGCTGCTGCCAGAGCCTCTTTGATGACTGCCTGGCCCAGAATAGAGCATCCAACACCGTGGATAAAGTAGTTCAAGTACAAAATTAATGCACTTGGCAGGTATTTCTTGTTCATGGTTTCTCTCCTTTTTAAATAGATCATGTGTTGAGGTCAAATTGTCTTTTTCCTCTGTTCGGTTCATCCTTTTGTTTTGTCACAAACAACAGATTACCAGTTTCGTGAATGTTAAAAAAATAACATTTGCCTTTATTTTAACAGTGAAAGTGTGTGCGGTCTAATGCTTTTAAAGGAAAAAATCAATGCATTGAATGCATTGATATGGTATACTTGAGTTATCATAATAAGAGGAAGCAAAGACTTTCTTACGGAACCATTTTTTCAGGAGGAAAAACCACATGACACTGAATCAGATTCTCTATTTCCGAAAGGTCGCCCGGCTGGAAAATTATCACCAGGCGGCAGAGGAGCTTTATATTTCCCAGCCATCCCTGAGCCGTTCGATGGCCGCCCTTGAAAGTGAGCTTGGAATCACGCTGTTTGAAAAGAAAGGGCGCGGTGTTGTCCTTACCAATGCCGGCCGTCTTTTCCTGGAGCATGCAGACCGGATCGCAGGCGACTGTGACATTGCGGCAGGCAAGATGAAAGAACTCGCCTCCGGTGGCGGAAAAATCAACATCGGTTATATTTTTCCACTTGCCGGACATTATATTCCGCACAATGTCCGCACCTTTCTGGACCAAGAAGAAAACAAAAATGTTGCCTTTAGCTTTTGGCAGAACCATACCCCGGCCATTGCACAGAAGGTGAAATCCGGCGAACTCGATCTTGGGTTTGGCGGCTTTTTAAAGCGCGACGACATGGAGTTTTTTCCGTTGATCCAGCAGCCGCTTGTCATCGTGTCCCCGGAACAGCATCCGATTGCCGACGAACCGGAGGTTCCGCTTGTAAAGCTTACCCGTTATCCGGTGATCGGCTACGACCGCGCATCCTGGATGGGGGCCTACACCGGTCATCTCTACCGCAAATATCAGCTTCATCCCAATATTATCATGGAATGCCCGGATGAATATTCGATTGTGGCACTGGTACGCGAAAACTTCGGCATCGCGCTCATGCCGCGAACCGATATTCTGGAACAGGCAGACGGTATCCGCATCCATACACTGAAAGGTCTCGAGATTTATCATCAGACTTTTATGTTCTGGATGAAGAACCGCTACCGGCTTCCGGCTGTCGAACGGTTTACCGAATACATGAAACAGCACGCTGACATTATCGAAGAGTCCAGAAACGATAGCGAAAACGTATCAAAAGTTTATCTGAAAGATATTGTTAATTTTTAGTCGAAAGAGTTATGATGGATTTGTCACAAACAGAGGATTACCGCTCATGTAATGAATAAGGAGAAATTTTCATGAAGAGTGCTTACCCAAAAATTTTTGAACCAATTACCATCAAACGAACAACGATTAAAAACCGTATTGCAATGACCCCGATGGGAACCAACTACGGTGAGACAAGCGGTGAGATGAGTAACCGTCATATGAATTATTACTCTCTCCGCGCAAAAGGCGGCGTTGGTCTTATTATTCTGGAGAACGCCAACATCGAGTACCCGGTCGGTTCCAACGGAACCAGCCAGATCCGTATCGACCACGACAGCTTTATGCCGCGCTACTATCAGTTAGTCGAAAATCTTCATAAAAACGGTGCTACCGTAGCAATTCAGATCAACCACGCCGGAGCTTCCGCATCTTCCGCAAGAACCGGTATGGAAACCGTTTCTTCTTCCAACATCCCGACAAAAGCCGGCGGAGAAACCCCTCGCCCGATGACAAAAGAAGAAATCATGACAACCGTGAAAAAATACGGCGAGGCTGCAAAACGTGTGCAGGCCATCGGCTTTGATGCCATTGAAATCCACTGCGGCCACTCCTACCTGATGAGCCAGTTCATCTCCCCGTATTACAATAAAAGAACCGATGAATTCGGTGGTTCTGTAGAAAACCGCCTGCGCTTCCCACGTATGGTTCTCGAAGAAGTACGTAAAAACGTCGGACCGTGGTTCCCGATCATCGTTCGTATCTCTGCTGAGGAGCGTGTTCCGGGAGGAAATACTCTGGAAGATACCCTCGAGTACCTCGAGTACCTGGATGAGTTCGTAGATATGTATGACGTATCCTGCGGCCTCAACCCATCCCTGCAGTATCAGATCGACTCCAACTTCCTGCCGGATGGATGGCGTTCCTACATGGCAAGAGCCGTAAAAAATAAATTCAAAAAGCCTGTGATCAATGCTGGTAACTACCGTGACCCGAAGGTCGTTGAAAAAGTTCTCGAGAGCGGCGATGTAGATATCGTCGGAATGGGACGCGGCCTGATCGCTGAGCCGAACTGGGTGAAAAAAGTTGAGAACGGCGAGGAAGATCTTCTTCGGAAATGTATCTCCTGTAACGTTGGATGTGCCGGAAACCGTATCGGCGTCAACCGCCCGATCCGTTGTACCGTAAACCCGGCTGTTCCGGAAGGCGATATTTACAAAGCACTGAAAGTAAATAAAAACTGTAACGTTGTTGTTGTCGGCGCCGGTACTGCCGGTATGGAAGCAGCCTGCACCGCAGCAGAAGTCGGATGCAACGTTTTCGTACTTGAGAAAAACGATCACATCGGCGGTCTTTCCACTTTCATCTCCGATCTTCCAAGCAAGACCCGTATGAAAGATTTCCCGAAATACCTTGAGGCAAGAGCTGCAAGACTGAAAAACCTGTATATTTTCCTCAACACCGAAGCTACGGTGGATAAGATCAAACAGTTCAAACCGGACATCATTGTAAACTCCACCGGTTCCGTTCCGCTTGTTCCGCCGATCAAAGGCCTGAAAGAGAACATCGATGCCGGAAACGTAAATACCATCTTTGGTATGATCAACAATGTAAACGCCGGAAAATATCCGGAAGAAGCCTGTCAGAGCAAGAAAGTCGTTGTAGTCGGCGGCGGTTCCGTAGGACTTGACGTTATTGAATACTTTGCACCGAGAGGCGCCGAGTGTACCATCATCGATATGCTGCCGCAGATCGGTATGCTTGCAGACCCGATCACCAAATGCTCCATGCGTGAGACACACGACAAATACGGTGTAAAAGAATATGTCAACACTGCTCTTCAGGAAGTAAAAGAAAACGCATTCACTGTAAAGCTTCCGGACGGAACCATCCAGGATCTCACCTTCGATTACGGATTCAACTGTCTTGGAATGCGCTCCAATAACCCGATTCTGCCGGAGCTTCAGGAAGCATTCGCTGATACCCATACTTATATTTATACCATCGGCGATTCCGTCCGCGCACGCCGCATCATGGAAGGTACCATGGAAGGCCGCGCGATCCTGAATGTACTGGAGTCCCAGGGCTACCTGCATCTGGAGCCGCTTGAGTAATCACTGAATCACTTTCTTACACAATATAAAAAAACAGAAAAGAGGAAAATATCATGCCAAATATTACAGGACATACCGAATTAGTTGGATTAATGGCTTACCCGATCCGTCACACCCAGTCTCCGACAACCCACAACCTTGCATACGACAAAAACGGAGATGACGTCATTCAGCTTGCTTTCGAAGTTGATAACGATTCTTTAAAAGATGCTGTGCAGAGTATCCGCGCGCTGAAAATGCTCGGTTCCAATATTTCCATGCCAAACAAAACTGTTGTCCACAAATATCTGGACGAAGTAGATGAAGCAGCTAAGTTATGCGGCGCTATCAATACCGTAGTCAACCTCCGCGACGAAAACGGTCAGGTAACCGGAAAACTGAAAGGCTACAACACCGATGGTATGGGATACTGGCAGGCACTGACCGAAGAGGGCATCGATTTCAAGGGAATGAAGATGGTCCTGATCGGAACCGGCGGTGCTGCTACTGCAATTGCAGTGCGCGGTGCTCTGGATGGAGTTGCAGAAATTGAAATCTTCAACATCAAAGACAAATTCTACAGCCGTGGAGAGGAAATTGTTGATCTGATCAATAAGAACACCAACTGCAAGGCTACCATGAACGATCTGGCAGACAAAGACCTCCTGAAAGAAAAAATGCACGCAGCTGACCTGTTCTGCGATGCTACCGGCGTAGGAATGCATCCACTCGAAGACCTTTCCAACATTCCTGATCCTTCCTTCTTTAAAAAAGATCTCATCGTAACGGATACCGTTTACGCTCCGCGCGAAACCGTTATGATGAAACAGGCAAAAGAAGCAGGATGTGAGAAAGTATTCAACGGCATGGGCATGATGCTGTTCCAGGCACTCATCGCAATCAAGCTGTACACCGGAAAAGATACTCCGGTTGACTACATGAAAGAGAAACTTGGAATCTGATTTCCGGGCGAATCTTTTCCATCTTAAACCTTAATCAAAAACCAACACGAAAAGAGGAAATGAACTTTGCGTCATTTCCTCTTTTTTTCTTGCTTTCTTTCGGCATCTGGAGTATAATTCACTTCATATAGTAGCAGTTTAAAGTGCTACAGCACGATTTATCATCATGCGGAAATACGAGGAGAGAGAGGATTTCAAACTATGTCAAAACACATCACAGGACACACCGGATTATTATGTTTACTCGGAAGCCCGGTTGCACACAGTGTTTCTCCGGAAATGCACAACGAAGCATGCGACCAGCTCGGCCTTGATTATAGCTACCTTGCCTTTGATGTACCGGAAGACAAAATGCCGCAGGCAGTCGAAGGACTCCGCACCATGGGTGCAAGAGGCTGGAACATCACCATGCCTGGCAAAAATATCATGTGCAAATTGGCAGACAAGGTTTCTCCTGCTTCGGAGATCTCCGGCGCATGTAATACCATCGTCAACGACAACGGCGTTCTCACCGCTTACACCACCGACGGTGTCGGCTTCATGAGAGCAGTTGCAGAAAACGGCGTAGACATCATCGGCAAAAAGATGACTCTGCTCGGTGCCGGCGGCGCTGCTACTGCAATCCTGGTACAGGCAGCCCTCGACGGCGTAGCTGAGATCAATGTATTCAACGTCAGAGACAATTTCTTCGGAAGAGCCGAGGAAATCGTTGCAAAACTCAATGAGCGTACTTCCTGCAAGGTTACCCTGCACGACTTCTCCGATCCGGAAGTCCTTCGCGCATCCATCGCAGACAGCGCCATTCTTGTCAACGGAACTTCCGTCGGAATGGCTCCAAAAACCGAGAACACCATCATCACCGACACAACGATGTTCCACAAAGACCTCTTCGTTTTCGATGTGATCTACAATCCGCAGGAAACCCGCCTGCTGCGTGAGGCAAAAGAGGCTGGATGCAAGACCGGAAACGGTATGTACATGCTGTTATACCAGGGAGCTGCTTCCTTCAAACTGTGGACTGGCGAGGATATGCCGGTTGAGATCATCAAAGAGAAATACTTCTCCGGAAAATAAGAAGAACTCCTGCTTTGCCGAATTTTCCGCCTGCGGCGGGTCGCTTCGGCGACACGCGCAAAAAGCGACACGAACAAGAAACGGCAAAAGGCTTCTGCCACGGATTTTTATCCGCTGGCAGAAGCCTTTTTTATAATCTTTTTTATGATCTTTTTTTGATCAGCCCGCTTTCTGTACTTCATCAAGCTGTGCTGTATACAGTTTATAATAATGGCCTTTCTTTGCCATCAGCTCATCATGTGTTCCGCTCTCCATAATACCGCCGTTATCGATATACATAATCTTATCGCAGTTGCGGATCGTAGACAGACGATGCGCAATGATAAATGAGGTTCTGCCCTTCAGCATGGCATTGAGTCCCGTCTGCAGTGCTTTTTCGGTCTGTACGTCAATGCTTGAGGTCGCCTCATCGAGAATCAGAATGGCCGGATCGGAAAGCAGGGTACGCGCAAACGAAATGAGCTGCTTTTGTCCCTGGCTCAGCATGGAACCACGCTCCCTTACCTCCGTCTGATAGCGATCCGGCATTTTGCTGATAAACTCGTCCGCACAGACAGTTCTGCTCGCCTTCACAATCTCCTCATGCGTTGCGTCAAGCTTTCCGTAACGGATATTATCCTCAATATCTCCCGAGAAAATAAAGCTGTCCTGCATCATAATACCCATCTGCTCACGCAGGGAATGAATGGTCACCTGCGAGATATCCTGTCCATCGATCAGGACGCGACCGCCATTGACATTGTAAAACCGTGAAATCAGATTGACAATCGTACTCTTTCCGGCTCCGGTCGGTCCGACAAGCGCCACACTCTCACCCGGTTTTACCGTAAACGAAACATCGTTTAAGATCTGTTTTGACGCATCGTACGAGAAATTTACGTGATCGAAGGTCACCTCACCGCGGATTTTTGGCATTTCAACGGCATCTTTTGCATCCTTTACCGTCACCGGCTCATCCATCGTCTCAAAGATACGTTCCAGATACGCAATGTTGTTGATAAAGTTATTGAAGATGTTTCCAAGGTTCATGATCGGCTGCCAGAAATACGATGCATAGCTCGAAATCGCTACAATCGTACCAACCGACTTATTTCCCTGCCCGAAAAGGATCAGACCGGACAGAAAAATGGCAGCACGCACGCAGACGGAAATTGAATCGATACCCGGCCATACCAGGTTGGAATAGCGAACTGCTGTATTCCATGTTCTGCGGCAATCCTTGGAAAGATCTTTGAAAATCTCCGCATTCTCATCCTCTCGTGCAAAGATCTGCGTAATGCGGGCTCCGACAATATTCTCCTGCAGATAGGCATTCAGGTTTGAGTTCTTGTTCGAAACTGCCTGCCATGCACGTCTCTGTTTATTCTTGATCCAGACCATGAAAACGCACAGCACCGGCACGCCGCAGAGCACGACAAATGCCATCTGCACATCAACCAGAAACATGAAAATCACGATAAACAGAAGGTTGAAGCTCTCCAGAACGATGTTGATCAGACCATTTGACAGCATATCCGATACCGAGTTGACGTAGTTGACAACCCGAATCAGGATCTTGCCGTGCGGGCGGTCATCGTAATACTGGAACGGCAGCTCCTGCAGATGTGCAAACAAATCTTTTCGGATATCATAGATGATACTCTGACTGACATCCACCATAATGCGGCTTCGGATTGTTGTGAAGATCACGCTCACCAGATAGATGCCGACCAGCATTCCCACAAGAGAAAATAAAAGCCTCTCGTTTTTCTCCGGAATTGCAAGGTCCAGCGCCCGCTGGATAACCATCGGCGCCACATAGCCGGACGCACCGCCGATGCCACTCAAAAGGATCGCAAAAACCATCCGTTTTGCATATTTTTTGATATAGGATGAAGCTCTGAGCAGATGCTTGATGTCAAACGGCTCTTCGAGCACTTCATCCTGCTTGTATGTATTTTTTGCCATTGCTTCCCCTCCTACAGTTCATCCACACCGGTCTGCAGCTTCACCAGTTCATAATAGTAACCCTTCTTCTCCATCAGTTCCTCATGTGTTCCCATTTCTTCAATATAGCCATTTTGCAGAACAATAATCTTGTCCGCTGTTTTCGTTGTCGAAATTCGCTGTGCAATCACAATCTTGGTACATGGAAAATCAAGCTCCCGTAAGGACTGCTGAATCTGTTTCTCTGTTTCCATATCAACCGCCGATGTTGTATCGTCAAGAATCAGAACCGATGGACGGATCGCCAGTGCTCTTGCCAGAGAAATTCTCTGCTTCTGGCCTCCGGAAAGACCAACACCGCGCTCTCCGACCAGGGTATCGTAGCCCTCCGGCATCTTTGAAATGAAATCTGCCGCAGCGGAATACCTTGCAAACTTGACAACCTCGTTCATCTTGATCGAATCATCGCCGTAGGCAATGTTTCCCTCGATCGTGTCAGAATACAGCAGAACATCCTGCGTGGCAAGTCCGATCTGTTTTCGGAGATCATACAGCTTCAGCTGTTCTACAGGAATTCCGTCAATCCGGATCTGTCCTTCTGTCGGCTCATAAAACCGCGGGATCAGATTGATCAGCGATGTCTTGCCGCAGCCGGTCTCGCCCATGATCGCAACCGTCTCGTTCGGATGGGCCGTGAAGGAAATATTGTGCAGAACCGGCAAATCACCATCCTCGTATTGGAAGGAAACGTTATCAAACTCGATTTTGCCTTCAAACCGCTCCGGATGGGAAACGGCATTTTCTTCGTCCCTGATTTTCGGTTCGGAGTAATACAGCTCCATGACCTTTTTCGACGCTGCTGAGAACCGCTGAAATTCGTTCATGATATTTCCCATCTGACGCATCGGATTGGCGATTGCCCAGATGAGGCCTGAAAATGCCACATAGTCTCCCATAGTAAGCTGTCCTCTGATCATAAAAACACCGCCGACTGCGAGCAGGACAACCGGCATCAGGTTCGCAATACTCTCGACAATCGGGAAAAATTTCAGCCATACCATTCCGGTTGCCTTATTCGTCTCCGCATAGTCGGTATTGGCACGGTCGAATTTCTCGATTTCGTAATCTTCTCTTGCAAACGCTTTGACAACGCGGTTTCCGGAAATATTCTCCTGTGCGCATGTATTCATCTGTGCCAGTTTTTCACGCAGCGCCGCATGCATCGGGGCAACGCGGTTCCGGAACAGATAGATAATCCAGAATACAAACGGTGAAATCACAAGAACGCACAGTGCCAGCTTCCAGTTCGTATACAGGAAGAAAACGGCCGCTGCAGCAAACAGAGAAAATGACTCAACCACCATTCGTACAACCCATGCAACCATGTGACGCACCGCATCCAGGTCTCCTGTCTGCCGTGTCATCAGATCTCCTGTCCGATAGGTACTGTAAAACGTCATATCCTGACGCTGAAGCTTGTCGTACAGATAATTCCGCACCCGGTACAGAACACTCTGCGACACCGTCTCATAGATCATACAGCTGCCATAAACAACGATAACACGCAGGAACGTAAAGCCGACCATCGCAAACAGCAAGCGGTAAAGCAGGTCACGGTGTACCTGAAGATTTGTCGCCGCGTTCTCCCCAGTTAAAAACAGATCCACAATTTTTCCCGAAAAATAGGGAATCGTAAGCTGCAGAATATTGTACAAAACGGTTCCGAGAATACCGACAAAGTACAGCGCCCGTTTTCCCTCCATGTTTTCCCACAGCCACGCAATTTTGTTTTTCGGGAATTGTTTCGTGTTGCTTTTCATGTTTTCATATCCCCCCTTATCTTAGGAAATTGAGTTACCAAATTCAGCATTAATTTTCTTTCAAATGCTTTCGCCATTGTATCAATTTTCATTTGGATATGATATAATG
Source organism: Blautia sp. AF19-1 (assembly GCF_003479155.1). NCBI lineage: Bacteria > Bacillati > Bacillota > Clostridia > Lachnospirales > Lachnospiraceae > Blautia > Blautia sp. AF19-1. The sequence goes on from NZ_QUGQ01000011.1 coordinate 120,297, forward strand.
CGACTGTACAAAAATAGAATGTTTCTATTTTTCCGAAACTGATATTCCCAGAAAAATACTGAATATTTTTTACCTGAAGGGGGACTTTTCCGTTGAAGAATCTTTTTGAATACAGTGACATCCTGCACTCGCCGATTGAAGCCTTTTCCTGCTGCTCCGACAGTTTTTCCATGCCGGTCAAATCCCACTGGCACTATTTTACGGAGGTTCTTTATCTGCAGGAAGGTTCTCTTCTCGTGAGCTGCAACGATTCCGTCTACCACATAAAACCGGGCTCTTTCATCCTGTTTCCTCCACAGACGGTCCACGCACTTGCCGCAGACCAGGATCGGCCATTCCGCTATTTCTGTATCAAATTCAACCTGAACCGCATCCAGCTCACCGGAAGCTACCTTCCGAACCTGAGCTTTGCTTTCCATAAAATCGCCACGATGACCTATCCTTCGCTTTTGTTTACGCAGGAAGATCTCTCAGAGCTGAATCTCCATGATTTTTTTGTAACCCTTGAGAGGGAGGCTCTTGAAAAGAAATACGGTTATGATGCCTATATCTATTCTCTCTTTTCCACACTGTTTCTCCGGCTTCTGCGTATCTGGCACTGCCAGGGAATCTGTTTCAATCCCGAATCGATTTCCGAGAGTGAGGAACAGAGTATGCAGGATATCCTCGTCTATCTCGACCGCCATTCCCAGGAAAACATCAATATCGAGGCACTGGCACATAAATACAACATGAGCTACTCCTATTTTGCCAAACTTTTTCTGAAGCATTACGGGCAGAGCTGTAAGCAGTATATCGAGTTTATCCGCCTGAACAAGGTTGAAAACCTGCTTCTTTTTACCGACTATGACCTGAACTATATTGCAGCCGAGACCGGCTTTGCGGACTGCAGTCATCTGATCCGCACCTTTAAAAAGCGGTACCAGATCACCCCGCGGCAATTCCGTCAAAAGCATCAGACCACGGTTTCCTCGTCTCTCCCGGCGAAGCTGGGATAATCTGAAAATGAAAAAACCCTGCAAAAAAGAGCGTTGCCATAAGAAAACATGAAAAAAACCAGTAAAATCAATGTTTTTTAGGGCAGCGGAAAACGGGGCAGGTCAAAACAACTGAATAATCAGACAGAAACAGGGTGTTGTCAAGCATGACAGCGCCCTTTTCTGTTCCCCGGCTAAGCCGCAGATTTTGAAAAAGTCTGCGGCTTTTCTTTTTGCCCAAACGCAGAAAGGAGGCGACGGCCTATGTACTTCACTTCCGGCAACGACCGGGCCTTTGAACAGCCCCAGCCCCGGCCAGAGCAGCCGGACGAGGCGGCACCGGGATTGGAAAACTCGGTGTTGGAAAATCCAACATCGGATAATCCGACACCGGGAAACCCGACATTGGAAAATCCAATGCAATTAAATAAAGATATATCAAGTAAAGAAAAAACAACTACGGATGTATCAATTACCGATTCCATTCCTATCCTTTCCCGACCCTTCCCCTCGGAGGACGAAGCGGCACAGCCGCCGGAACGGAAAGGAACGGGAGCGAAATCACAGAGCGCCATAGAGATTTATCGTGAGATCATCATGGACAACATCGAGTACGAACACCTTTGCCAGCACGCCAAGGGCATTGACCGGGAAACGCTGGACGAGATCGTGGACTTGCTGGTGGAAACCGTGTGCAGCGTCCGCAAGACCATCCGTATTGCCGGGGACGATTACCCGGCAGAGCTGGTGAAATCCAAGTTTATGAAGCTGGACAGCTCTCACATCGAGTTTGCTATGACATAATCGGCAATTATCCAAAACGCCGGGCGCGGAGGTGTCAAAGCCTCTGCGTCCGGCGCTCTTTTTTCTTATGCCTGCCCCATTGGGAAGTTAGGCAGTTCTTCCAACAGTTTCAGAATAAGGTGCTGCTTCATATCTTCGTCAACGGCCAACTCGTCGATCATGGGAGTGTAGTGTTCGATCACTTTTTGTTTAGCCCATAGCTCACCGGCGACGGCGGCCCTGATGGTAGCTGTGTCCAGTAACATTTCCTGTTCGGCCATCGTGTCAACTCCTGTCGTTTTTTGTCTTATTCCAGCATACCACAGAACCGGCGGGAAAACCAGCGCCGGAAAGATTTTTCTACGCATTTCAAAGCCCGTTCCGACGGGTATTTGATAAATCATTCTGCCACCCCATCGACCACCGCCGAAAAGCCTTGATTTCCGTCAATGTCATTAACTTAAAAGCAGAAGATATTTATTCCGAAATGGATTAGATAT
>NZ_QUGQ01000012.1:0-80254 GCF_003479155.1 Blautia sp. AF19-1
GTCGGCCGGAAGAACTGGCTGTTCAGTGCCAGTCCGAAAGGAGCTGCCTCCAGCGCTATTGTGTATACAATGGTTGAGATGGCAAAAGCGAATGATCTGAACACCTATAAATATCTGACATATCTCTTATCACAGCGGCCAGACGATAAAATGTCAGATGAACAGTTGGAACAGCTTGCCCCATGGAGCGAGACTGCGAAAACGAACTGTCAAAACTAAACTGGAGTAAAACGCTTGCATCTATCATTTTGGTGCAAGCGTAATTCATGAGTAATGTAGCAATATTTTGCGCTTACCATTAATCGCAAATGGAGCACTTTGAATAAAAAAACGTTAAAAATTTTTCATCCTTTGTGCATTATATTTTTAAGTTTAATAGCGTATAATATCACACTTGATGAGAAAGATTATCAGCGAAAAATATTGAAGATATCAAATTTTGATATTTTTTTTGATATAAACTAAGACCTCGCAGGGTTTAGATTAGAGGGATAACGATGCAACTGAAAAATTCGACAGATTACGCAATTAGAATTGTATGTTACTTAGCGGCACAGGAACGGATGGTATCTACATCAGAATTGTCACGGAAGCTAAATGTTTCTGCTAATTATGTTCCTAAAATAGCAAAAAAACTGAAAGATGCAAAAATAGTCAATGCCTGTGAAGGTATAAATGGTGGCTATATGCTGGCAAAACAACCGGAGAACATTTCTTTAATGGATATTATATCGTGTGTAGAGGAAACAATGGCAATTAATCGTTGTTTGGAAGAAGATCGTTTTTGTCCCAGAAATTTAGAAGATACCTGCAAGATACATAAAATATTGTTGAGTTTGCAGAATACATACAATAATAAATTAGAGAGCGTAAAGGTTTCAGACGTTATCCGTCCTGGAGAAGATGAATATTTTGGACGATTTTATGTTGTATTAAAACTGAACTTGAAAGAAAAAAGCTACGAGTGTGTATATTCACATATCCGTGAAGTGTATGAGAAAGTAAGGAAAACAAAAAGTTATGAAGAGTTCATAAATCAATATATAGAAAGATATGTGTATACTTCTGATAAAAAAATGGTTCATGACTTCTTATCAAGTGAAGGATTAGAAGAAAGACTAGTTGATGGATGTATGGAAAAAGATCTTCCGTATCGCAGAATTACTGGAAAAGATAAGAATGCATATGTTTGGATGGAAGCAAAAAAATATATAGATGCAAATGAGAATACTGCAATTATTACCTTACATAATGAGAAGATTGTCCAGAACACAGTTATAAGGATGGAACAGGAACTCGTAAAGAAAGAACAGGATATGGCAAAGCAGTATTGGGATATGGTATCACTTTTAACTACTGTATTGAATCATAATCAGTTAGTTGAATCAGGGTATCAAGACGATATCAGCTTCTATACGAAACAGGTATATCTTCAATTGCAGAAGAATTATCCGGAATATGGAATTACGGATGAAGAAATTGCTTCAGTAGCCCATTTGGCACCGATTCATGATATTGGAAAGATAAAAGTACCAATTGAAATTTTGAATAAAAATGGAAAGTTGACAGATGAAGAAATGAATGTAGTAAAACAACATCCATTAGTAGGTGCAGCGATGACCCAGAGATTCCCAGAGGGGATAACAACGGAAAAGCTGAACAAATATAGCTATGAAATATGCAGACACCACCATGAAAGATATGATGGATCAGGATATCCAGACGGTTTAAAAGGGAATGCGATTCCGATGTGCGCACAGGTCGTTGGGATTGTTGATGCTTACGATGCATTGATCAATGATCGTCCATACAAAAGAAAATATGAACCAGAAGAGGCGATACGGATGATTTCAAATGGTGAATGCGGAGCGTTTTCTAAAAAACTGATCCAGTGCTTGACGGCGGCAGCAAAGCAGCCAGAGTGGTTAAAAGTAACAAAAAGTCAAGCATGACAGAAGATTTGAGGCGATTTTATGAACAAGAAATTGAGTGTTTTAAGACGAATTACAGCAGTTGTTCTGTGTGTTACATTATTATCTTCGCAAGTCGTAGTTGCGAATGCTGAAGATTCAGAAAGAATGAATGTGCAGACCAATAGTGAAATTACAGATATATCGGAACAGGATGGTTTCAGCAGTGATACATCTGAAATATCTGATATCACGGAAAGTGATATTCCTGATTCTTTTGAAGGAGAATCAGAGCCAAATACAGATATTAGTTCTGAAGTAACAGAGGAATTTGGTAATTCTGAAGATCAAGGATTTACAGATGGAGAAGAAACAATTATCGAGGATGAAAACACCTCAGATACTTTGGAAGAAGCAAATCCAGATTATGAAGATGGAAAAATATGTATCTACAATTACCAGCAACTTCTGCAAATCGGTACAGGAACACAGATGTTTTCCGGAGACAAAGATGGAAATATTGGTGAAGGGGATAAGGTTCTTGCAGATGGTGCAGAACTTACCTATGCATCAGACGCTTCCTATTGTTTGATGAATGATATTCCAATAGATAATGAAAATGTCTGGAACTTCCCATCAGATTTTACAGGTAGCATCACTTCATCATCAGAGCGCACGGGCAACACAGTATATGATTCAGTGACTGATACGATTTATGTGTATAACCGATACCAGCTTGAATTGATGAAAGGGGAATCTTCAGACAGCGAACCTGTAATGAGCGAGGATTATATTGCTGAAAAAGTTGGAATGGGACAGGTTTTTACACTGGAAGATGGTTCCTATCTTACTTACAGCAAAACACATAATTATGTGCTTGCTTCTTCATTTACAACAGAAACACCGGAGCTTCTTGCAAATAAGGCTGGGACAGAGGAGACAACTCAGGATATTACTAGCGCATATCCGTCCGACTATGAAGGAAGAAATTATTTCGGTCAGGTGGTAAAAAAGATTGGTGATAAAAATTATATTCTGATTGGAAATGAAACACAGCTTCGGGCAATCGGAACAGATACGGATGTGACAGAGCCAATCTGGCGAGTGTATGAAACAAGAGAGAAAAAGCCGGGAATACTTGGGGGCGCACTGAGTGGATATACAGCCTGGAAACCAGCAGCTGATACACAGACATACAAAACAGAACTGTATTATCCGGGTGATGCGGATATTGTAAAGTTTAATGATACATATAATTGGTCTGGAAAAGAATTGTATGGAAATAAAAAAGGTGACCATAAGCTGGGAGAAACAGAATATCTGGATAATTCATCCTTGGATATAGCTGGCACAACAGCTACAAAGCGTTATGTATATGTGAGCAGTACTATTCAGGAGTCAGCCGATATGACGGTAACTGCGACAGACAGTACTGCCAGTGCTTCCGAAGCGGCATCTGTTGAAGCAGGTGCAACTGTAAAAGACAGAGATTTGATTGATATGACTCCGGTAGAAAGTGAGGAAGTAGCTGAGTCAGAAAGTGATGATATAGATGCTTTTACAAGTGATGGTGACGAAAGTGATTTTACTGATGATACAACTCCGGAAAGTATAACGGTTGACGAGAATAAAACTTACATCCTTACCTATGATACATCCAAAAGTAGCAATACCAATATTGCAGGATCTGGATATAAATACAGTAAGGATGCGAATTATATTATCTTTCGTGATATTGATCTTTCCAAAGAAGGGACTAATTCTAATGGGAAAGATGATAACTGGACTCCTATAAAGAACTTCCAGGGAAATATGGAAGGCCGCAAGGGAATGACAGAAGGTGCTAATGTCAAAATCAGTAATGTAAAGATGGTACAGGACACAGCAATTAATCAGAGTGCTTATTCAAATGGAAGTAGCTCGGACACGGAATATGGTGTTGGATTTTTCAGAAGTTTATCGACCCCATATGACAGTTCATTACAGATTTCATCAAAACAGGTTGTCGTAAAAAATCTTACCTTATCAGGAGTTTCTGTATCAACGACAACGAATTCTATTAAAAAAGATTTTAGTTTGCTTGGTGTAGTGTTGACCAGAGTTTTAAAAATCCTGGGATTATCAAGTGGGTTGGAAAAGGATCCAAAATCTTTTTCAACAGGAGCTTTTGCCGGTGTTGTAAAAGGAAACGTACAAATATCAGACTGTCATGTAGAAGGATTATCAGGAGTGTCTAATGCAAACAGCTGGACAGGTGGTTTTGTCGGGTACATTTCAGGTATTACAAAATATGAAGCCCTTTCAGGAGTGCTTAAAGGAGTAACGGACGCACTTAGTACTTTATTAAACTTGATTCCAGTATTAGGTCTTGGGGATCTGATTACAACGCTTTTGAATGGAGGCGTTCTAAGTGTTGGAAACCTGATTCCAATTGGCTATGTGAATCCGGTGTTCAGCAATTGTTCAGTATCTGGCAATGATACGATATCTGGGCAGAATTATACAGGTGGATTTGCTGGTGAAACAATAGGTGCTGTAATGACTGGATGTTCAGTTAATGGTACTGAGAGTGTTAATGGTACAGATTACTCAGGAGGATTTATTGGTCGTGCTTCCAATGCAGTTGTTGCAGGTGCACTGGATCATCTGGGAATCCAAATAGCTGATTTCCCGGTCAATACAGTAATGCTTGGATGTAGCATTAATGGCAGTGCAAATGTATCTGCGACAGGAAGCTCTGGTAAGGAAAGTGGTTATGCAGGTGGATTTATAGGAGAAATGCGTAACAGTTATGCCGTGAACTGCAGTATTTCTTCTCTTGGTACAGTGTCCGGAAAAGATTATACCGGAGGATTTGCCGGCTTAGCAACCCTTGGTGCTGTTACATCTATTGATGAAAATAAAGGTCTTCTTGATCTTGTGAAAAAACTTCTTACAGGTTTGTTGAACGGTAATATTACGGATATGGATATTTTGAACCTGGTGGGACTTCGCCCTTCTGTTATAAGCGGATGTACCATTGACGGAAGTACGATATCCTTAGATGCCAGTGGCAAATATGCCGGCGGACTTGTAGGATATGCCGGAGCTGTTCAGGTTTCTAATACTTCAGAACTTGCAGATGGTTCAAAATCAACTACAAAAGCTTTGAATCGTATGCTTGCAAAAAACAGTATTTCTTACAGTTTTAATGAGCATTCTAATAGTATTACTGCATCAGAAAGCATGTCTGTTTCAGCAACAGAGAATGCTGGAGGAATCTTAGGTTACGCTAAAATGACCAGTGTCAGTGATGTCCTTGGCGGAACAGTTACAGCAGCAGACTACATGCGTTTTGAATGTAAAGATTGTTCCGTAAACGGAGGCTCTTTGGGACTTACAGTTACTGCGTCAAATCAGGAGAATGGTCGTGCCGGAGGTGCTATCGGTTATGGAACAGGTGGAGAAGTAAGGAAAACATCCGTCACAAATCTGAATTCTGTAACGGCTGGAAAGTGTGCAGGAGGATTTGCCGGATATTTCGGAAGTGGTACTCTTGCTAATGTTGGTGGTATTAAACTTCTTGGATTACCGCTTTTGAAAATTGACAGCCTTCTTTCTGTAGGGCAGATGATTGAGACGTTTACAGTTGACAGCACTGTTTCAGGTGTTTCGTCAGGATATAGTGTGTCTACTGGCAATGAGAAAGGTTATAGTGGTGGCTTTATTGGAGAATGCATTAGTGGACGAGCAAGGGACACTAAGATCAGCAACCTGAAAACTGTTACTGCATCTGCAACATCAGGAAAAGCCGGAGGCTTTGCAGGTTTTGCTAAAGCCGGAGATGCATTAAGTGCTGGAGATTCCACTACATCAAAACTGACAGGAATTGAATTAGAGAATCTGCTTGGAGTTGTCAGTGCCCTGAGACCGGAGTTCAATAATACTTCTATTGCCTATGTTTCGAATGGTTCTGACCCTCAGGTATCCGCTGATATGGCGGGCGGCTTTGTGGGAGACGGACAGGCAGTAGATATCAACTATGGAAACAACAATTCCGGATTCAAAGCAGACACGAATAGTGAGGATGGAACAACCGAAGGTGAGGCTGGTGCGATTGCAACAACAAATATTACCGGACTCTCTTATATAAAGGGAACCAGCTATGCCGGTGGTTTTGCAGGAAGGCTGATGCCTGGTGATGTGGCACAGACAGGTTCTATTAAGTTACTGGGCCTCTTAAATGTAAATCAGCTTCTCAGTGTTATGGATGTGGCTTATCCGAGAATTTCCGACTCTTCTATTGAGGGAGACAGCTTAGTTGTAACAGCATCCGGAAAAAATGATGATGTGGCTCTTGGAGATGCCGGGGGTTATATCGGTAATGGAAAAGCAGTCATGGTTAAGAATTCTGATGTGACCAATGTAAAAGAAGTCACAGCACCATATCATGCCGGTGGCTATATCGGAATTATGCGCTCCGGAAGTGCAGCGGAGGCAGGAGATGCCACAGGAGATTTTTTGAATAGTGTCCTTGGTAAGATCCTGAGTCTGAAAGAGCTGGCAAGTGTCCTTCAGGCGGCATCCAGCAAAATTACGAATTGCAAAGTTGCTGGTACCGCAGATGGTTTGACAGTTACGGCTGACAGCGGATTTGAAAACGCAGAAGGCTATGCAGGTGGCTTCGTTGGAGAGATGCAGAGCGGTCATGTAGATAATTCAGCAAATGCTGTTGATTCCGGAAAAGGAACGGCAGTAGAAAATCTTCTGAAAGTAGAAGGCCTTCGTTATGCCGGAGGGTTCGGAGGTCTTGTAAAAGCTGGAGCAGTTGCAGAGATTGGAGCTAAATCATCAATTCTTACAAAACTGGTTGATCTGACAGGATTACTATCCCTGGTCAATGCTTTTGTTCCGGTGATCAGTAATGCCAGTGTTAATTCTGTAGAAAAAGGGTTTACTGTTACCGTTACAGGTACTCTTGAAAAAGACAGCACCAACGATGCGGATGCCGGAAGTGCCGGAGGCTTTATCGGATGCGGAACTGGTGTACAGATCAGCAATTCCGATGTAAATAAATTGCAGCATACAGGTGTCAGTGAGCCAAAGAATCTGCAGCAGGAAGATGGTAGCAGTTATTACGGAAGCGACAGTGCATATGCGGTAAATGGTTATCGTTATGCCGGCGGCTATATTGGGAAAGCTGCTATGGGAAGTACGGCGGCTATCGGAGGTGCAAGCGTTCTGGATAAGGTACTTTCTGCCTCAAATCTGTTATCAGCGTTGACCGTAGTTGCATCTATCATAGACAGCTCAGATGTTTACGGAGCAACAGGCGGATTTAATGTTCTTGCAACAGATGGAGATGGTGATACCGGAAAAGCCGGTGGATATGCAGGAGAACTTCTTGGAGTTCAGATTCAGAATAGTAATTCTTATAATTTTGCACATATCATAGGGCGTGAAAGTGCCGGTGGATATGTTGGAACCATGGAGCCGGGGAGTGCGGCAGATGTGGTAGATGGATTAAGTGCTCTTGGAGGACTGATCAAGGCAGATAATCTTTTTGGCGTTTTACAGGCATTTGTTCCTGTGATCAAAAACAGTGAAACAACCTGTGTACCTTGTGGAGGTGCTGTGAGGGCTCAGGCTGAAAGTGATGACAGCATTTACCGTGGACTTGCAGGAGGATATGCAGGTTACAACTATGGCGGTCAGATCTGGGGAAACAATACGGATAACTGGAAAGGCTCTACATATGCAGGAACCGTAAGAGAATGTGCGGCCTATCGTATCCGTTCCGTATATGGAACGGAATATGCCGGAGGTTATACAGGACTGATGCGGTGTGCGAATGTTGCAGATACAGGAAGTCTGAAGGTTTTATTTGGTCTTATCAAACTAGATAATCCGCTGACGCTTCTTCAGGCGGTGTATCCGACAGAAAAGAATACAGCTGTTTATGGACCGCTTCGTGGACTGGATACGGATACCTGGAACAAATGGGTTGGTGCTGTCGGTTCTTATGGAAGTTACGGTAATAAATTACAGGCACTTGGTGAAGTCAATGATCAAGAACAGTTAAATGAGATCATTTCTCAGTATGCATATGGATACGCAGTCACAGCAGGAAGGAGCATTCTGGCAAGTAAAGCAACACAGGGCGGTTCTGCCGGAGGCTATGTAGGCCGTATGGAAGGCGGTACCGTGACAAATGGAACTGCAACAGATCTTCAGTCAGTGGAAGCCTTCAGAAGCAGCGGTGGATTTGCGGGTGAGATGCTTACCGGTTCTGTGGCAAACACAGGTGACGTTTCACTGGCAGGTCTTAAGATTATCGGTGCAGACGGTCTGGCGGCATTAAAAACCTTTGTGCCGGTTGTAAAACAGTCCCATGTGGACGGATATCGTTCCGGAGCAAGGATCAAAGCAACCGGTATTGCAGACAAAGACCTGGCAGGATTTGCCGGAGGCTATGTGGGAAGAATGATCGGCGGTCAGATCTGGGGAGATGAAAATACCTCTTGCAGTATCACAAATTTAAGGCGTGTAGATGGAACTTCCTATGTAGGCGGTTTTGCTGGAAAAGTAGATCCAGGTAGTGTGGCAGCTATTGATACAGCTACAAAGCAGGGACTTTTGAATAAGCTTCTGGATGTTCTTATGGTAAATGCTCCGGCAGAACTGATTAAGGTTCTGAATGCTACTGTTTCTACCATCCGCTGTGCATCTGTGTCAGCCTGGGATGACTGGGGCGTGATCGTAAACGGAACCTATCAAAATGGAAGCAATACCGGGTACGCAAAAGCAGCAGGAGGATTTGCAGGAAGTCTCTGCGGAGCGGTCCTCGGCGAGAAGGATACGCCGGGAAGCGGAATCCGTGCAGACAAGATTCGTTCCGTAGTAGCCGGTGAATATGCCGGTGGATGCTTCGGTATTGCGGATGTTTCCGGTGCCGCAAACATTAGTGCAGGTAATGAGACCTCGGTATTACAGTATCTTTTAAAACTTGGAAAAACCGATGTGTTGGATGCGTTCCGAAGTTATGTATATTACGGAAATGTCACAGGAAGTCCAGATGCAGGGCTTGGCGTCAGTGCTAACACAGCGACAAAATCAGGCCAGAATAATGAAGTAACATATAGCGGAACGGCTGGAGGATTTGGCGGTTCCCTGTTAAATGGCTCTGTCAAAAACAGCAGCGTAATGGGATTAAATTATGTAACTGGACTAAACAGCGTCGGCGGTTTTGTAGGATACTCCGGAAAAAGCGGAGTTGTAAAAATGGAGAAGCTGGATGTGCTGGGAGATAATGCAGGACAGCTCCTGGGCGGTGCCCTCGGCGTTCTGGATATTTTCGGTTCCCACATTGATGACAGCAGTGTGACAGGCATACCTGGAGGTTATACTGTTCAGAGTAAAGGCGGAGATGAGCAGATTGCGGGAGGATTTATCGGCTACGCAAATCTTGCCAGAATGTCAGGCTGTAATGCAGGAGATGCTCAAAATCAGGAAAACAGCCTGAAACTGGTAGAATCCGGTGGAACAGCTGGTGGCTTCGCAGGAAGAACAAGCTTTGCCTATCTAGCGGATGTAAAACTGGATTCCACAGTGGTGGATGCGTTGCTCGTAGTTCTGAATCAGCTTGTACAGGCGTTATATCTGGATAAGATCCAGGATTCCAACCTTTTGCATATCAATCTTGGAATTGTGAAGGTTGATGCACTGTATGAGGGAAATCTTCTCCATGTGAATCTGCTGGGACTGGATATTTCTGTCGGGCTGTCTAAAAAGTCGACAGAAAATAATCAACAGACAGATCTTGCAATCATCAAGATCGGAGATTCATCCATCAAGCTTCCTTGTGATAAAGATGGAATCATAACAAAAGATAATGATGTAAAGTCTAATATCAGTATCAATCTGATCAAGGCAAACAGGACAAAGATCACGGACAGCAGTGTGTATGGAATTAGTACAGGATATGATGTCTATGCAGGCGGAGCAGGAAATGATGCGGATGGTTCTGCAAATGATGGACGAAGCGGAGGTTTTGTTGGATACAACGATGAAGGACTGCTGAAGAATAACAATATGTATTACTGCGATGTGGTCCGTGGAACATCTAAGCTGGTGGGACCATTCAGCGGAAAAAGTGATCTGGACTCTGCATATGACTTTAATACAAAAGCAGGTGTAGAAGGCGAGAATAACAATTATCGTATCTACCGAAAACCGGCGATTAGTTTTGATGAGATCAAAAAGAATTCTAAACTTCTGACAGATACGTTCAGTCAGGAAAATGGATGGAGTATCTTCTCGATAAAACATGTCGTGCAGGTAGATGAGTATAACACCTTGCAGAATGCAGTTATGGCAACAAAAGATTCTTCTGAAACAGCAGATCTGAATGCATATATATCAGATGCAAAAGCTGTTCTGATGTCAGATGCCAAAACGACAGTCAATACAGGTGACAGCACATCACCGGAACCGTCTGATACGCAGGATCCATGTGATGAGAATGTAAACCTGACGATAAACAAAGTCTGGAAAGATTTCCGAAATATGGACAATCTCAGACCAGACTCTATTACGGTCACAATTTCCAGAAGCTGGACGGATGCGGAAGGAACAAAACAAACAGAAGTTGTGCCGGGATATGAAAACTATGAAATAAAAGGTGATATTTCAAAATCTACATGGCAGAAAGTGATTGAAACTCTTCCAGCCTACATAAAAGATGATGCTGACAAAACGCATTATTATGAATATTCTGTTACGGAAACGGAAATAAACGGATATACAACTACAATAAAAAGCTCTGATGATGGATTTACCTTCACGATTATCAACCGACATTTTGCACTTCTTCCGGACACTGGCGGAAAAGGCATCATGATGTTCATCGTAGCAGGTGGTTTGTTGTTAGCGTTCCTGCTTTATACCGGACGCAGAAGGAAACGGAAACAGACGATGTAGGAAAGGGGGAGTAGAGTCATGAGAGAGATATGGCTGCGTGGGGAACTTCCACCGTAAAAGCTGAAGGAATCCCAAGCGAACCAATAAAAAATCAAAAGAAAGTGAGAAGAGGAACATGAAGAAATTAGTATCAAGATTTATGGCAGTTCTGATGGCAATGACCATGATACTGTCCATGAGCATGACTGCATTTGCAGCAGATGCTCCAAAAGGAACCCTGACAGTCAACAATACAGTGGAAGGAAAGACTCTGGATCTGTATCAGATTTTTACAGCAACAAAAAGTGGCGAGAATGTAGCATATACACTGAACAGTGCATATGAAGGATTTTTTAAGAATAATACTAGAATTCCAGGATCTGAAAGTTTAACAGGCGAAGCTTTAAGTGAAGCGGCATATAACTATGTTAAAGAACAGGTCGGAGCAAATGGAGAGGCTGCTACAGCGAAAACATTTGCTAAAGATGTGCTTGGATGGATTTTAGATTCAAAGAACCATATTACAGCAACAAAAACAGTTAATACGACAGCAACTTCTACAGTAGTTTCTGATTTAGCATATGGATACTATTTAGTTTATCCAAAAGGAGCAACAGATACCTCCACAGCACCAGGAAATCAGACTTATACATCTGCAGCATCTTTAGTTAGCATTACAGCTGATACAGCTACAATTAACATGAAGAGCAATTACCCGACAGTAGACAAGAAAATCATTCCGGCACAGAGTGGAAGCGGAATTACAGTTGGTGCTATTGTAGATGCTTCATGGGATGGCAGCCATCAGATGGAATTGGACGATGAGAATAATCCTGAAGATACCATCGCACCACACAGCGAATCAGATGAAAAGAAAGCTGGAGATTTTGGAATTGGCGATACTGTCACTTATCAGCTGACTTCTAAAGTGCCGGACATGACAGGATATAATTCTTATACTTTTAAATTTAGCGATACTTTGTCCAAAGGACTGGACTTAAAAGAAGTACTATCTGTAAAAGTTGGAAATACAACACTTACTGCTAAGAAATCAGGAACTAATACATACGCACTTGCATATGACCAGGCTAAACGTACTTTAACAGTTACCTTAAATGATTTCTATAATTCCTATAAGAATCATACAGGCGAGACAATCACAGTTGTTTACACTGCAACCTTAAACAAAGATGCTGTAATCGGTATGAATCCAAATACCAACAAGGCGGTCGTTGAATACAGTAATGACCCGACAACAGGTGGAACAGGTACATCTGAGCCAAGCATCGTAGATGTACATACTTTTGATTTTACAATTTATAAATATTATTTAAAAGACCAGAATAATAAAGAAGATAAGACTGCACTTGCAAAGGCAGAATTTGAGCTTTACAAGGGAAACACAGAAGGTACTGCAGCAGATGAACAGGCGAAGGTTAATATTGTAGACGAAGGAGAAGGTGTATACCGTCAGGCAACAGCCGATGAAGCTAAAGCAACAGGCTTTACTTCTGCAAAAATTGTATCCGATGCTGACGGAAAAGTACTTGTAAAAGGTCTTGATGCTGGAACTTATTACTTAAGAGAGACAAAAGCACCAGAAGGATACAATAAGCTTCTCAGCGATATCAAGGTTGAGATTAAAGCAAACTATGATCCAAAAACCGGAAAACTGACAAGCTATTCAGTTGATTACACATACAATGGAACTACAACAACAGGTAAAGAAATTAAAGATACAAAAACTTCTCCAGAAGTAGCTGTAGAAAACAAAACAGGTGCACAGCTTCCATCTACTGGTAGCAAGGGTGCCCTCATGGTAACACTGGCTGGTATCGTTCTTTTCGGTGTATTAACAGCAAGCAAAGCTTTTGGCAAAAAGAAAGCAAAAAACTAAGACATTCTGAAGTTTAAGAATGGATAAAAAGACAGTTCATCTTCCCGGTATTGTACCGGGAGGATGTCTGCTTTTTCTGAAATGTCCAGTGTGGACTGGATATTTCAGAAGAAACAGACGAAAAGGTGAAAGGTATTATGAAGAAAGTAGTAAAAATACTAAGAGGAATCGGATATCTGATGGCATTTTCTTTAATCCTGTATCCGGTAGTGAGTAATTACATTAATCAGATGAACAGCACAACCATTGCTACAGATTATGAACAGGAAGTTTCGCATTTGTCGGAAGAACAGGAAAATGCAATGATCAAGCAGGCACAGGACTACAACGAAAGCCTGATCGGAATTGGTTCCATAGCAGATCCATTTTCAGAAAGCAATGAAAACCAGACAGAAGATGATGAGTATAACAAACTTTTGAAAATTGATGATACTGGAATGATGGGATATATTGATATCCCAAAGCTTGATGTTGTTCTTCCGGTTTATCATGGAACATCCGAAAAAGTACTGCAGTCAGGTGTAGGACATCTGAAAAACACCTCGCTTCCGGTAGGCGGTGAGAGCTGTCATGCGGTATTATCCGGACACCGTGGACTTGCAAATGCCAAGATATTCACCGACCTGAACAAGATGGAGGTTGGAGATGTATTTTATATTAAAGTTCTTCATCATACCTTTGCCTATCAGGTGGATCAGATTCTGACAGTATTGCCATCAGATACAGATGCTTTACAAATTGAAAAAGGCAAGGATTATGTAACGCTGGTCACATGCACTCCTTATGCAGTTAATACACACAGACTGCTTGTACGTGGCACCAGAATTCCGTATGAAGAGGCACAGAAGATAGATGAGGAAGTTGGTCTTCATCATACAATTCCATTCAATTTGATTCTATTGATTGGGGGAATTGTTGCTTTGATCATCATATGGGTGAGCATTAAATCTCATAAACGCAGGAAGGAGAAAAAACATGAGCAGAATAATTAAACATAAGCGAATATATATGTGTATGGCCAGTGTGATGTGTATGCTTTTACTCCTCATTCCGTTACCTGTGTCTGCGAATGATCAGGGAAGTATATTATTAAAAGCAACTGTTGAAGATGAGACCACGGTATATAAGCTAAGTAATATTGAATTTACGATGTATCAGGTTGGAACATATAAAAATAATTCATGGGCATTAGTGAGTGAGTTTGCAAAGTCTGGAGTCATATTTGATTTTGAGGATTCTTCTGCTCAGGCAGAAGCTGCAAAAAAACTGGGAAAATATGTACAGGATAACGGCATCCAAGGAATATCAGGGAAGACCAATTCCGATGGAGAAGTTATGTACAGAGATCTGGAAAAAGGTGTGTATCTTTTTGTGCAGACACAAAAAACACAAATTGGAAATCAAGTATATCAAAGCGAACCTTTTATCATAACAGTTCCAGGTAATTATGATGGTCAGATAATTTGGAATGTAACGGCAGAGCCTAAATTTAAAAATGAATCGATACCACCAATTACCACGAATACGCCACCAGTTTCAGAAGAACCATCAGGTGATAATAGCAGTCATACTCCAAATGTAAAAACGGGAGACGATACGAATGTAATTATGTGGCTTTCCTTAATGGGAATATCCTTAATCATATTTAGTATATGCAAAAGAAAATCCCATAAATAATATGAGAAGATCGGGAAATCCCGGTCTTTTCGTTTCGTTATATAACTGTCATAATCCAAAAACAAATACCTCCGGAGGTGCACCGTATGGCGTCACCTGGGAGAAAATGGGTTTTAAACCATGGGAAGATTTGAAAGAAAATGAGTGAGTTGCCAGTGCAATCTTATTTATCTCTTGTGACAGAAATAGGTTCCCGTTTTGCTGGAAGTAAGTCTGAACTGATCTCAGGAGAATTAAGCAGTGCTGTGAAATTCTGTCTGATGATATCCAGTGTCTTCTGCTTTTTCTGTAATTCCTGCTTTTCACGGACAGTAGCAGCCTGTTCAGATTCAAGATTTTCTATCCGCTTCTGGATTTTATTAGAGCTTGGGATTTTGGTAACACCGAGATCCTGAAGCTCTTTTTTTAGTGAATCGTGGAGTTGGTATTCTGCTTGATGTTTGGTCCGGTATGCGTTTGGATTTTTAGCAGATTTGCAATCTTCAATCACTTTACGGCAGGGCCGGTAAGAATCACAATGTTTTTGAATGACTTTCTGCGTGTTCAGTTCATTGTTGATTTGTGTTATTCTCTGTTCAGCCGCTTTAACAGAAGCATCAACATCAGAAACATGCTGTTGAAAATCTTCATAATTCAGCAGATTATTTTCAGAAAGATAGTCGAAGGTGCGGGTTGCCTCTTTTAGATTATTTAGTTTTGCCCAACGTTCAAATCCTTCTCGATTGCCGGTTGTAACATAAGTGGAAATATTGATATACAGGCGAGCACCTCTGGACAGATGCTTTGGAGTTTTCACTTTGCTACGATTTTTTGCCAGACGGATGCGGATATTTTCTTCGCTATAATAACTTCCGAGAGATTTCATGTAAGTGAAGTCCTTCTGCTCCGGTGCACGGAAGGACAGGTGTTTTCCTTGGCGGACTTCATATCCGGCTAACTGCATTTTTTGTAGAAATTCCTCATAGTTGATGGAAGTCCAGATTGCCTTATCAACTGCAACACGTAGCTTGACTTTCCAACTGGTGCCATGATGATATTCCATGTTCTCTTTATAGCTTTTTCCTTTTTCTCCGGTTGGCATACTGGTGGCAAGTCCATTTTCTTGGCAGATGCGATTACTGATCCGGCAGATTTTATGGTAGCTCCGCTTATTGGAAATGATCATTAACGCCCATTGTCACTGTAACCTGTTGGATGAATCTTATATTCAGGTCGCAGTTTATGATGAAAGACTGGAGGTGACTTCTCCGGGTGGATTATATAACGGATTAACTTATGAGGAAGTCATGAATGGTCATTCGAAGATCCGGAATAAAGGCATTACCAATATATTCAGTCAGATGGGACTTGTAGAAGCATGGGGAAGCGGAATAAAAAGAATCCTTAATGCTGCAGAAGAGTATGGACTTTCGAAGCCGAGATTTTAGGAATTCGATAAGACGCGTCCATCGAATTTACGCAAGTAATTGAGATGGACAAAATAGTGGTTGTATTAAATGAAAAAATATAGTATAATACAAACATGAATACAACATATAAATTAAACAACAATGTCGTCTATTCGTGCAAATACCATGTAGTATGGTGTCCTAAATATAGACGAAAAGTATTAACCAATGGTGTAGATACCAGGTTGAAGGAACTGCTCACAGAGTATGCTGCAAATCTTTCTGTAGAGATTCTGGAAATGGAAATCATGCCGGATCATGTTCATATGCTGCTGGAAGTAGACCCTCAGTTTGGTATTCACAAAGCCGTAAAATCTTTCAAAGGCTATACTTCCAGAATTTTAAGACAGGAATTTCCATATCTTAAAACTAAGATGCCGACGCTTTGGACAAATAGCTATTTTGTATCTACCGTTGGCGGTGCCCCGCTGGAAGCAGTAAAACAGTATATCGAAAACCAGAAAACATCGCAGAGACAAAAGGATAAGATGGGCTAATGCAAAAAGGGATCAAATTCAGGATCTACCCGAACAGAGAACAGAAAAACTTCATCCACCAGACGCTGGGATGCTGCAGGTTCATCTATAACCGGGGACTTGCCATGCGTAAGGAAGGCTATGAAAAAGGGAAAAAAATCGGCTATGGCCAGACTTCTGCCATGCTGACGGAACTGAAAAAGCAGGAAGAGTTTGCTTTTCTGAAAGAAGTCGATTCCATCGCATTACAGCAGTCATTGCGGGATCTTGACCGGGGATTTGTAAACTTTTTTCAAAAAAGGGCGTCCCATCCAACTTTCAAAAGCAAACATAACCATTTTCAGTCGTACAGAACGGTAAATCAAAAAGACAACATTCGTATCGTGGGAAGATATATCAAACTTCCGAAGCTTGGATATGTGAAAGTGCGTCAGTCAATGGAAGTGGGAAACATTCGTCACGTAACCATTGAGCATACGCCATCCGGAAAATATTTTGCGGTTCTGAACGTTGAATTTGAACCGGAACCGCGACCTAATCAGGGTGGAACGATTGGGATTGATGTTGGAATCAAAACGTTCTATTCTGACAGCAACGGAAATACAGTAGCGAATCCCAAATATCTGGAACGCTCGATGCGAAAACTTGTAAGGGAACAGCGCAGACTTTCCCGAAGAGAGAAAGGATCCCATAACCGGGATAAGCAGCGAATTCGAGTTGCCAAAGTACATGAAAAAGTAACGAATCAAAGAAATGATTTCCTGCAGAAACAGTCAACGATGCTGGTGTGTGAAAACCAAACCATCTGCATCGAAGACCTGCATGTAAAGGGAATGATCCGGAACCATAAACTGGCAAAGTCGATAGCCAGTGTTTCGTGGGCAAAGTTTTTCGAAATGCTGGAATATAAAGCTGTGTGGTATGGAAATGAAATCCGCAAAGTACCAACGATGTATCCGAGCAGCCAGACCTGCAGTGCCTGTGGCTATCGGAATCCGCTGGTGAAAAATCTGCGCATTCGTATCTGGGAGTGCCCCGGCTGTCATGCAGTTCATGACCGGGATACGAATGCAGGCATCAATATCTTGAAAAAAGGACTGCAGCTGCAGTCGGCATAAAGATAAGAAAACTGTACCGCAGGGCATGCGGGAACAGTATAAATATAGCCTGTGGACACCGTGTAAGACATTGCAGTACCGTAAGGTATTTGCCAATGCAATGGTGGAAGAAACAGGAATCCCCCTGCTTTAGCTGTGGGGAGTGTCAAAAAGTTACTTTCAGAAGATCATCAATTATCAGCAGTTAAGTTAGCTGAAAAAATTGGGGTTGCCAGTCGAAATATTGAGAACAATATTAAGAAGTTAAAAGAGTATGGTATTCTTATAAGACATGGATCTCCAAAGAATGGTTACTGGGAGATTGTAGATAAAGATCTACAGGAGTGAGAAGTAAATTAGTCCAAGATAGCTCAAGATTAGTCCAAGAGAATATATATATAACAAAAATAGATTGACATTTTGTAGTAATCAGTAGTAAACTGTACTTGTGGAAAGGAAGTGATATGTTTGGCTAGAAAAACACCAAAAGATGGCAAAGAAGAAAACATACGAGTACGGGTGACTCCAGAACAAAAACAGAGACTTGTTGAGTATGCAGAAAGACACTATCAGAGCATGAGTGGTGTTGTATGTCAGGCATTGGATCTCCTGTACGCAAGAGAAGAACAACAAAATAATAAAGAGTAAAATGGAGTTATTTTGGAGTTTATTTCTTCATAAGCGGTGCGAAAAACACAAAATCAGAACGCATGTTCGAAACACAAACTTCTAATAACAGCCTTTGCGTGTCATGAAACGCAGTCCGCAAAGGAGTTCGAGTAACGGACTAAAATGCCGAAAGCCTGTATTTATGCGGGTTTTCGGCATTTGTTTTATCGAATGACTCTAGTTTGGCTCTATTTGTGGGGAGAGTAATAGCAAGATTAAGGAGTAAAAGAATGTAATTACTCTGTTAGTAAATTGACACAAGTTGGCTGTAGAGTATAATTATAGTAAAAGTACAGCAGAAGCTGTCGCAAAGATATTTATAAAAATGTTGTGGAGGTATTGAACATTAATGAATGTAAAATTAAAATCTGCAAGCAAGCAAGCGACTGTAGCCTGGAGGGTGGGAGAAAGATGAAGAAGTGCAAATTAGTACAGAATATAAGAAATTTCAAATTTTGTTATTTTATATTTTGCATAATGATATGTTTGGTTGTTTTTCCTGTTTCCACATCTGCCCAAGAAAATTCTGATCATGTTATTCGGGTAGGATCTTTTGAGGAAACTTATAATGTAGTCAATGAAAAGGGAGAAAGAAGCGGCTATGGTTATGAGTATCTTCAAGATATTGCAGGTTATGCAGGATGGACATATAAATACATAACAAGTGATTGGAAAAACTGCTTTACACAGTTGGAAAATGGAGAAATTGATATTCTTGGTGGCATTTCCTATACAGACGAACGTGCTGAAAATATGCTTTTTTCCGATATGCCTATGGGGGAAGAGAAATACTACATCTATACGGATGCATCCAATATGGATCTTACAGCAGGAAATTTGGATTCTTTTGAGGGAAAAAATATTGGTGTGTCTAAAGATAATATAGTGGAGGATGTGCTTAATGAATGGGAATCAAAATATGGTCTGCATACGAAGCATATCAATGTTTCTACAACCACAGAAATTATGGACAAACTGTCGAAACATGAAATTGACTGCTTCGTTTCGGTAGAAGAATCCCGTTGGGAAGAATCGGATATTTCACCGCTTACAAGTATTGGAGAGACAGAAATCTATTTCGCTATAAATCCAGAACGTCCGGATATCAAAGAAGCACTGGATAGTGCTATGCGCAGAATCAAGGATGACAACCCATTTTACACAGATGATCTCTACAGGCGTTATCTTTCTGCACAGAGCAGCTCGTTTCTTTCAAAAGAAGAAAGTGAGTGGATCGGGCAGCATGGTGCAATCCGGATAGGGTATCTGAATCAGGATGGAGGTATCAGCAGTGTAGATCCATCAACAGGTAAACTGACAGGTGTTATTACAGATTATGTGGATCTTGCAGAAAATTGTCTGCAAGGTCAGACTCTGGAATTTGAATTAAATGGATATGAGACAAGAAGTGAACTGCTTCAGGCATTGCAGGATGGAAAAATAGACCTGATTTTTCATGCAAACCAGAATCCATACTTTGCAGAAACAAATGGATTTGCTTTGTCGGATACGCTATTGACTCTCGATATGGCAGCAATTACGGCAAAGGATTCTTTTGATGAAAATAAAGAGAATATAGCTGCCGTTGAAAAAGATGATTTTGCATTGAAAGCATATCTTTCATACAATTATCCGCAATGGAAGGTTGTGGAATATGAAACATCAGATGCAGCAGTAAAAGCAATGCAGAAAGGGGAGACGGATTGTATTGTAAGCAATTCAGGTACTGTTTCAGACTATTTGAAAAATAATAAGCTTCATAGTGTTTTCCTGACAAAAGAAGCTGATGTTCCATTTGCTGTTCAGCAGGGAGAACCGGTTCTTTTGTCCATTCTGAATAAAACACTGACATCTATGCCTACAACTCAATTTTCAGGTGCAGTAGTTTCGTATAATGCTTCTTCACGAAAAGTTACAGCGAAGGATTTTATTCAGGACAATTTACTGGCTGTCTCACTCATAGTTGGAATCTCTATTTTTGTTGTCCTGTGTATAATTCTTGATTCTTTGAAAAAATCAAAACGTGCGGAAGAAAAATCCAAGAAGTCTGCTGAGCAGGCATTGAAGCTGAATCAGGAGCTTGAAGAAAAACAGCAGGAATTACAAAATGCACTTGTAGAAGCACAGAGTGCCAATAAGGCTAAGACTTCCTTTTTAAATAACATGTCTCATGACATCAGGACACCGATCAATGGCATTATGGGCATGCTTACAATTCTTGAAAAAAGCGGAAATGATGGTGAGCGGACAAAAGATTGCCTGAATAAAATAAATGAGTCTTCGAAACTGCTATTATCATTGGTAAATGATGTTTTGGATATGGCAAAGTTAGAATCGAATACCGTGGTTTTTAGTGATGAATCCATCAATCTGGATCAGGTATGTAAAGAAATTACGGAGTCGCTATACTTTCAGGCAGAAGAAAAAGGACTTCATGTTATAGGAGAACATGATGATTACAGTGGTATATATGTTTGGAGCAATGCAGTTCATCTGAAAAAAATATTGATGAATCTGTTTACAAACAGTATGAAGTACAATAAGGTGAATGGTTTTATTTACATGAGTATGAGAACGATTGAAAGATCAGAAGATCACATGACATGTGAATTTAAAATAAAAGATAATGGAATTGGAATGTCAGAAGAATTTATAAAAAATGAATTGTTTACTCCATTTGTACAGGCAGATAATTCCCCGCGTTCTGATTATAATGGGACAGGTCTGGGAATGCCTATTGTGAAACAACTTGTAGAAAAGATGGGCGGAACCATAACAGTTGAAAGCAAGCTTGGTGAAGGAAGTTGTTTTACTGTAATACTTCCATTTAAAATTGATACGAATGCACGGCCAGAAGAAAAAGAAGATTTTGATGCAGATATATCAGATATCCGGGTATTGCTGGTTGAAGATAATGAGCTGAATGTGGAAATAGCAGAATTTATGCTGACGGAAAATGGAGCTAAAGTAGAAACAGTGAACAATGGGTTAGAAGCTGTTCAGCATTTTGAAGCTTCCGAACCGGGAACATACGATGTTATTTTAATGGATGTTATGATGCCGGTGATGGATGGTCTTACAGCTGCAAGAACAATAAGAGCTCTGGATCGGCAGGATGCAAAAACAATTCCTATCATTGCTATGACTGCAAATGCATTCAGGGAAGATGCCGAAAGGTGTATGGAAGCAGGAATGAACGCACATCTTGCAAAGCCGTTGGATGATGAAAAAATTAAGCAGACCATAAGCGAAGAGTTGAGAAAGCAAAATGCCTGTCATGAATGATTATGAGGCAACCGCAGCAATCAGGAGCCTTCCAGTTGCATGGGATAAGCAGACAGGAAACATAGAGAGAGGATTTTGTTATGACAGAACAGAAACTGTATCAGTTTTGTGATACAATGGCTGCATCTGAATACCGCTCGCTGATCCGTCCATTTCTGGATATCTCTACACTTTCAGCAAGATTGAAGGCGGAAGAATGCATTTCCACAGAATACCGTATGTGTGATGGCAGTTGGCACAGGATGCTTTTTACTGTAAAAAAAGGGATGAGTCTGGAAATGTAACCCATGTTTGCAAAATACGTGAAGAGTTGAGACGTTTTTGTATTAAATTAAAATTAGATAAAAGGCATGTGAAATACGATGATGAAAAATAACTATATAAAACAAAAAAGAAAAGATCAAAATCCGGTAAATCATTGGAAAATTTTTGAGGGACGGTTGGTATTCCTTCTGGCAATGGTGATTTTGGCTGTTGTTGCATATACTTTTATTTTACAACAAGCATATACCAAAACTGCTCTGAAAACAGAAATTGAACGAGATATTTCCAGTGCAGATGCGGTTCATAAGCTGGTAAATAACAGACTGGGACGAAAAGATTTTAATGAAATAAAAAGTAAAGCTGATGAGAATACAGAACTATTCAAGAATATGTCGACATATATGAATGAAATCAGAACGCTGAATTCTACGAGATATATTTACACAGCAACCAGAAATGAAGACGGTAGATTGATTTACGTTGTAGACGGACTGGATCCATCGGCTGGTGACGTCAGACATCCAGGAGATCCGATTGAAAAGGAGATGGTTCCTTATATAGAAAAAGCACTTTCTGGAAAAACAGTATATTCTCAGGATATTGTTGATACAACATGGGGACCTATTTTTACAGCCTGTTATCCTGTGACAGCGGAAGATGAATCTAATGAAGTGATAGGTGCTTTCTGCATAGAAATGGATATGCAGAAAGCGTATGGAATGGTTGAGAAGACGAATAAGTTAAGTATTGTACTGGGATGCATTACAGCGTGTATTTTGGTAATATTATGTACCTGTGGATATTCTGTATATAAGAAGCAAAAAGAAAATGAGCAGAAACAGCAAAAACTGTTGCAGGAAGCTGCAAGACTGGCCGATTCAGCTAACAAAGCAAAATCAACATTTCTATTTAATATGTCTCATGATATTCGTACCCCTATGAATGCAATCATTGGATATGCAGAATTGGGAGAGAAACATTTAAAGGAGCCAACTATATTAGAGGATTACTTTGAAAAAATATTATTGTGCGGAAAGAAAATGCTGCATTTGATTGATAACATTCTTGAATTAGCACGAATCGAAAACAACCAAGCAACGCTGGATGAAACAATAACAGATGTTTCTAAAAACTTTGATTTATGTATTGATATGTTTAGAAAACCGATAGAAGAAAAACATCAAACACTGAAAGTCAATAAGAACATTCGATATCCATACCTGCATATGGATGATGCAAGATCATCTGAAATTACGATTAACATTTTGAGTAATGCTGTGAAATACACGGGTGAAGGCGGTAACATAAGCTGTACATTGAACCAATATCCCGGCGAAAAAGAAGGTTGGAGTGTATTAGAGCTTATCATAGCAGACAACGGAATCGGAATGTCAGAAGAATTCCAAAAACATATTTTTGAATCATTTTCACAGGAACGATCTTCGTCAGACAGCGGAATAGAAGGTAGCGGACTTGGCATGGGAATCGTGAAGAAACTGGTGGATTTAATGAATGGCAAGATCACAGTTCAGAGCAAACCGGGAGCAGGTTCTACTTTTACAATCACGCTTCCATTAAAAATAGCAAATGCGGAAGAAAGGAATCCGAAACATGCAGACGGTCAGTTGAATATCAAAAAACTGGAAGGAAAAAGGGTTCTTCTGGTAGAAGATAATGACTTGAACGCAGAAATTGCAACGGAACTTTTGACGGAAGAGGGAATCATGATAGAAAGAGCGGAGAACGGCGTTGCATGTATTGATATGTTTAACAAAGCAAAGCAAAATTACTACAGTCTGATTCTGATGGATATTCAGATGCCGATTATGAACGGATATGAAGCATCCAGGAGAATTCGAGAACTGAAAGACGGTAACAAATCGCAGATTCCAATTGTTGCAATGACAGCAAATGCGTTTGAAGAAGATAAGAAGATGGCTTTGGCAAGTGGCATGAATGATCATGTTGCAAAACCAATAGATATGAATGTATTATTGCCGACTATTATGAAATATATGTAAAGGAAGAAAGAAGGACACTGATTTTGTAGTCAGTGTTCTTCTTACATATCAGTCGACTAAAGAAAAACATTTTATCCAGTCCATTCTTTTTTGTCAGTTTTCTGCCGGCAAGTCAGAGAGCAGGACATTTCCGTTGACGGTACTTGCCTGAATGGTGAAGGCAGAAATACCGGAGCGGGTGAATGTTTTTGTGTAGGATTCCGTTCTTCCATTGGAGACGAGGCGGATTTTTCCGGTTGTCGTGGATGCATGAATGGACGCATCGGCAAGGTCGTGCGGGAGATGGAGTTTCACGGAACCGTTGACGGATTTTGCTGTCAGGGACTCGGAACAGGTTCCCTCGAAGAGGACTTTGCCGTTGACACCGTTTAAAGCTGCGCGGGAGCAGTCGCCGGTGATTTCAAGTCTGCCGTTTGTGGCGGAAACATCGAGGCTGTCTGTGCGCAGACGGGTCAGGACGATCTTTCCGTTCGCAGCCTGTATGCGGCAGCTGGATGCGGAAAGGGAATCGCCGGTGATTTTGCCGTTTGTGGCGGAAATTTCGAGCGTAGTAAGGGAGAGGGTATCAAGCCCGGTCGCGCCGTTCAAAGAGCGGAGCGTCAGCTTCTGTACGGTGGACGGCACCTGGAAGGAGAACACCTCTTTCTGGTGATTATTGCAGAAAAGATGTTTCCAGAATACGGAAGGGATGAGCTTTTTCTCTCGCAGACAGAACGTATTGCCCTCAATGCCTGCTTCGAAGCGGTCCGGATCGAAGTCGCCGGAAAAGTCAAACTCAACCGAAGCGGAAGTGCCCGGAGCAAAGTCGGCAGAAGCGTTCCGCAGGGAGATTTCCATAGCGGTGATGGCAGTGGAAGGGGCGTACGGGTAGTTCGGATGTGTTTCTTCAGAATTGGAGTGGGTTTTCTCCTGTGGCAGCACGTTTGCAACAGGCTGCTCCGTTGTGGCATATTCCTGACGGAAAAATTCGAGGACATCGTCGACATTGCCGAGTTCCGCACAGATTTCCTCATCGGAGAGACCCTGGCTGCGGGCGTCGGCGAAATGGGATTCGAAATCGTTTAAAATTTCCTCTGCGGCGGCAGAATCAAAGGATGCAAGGCCCTGTTTCAATGCATTCATATAAGTTTCATACGTTGTATTCATCATGATTTTCCTTTCTATCGTCAGATCGTTTCATCTGAAATCAGTCGGTTGATCTGCTGGGTGAAATCCAGCCATTCCTGTTTTTTCTCCTGCTGATAAGCTGTTCCTGCTTCAGTCAGATGGTAATATTTCCGGGCAGGGCCGGATGCGGATTCCTGTAGATACGTTTCCACGTAACCGGCTTCCTTGAGTCGTTTTAAAATCATATAGAGCGTTCCTGCGGCGATGGACATTTCGCGGGAAATAGCGTCTGTCAGCTCATAGCCGTATTTGTCCTCTTTTGTCAGCTGGGAGAGGACACAGAGCTCTAGGACGCCCTTTTTGAGTTGTGGATTCATATGAACACCTCCTTGTTGAGTAGATCATAACACAGACTATATCATAATGCAATATAGTAAACCAAATTTTTATCCTGCCATGTGTTCGATTTTGTACATGGAAAAGCCTTGAAAAGAACCGCGGATTTCCGTATAATCAAGCAGAACCTTGAAATTTGACCGGAAAATACAGAAAAATAGAAAGATAGTAAGTTGGAAAGAAGAGGAAAAAATATGAGTGAAATGAATCAGAACAACAATGGCCCGGTAAAGGGCGCGATCCATTCGATCGAGAGCTTCGGTTCCGTCGACGGACCTGGCGTACGCTACGTGATTTTTGTGAAGGGCTGCAACATGCGCTGCCAGTTCTGCCACAACCCGGATACCTGGACAACAAAAGATGCCGACTGGCAGACCGCAGACGAGGTGCTGAAAAAAGCGCTCCGCTATAAAAACTATTGGGGAGAAAAAGGCGGCATTACCGTGAGCGGCGGAGAACCGCTGCTGCAGATCGACTTCCTGATCGAGCTGTTCCGCAAGGCAAAAAAGAACGGCGTTCACACAACGCTGGATACCAGTGGAAATCCGTTCACAAGAGAGGAGCCGTATTTCAGCAAATTTAATGAGCTGATGAAATACACCGACCTGCTGCTGCTCGATATCAAGTTGATTGACGACAAGGCGCACAGAGAGCTGACCGGCTGCACCAACGAGAACATCCTCGACCTGGCGCGCTACCTTGACGAGATCGGCAAACCAGTCTGGATCCGCCACGTCCTCGTCCCGGAACGCAGCGACTACGATGAATACCTGATTCGCCTCGATGAGTTTTTACACAGCCTGCACAACGTACAGCGCGTAGAGGTTCTCCCATACCACACCCTCGGCGTATTCAAATGGGAAACCTTAGGAATCCCATACAAACTCGAAGGCATCAATCCGCCGACCAAAGAGCGCGTGGAAAACGCCAATAAACTGCTGCATACGGCGGAATATACGGGATATCTGAAATAAAAAGCAGAACAACAAGAAAAAAATGTGAAAAAGTAACAATTTTTATAAAAACTTTATAGTATTTCTGTTCAAAAACCAGAAGAAAAGGAGTATAATTTCTGTTATGGACGAGAGCATGGTTACAATGTGGCGGACATGACAGGGACGACAGCAAAAACACTACGAACCTTTTTGATTCGCCGCGGCAGTTGCTGCATCCACCAAAAATAAGAGCAAAAAGAAAGAAGGATTTACAATGTTTGGTTCAAAAGAGGCATCGGAAGACAAGCTGAAAAAAATGGTGGAAAAAGGAAAATGGGACAAATTAAGAAAACAGTATCTGGATTCGGACAAGACAACGCAGGTAGCGCTTGCAAAAGCCTGTGCAGCTTCGAGAAATGATGGTTCTGTTAATATTCTGACTTCTCTTCTGGAAGTAGACGATGTAGACGTAAAAACCGCGGCCGTTACGAGCCTTGGTGAGGTTGGAGACGATCACGTAACAGCACTGATCCGTCAGCTGGCCGTCAAGACACCGGCAGATCAGACGGAGCTGAAAGCAGCGATCACAAAAGCGCTGGAGAAGATTGTCGAAAGAGCATAAGAGCAGGATCAGTGAAAAAAAGGAAAGGCGAAGAAGTTTCTGTAAAAAGAAGCTCCTTCGTTTTTTTGTTGCAAGGCATATCAGAATCTGCTCCAGCGGATTGTTTTTGCCCGAACAGAAATCTTACAAAATCGTAATAATAATGCAGTTGTATCTATCCCGCAAAAAATGCTATAGTGAAAATAACACAGACACAAAAGCAGAACGCGGAGCGAAAAGCATCCGCAGAAAAAAGGGAGGAAACAAGATGGAATTTGTATTCGAACATGCAACCATGATTGCCGTGATCGCCGTTGTGGTGATCATTCTTGCCATTCTGGCGAGCGGTTATGTGAAGGCGCCGCCGGATACCGCATTTATTATTTCCGGTTTCAAAAAAGGCCAGCGGATCCTGATCGGTAAAGCCGGCATCAAGCTCCCATTCTTTGAGCGGCTGGACAAGCTGAGTCTGAAGCTGGTAGCGATTGATGTGAAGACGAGCGACGCCGTGCCGACCGCTGACTACATCAATATTCAGGTGGATGCAGCCGTCAACATCAAAGTCGGGGACGAACCGCAGAAGCTCCAGAAAGCATCCCAGAACTTCCTGAACCGCGACAGCGAATATATTGCCAAGGTTGCAAGAGAAGTCCTTGAAGGAAACATGCGTGAGATCGTTGGAAAGATGCGTCTGGAAGAGATGGTTTCCGACCGCCAGAAGTTTGCGGAGCTGGTCAAAGAAAATGCAGAACCGGACCTGGCTGCGATGGGACTTGACATCATCAGCTTCAACGTACAGAATTTCGTTGATTCCAATCAGGTCATTGAAAACCTCGGTATCGACAATATCGTAAAAATCAAGAAATCTGCGGCGATCGCCCGTGCCAATTCCGAGAAAGAAATCAAAATTGCCCAGGCGCGTGCAAATAAAGAGGCGAACGATGAGCGCGTTCTTGCCGAGACTGAGATCGCAAAGAAAAACAACGATCTGGCAATCAAGTCGGCAGAGCTGAAAAAAGAGTCCGATATCAAAAAGGCAGAGGCAGATGCAGCGTACAAGATTCAGGAAGAGCAGCAGAGAAAAGAGCTGGAAATCACTTCCGCGAATGCGAACATCGCCCGTCAGGAGCGCGAGGTTGAGCTCCGTGCCAGAGAAGTAGAAGTAACCGAGAAATCCCTCGAGGCAGAAGTCAAGAAGAAAGCCGAGGCCGAGCGTTACGCAAAACAGCAGCAGGCAGAGGCAGATTTGTACCGCCGTCAGAAAGACGCAGAGGCAGACCAGTTCGAAAAAATCCGCGAGGCGGAGGCAAAGAAAGCCCAGGCAGAAGCCCAGCGCTATGCGATGGAGCAGGAAGCACTCGGTATCAAGGCAAAAGGTGAGGCGGAAGCCGCATCCATCCGTGCCCAGGCACTTGCAGAGGCCGAAGGTATGGAGAAGAAAGCTGAGGCTTACCAGCGCTACAACAAAGCCGCAATGGCAGAGATGATGATCAAGGTTCTGCCAGAGATCGCCGGAAAGATCGCAGAGCCGCTCAGCCAGATCGACAAGATTACGATCATCGGCGGCGGAAGCGAAGACAACGGCATCGGCTCCGTAGCGGGCAATGTGCCGGTGGTGATGGCAAAGCTGTTTGAGTCGATGAAAGAGGCGACCGGTGTCGATCTCTCCGAAATCATGAGAGCCGATACATACGATGCAAAAGTAAACCGCAACATTCAGATCTCCAGCCCGGAAGAGCTCAAAGAGTATCTGAAAGCAGAAGCCGGAAAGGCAGCAGCGGATGCAGAAAGCCCGGAAAAAGCGGAAGCATCCGAACCGGTGCAGAAAGACGGCAGCGAGCAGTAAATCCAGAACGGATCATAAAAACAGAAAAAGAGGCAGGGATCCAGAAAAATTTCTTGAGGATCCTGCCTCTTTTGACGTATAGATCGGAAAAAGTTATTCGGCGCCTTTTTCCAGCATGCTCATGAACTCTTTTGCCGCCTGCGGGATCGGCAGATGGGAGCTGTGGGCAACGACAAGCTGGCGCGGCGGAAGCTCCTCCACGAGGTCGAGCTGGAAGGCCGCCGTCTCTTTTACAAGGCAGTAGTCCGGCACAAACGCGATGCCAAGGCCGATACTCGCCAGGTCGATCAGAAGATCGTTGCTGCCAAGCTCAATTTCCGGCACGAGGTCGAGCTGGAACCGCTGAAACTGGCTGTGCAGGAACTCACTCGTCGTACTCTTGCGGTCGAGCATCAGAATCGGGTACTGCAGCAGCTCTTTTAAGTGAACCGGCCTGTTTTCCAGTTCCGGGTAATATTCGCCGTTTGCGATGAAGATATCGTGGAACGAATGAATCGGAATCGTGTGAAGACGGCTGGAAAGATGCGAGTTTGGATAATTGGTCACGATGAAATCCACCTGGCCGGATTCCAGCAGATCGACGCACTGGGTCGAAGTCTGGTTTGTCACCTTGATGTGGACATTCGGAAAGGAGCGGTGGAAACGGTTCAGGTACGGAACAAGGAAATAGCGGCAGATTGTGTCGCTCGCGCCGATGCGGAGCTGGCCGCCGCCAAGCGTTCCCGCTTCCATAATCTGTGCTTCACCGCGCGCAATCAGGTTGATCGCAGGCTCTACGTGGCGCAGCAGCGTTTCTCCCTCCGGCGTTAACTGCACGCGCTTTGTACTGCGGATAAAGAGCGTGATTCCAAGCTTTTTCTCCAGTACCTTGATCGACTGGCTGACCGCCGACTGCGAGATAAAAAGCAGCTTGGAGGCCTCGGAAAAACTGAGTGTGGTGGCAACGTAATAGAAAACCTTATATAACTCGTAATTAATATCCAAAATAAGCACCTCTTATAAAATATGATATCTTCACTCTAGCACACTTCCCCGAAAGAATGCAAGAAAAAATCTGCCGGAGCCGTGAACTTTTTCTCCTCTTTTTCGAGTAAGAGAAAATTCACGGTTCCGGCAGATAAGAAAGGGGAATCAGCCAAGCACTTTGGCAATGGCGCTGTCCAGCGTGCGGATCTGGCGCGTTGCAGAGTATCCGTCGAGTTTCGGCATCTGAATATCCATCAGCACCAGATCGAACTGATCCGGCGCTGCGGTGCGGAGCGTCTCAACGGCAACATCGCCGTCGTCTGCAAGGCTGACGGAAAATCCGGCGTTCGAAAGGAGCTCCATCGCGATTTCCTGTACCATATGGCTGACGTTGATCGCCATGCCAAGTCCCGTACCCTGAATGCCGCTGACCGTAGAAGTCTCCTCGCGTGTAAACGATTCAAAGAGGTGCTCCTGGAATTCCCGGCTCATGCCGATGCCGTTGTCGCGGACGTGGAATTCGTAGAGCGCATACCCTTTTTTATAGTACGGTTTCTGAATAATACGGACAATGATGGTGCCGCCGTTCTGTGTGAATTTCGTGGCATTGCTCAGCAGATTCAGCAGAATCTGGTTCAGGCGGAAAAAGGTGCTGGCCGGAGGTGGAAATCTTGTTCAGGTATTCCTGCACCTGGTCCGGCTGATTGACGTGGGCGGCAGCCAGAGCGGTAAAGCCGATGATCGCATTCATCCGAAAAAACAGATTTTGTTCCGGAATGAAAATGGGAAACAAAAGTTACTTTACATATAAAAGAGCAGAACAGGAAGAAATTTTGAAAAAAATTGAAGAAAATTACAAATTATTGTGGAATATGTGGAAAAAATATGGTAGGATGGGGGAGAAGAGAAAAGTGGTTTCAAAATGTTACTTAACGTTCAGTGAAAGTTCTATGGTTACAAAGAAAACAAAAAACAAGAGGAGAAGGAAAATGAAATTTTTACCAAAACCAAAAGAGGTAAAACTCCTGACGGGGGAACATGCACTCTGCTATGACGGCAGAATTGTACTGGATGGCAGACTGCTGGGAAATGGGGATACGTATGCGAAAGTGCTGCAGAAGGGAATCAAAAAGGAAACCGGAATGCAGTACGATATCGGATACGGCGTTCCGGGAAGAAAAGAGACCGGCGCGATTGTACTGGAACTGGATGAGACAAGGAAAAGCCAGCAGTATGTGCTGCAGG
Organism: Blautia sp. AF19-1; assembly: GCF_003479155.1. NCBI lineage: Bacteria > Bacillati > Bacillota > Clostridia > Lachnospirales > Lachnospiraceae > Blautia > Blautia sp. AF19-1. The sequence goes on from NZ_QUGQ01000012.1 coordinate 30,778, forward strand.
TGACAGAGGAGGAAATCCGCATCCAGGGCGGAGACGGAGCCGGCGTGCTCTACGGTGTGCAGACGCTGTGCCAGATGATGCACGAATACGGTGCACTGCTTCCTGCCGTGCGGATCGAGGATGAGCCGGATCTGCCGGTGCGCGGCTATTATCTCGATGAGACGAGAGGCCGTGTGCTGACACTTTCCTATTTAAAACAGGTGGCAGACCGCATGGCGTACTACAAGCTGAACCAGCTGCAGCTCTATGTGGAGCACACGTATCTGTTCTCCGGACTTTCCGAGATGTGGCGCGATGAGACGCCGCTTACGGCAGAGGAAATCCGCGAGCTGGATGCGTACTGCGCAAAGCTTCATATCGAATTGGTGCCGTCGATCGCAACGTTCGGCCATCTGTACATGCTGCTCTCCACAAAGAGCTATGGCGACCTCTGTGAATTCCCAGACAGCTGGAAAGAGCCGTTTTCCTTCTGGGACCGGATGCAGCATCACACGGTGGATGTCTCCGGCGGCAGAGCGATCGAGCTGATCAAGGCCATGATCGAGGAGTACATGGCGCTTTTTGCCACGGATAAATTCAACATCTGCGCGGACGAAACGTTCGACCTTGGAAAAGGAAAATCGAAACCGCTGGCAGACGAGAAAGGCGTTCACCGCCTGTATATCGACTATGTAAAAGAGCTCTGCGAGTTTCTCGTGGCAAAAGGCAAAAAGCCGATGTTCTGGGGCGATATCATCTGCGCACAGCCGGAGCTGATCAAAGAGCTGCCAGAGGAAACCGTCTGCCTGACCTGGGGCTATGCAGCCGAGCAGAGAGAGCATGAGGCAAAAGTGATGGCGGAAGCTGGTGCAAGACAGTATCTCTGTCCTGGGGTCGGCGGCTGGAACCAGTGGATGAACCTGGTGGAGAACAGCTACAAAAATATCGCACGGATGTGCGGCTATGCGAGAAAATACCATGCGGAAGGTGTTCTGAACACAGACTGGGGTGACTGCGGCCACATCAATCAGCCGGACTTTTCCCTTCCTGGCATGATCTATGGAGCCGTCTTCTCCTGGGGAGACGATACCGACAGCTTTGAGGAGCTGAATGAACAGATTTCCCGTCTGGCCTACGGCGACCGGAGCGGAAAATTCGTTTCCTATATGGCAAAAACGGCAGAATGCTCCATCTTTGACTGGTGGGATGCCAACGTCGTTTACGAGGAAAAAGTGCTCGGTCATCCGAACAACCGGAATGCGCTGTTTGACGCGAGAATCCAGGATGAGGCGAAGCGTGCAGCTGCAAAGGAAACAATTGCGGCTCTGAAAAAAGAACTGAAAAAGACAGCCGGTGCTCTGGAAGAATCCTGCCGTCCAATGGTTCCGGTGCTGGAACTCACGATGGAAGCGATTGACATCTGGAATGAGACGGGCGCGAGAATGTGTGACATTGAGCTTGGAAAAGAAAAGGATGAGACAGCCTGCGCGGCACTTGCGGGACGGCTGGAAACCTGGTTTATGAAGTATAAAGCGTCCTGGAGAAGCATCAGCAAAGAAGGCGATCTGCACCACATTTCAGAGATTGTATTCTGGTATGCCGACATTCTGCGGGGAAGAAAACCGTACGAAAAATAGAAAAAATCCATTTGTGAACAAAGATGAACACAAATAGAAAATAAATGAACGATAAAAAGTAACAAAGAAAACGAAAATTTACATAAAAGTGAACAAAAACACTTGACTTTTGCGCAGAAATGGACGAAGATAGAAGTATCGGATCGAAAGATCAAAAATGTCCGTATGGCGTGACAAGAGAGAAAGAAAAAAATAATTTTCACAGAGGGAAACAATCATGAGTAAAATCATCGGAAACAATCTGCCGGATATGCCTTGGCAGGAAAAACCAGCAGGAGAGCACATGCCGGTATGGCGCTATGATCAGAACCCGATCATCGGCCGTTACGAGCAGAAACGTTCCAACAGTATCTTCAACAGCGCAGTCGTACCGTTCGAGGACGGATACGTAGGTGTATTCCGCTGCGACAGCCGTTCCATCAGCATGGACATCTTCGTTGGAAGAAGTAAAGACGGTATCCACTGGGAGATCGAGGATGAACCGATCAAATTTGAGGGCGCTGACGAGGAGATTCTGACAAGAGAGTACCGTTATGACCCGCGTGTCTGCAAAATCGACGACAAATACTATGTAACCTGGTGCAACGGCTATCACGGCCCGACCATCGGTGTTGCTTACACCTATGACTTCAAGAAATTCGTTCAGCTTGAGAACGCATTCCTTCCATTCAACCGTAACGGCGTGCTGTTCCCGAGAAAGATCAACGGCTACTACATGATGATGAGCCGTCCAAGCGACAACGGCCATACACCGTTCGGCGATATCTTTGTCAGCCAGAGTAAAGATATGGAATTCTGGGGAAGACACCGTCACATGATGAGCCCGGTCCGCGGCGATGAGTCTGCATGGCAGTGCACCAAGATCGGTGCCGGCCCGGTTCCGATCGAAACAGATGAGGGATGGCTGCTGATCTACCACGGCGTTATCACAACCTGCAACGGATACGTATATCGTATGGGATGCGCACTGCTTGATATCGACGAGCCGTGGAAAGTAAAATACAGAACGAAAGACTATATTATGGCTCCGATCACCCAGTACGAGTGCATGGGTGATGTTCCGAACGTAGTATTCCCGTGCGCAACCTTAAGCGATGCAGCAACCGGAAGAATCACTATCTACTACGGATGCGCAGATACTGTAACCGGTATGGCATTCACAACCGTAGATGAGCTGCTGAACTATGTGAAAGAGAATAGCCTTTGATTTATAAGATAACTTAAAAAGCGACAAGTCCGCCGGGCTTACGGGTGAAAGAAGCCTGCAGGTCCGGCGGACTTTCTTTTTAAAAATGACCCCATGGACAGCATAAGGAGGCACTATGAAATTTGTAAAAGAGCGTGTGAACGTAATCTGCCAGGAACTGGCAAGACTTTCGATTTCACAGAAAATTAAAATCACCGATATGCAGGTGAAAAATGGATGCTATATCACACCGGCAGAGGCCGATGCATCAAAAGAGCCGTGGACATCGTTTGATACGGTCAATGACCGCTGGTACGGACCGGACAAACATTACTGGTTCCGCACCACCATCACCATTCCGGAGAGCTTCGATGGAAAAAATCTCTGGATGAGAGTCCATGCAGGACTGGACGAATGGGATGACGGAAGAAACCCGCAGTTCCTGCTGTTTGCAAACGGCGAAGTGATCCAGGGTATGGATATCAACCACCGCGAAGTACTTGTAAGAGAAAATGCAAAGGCCGGTGAAAAAATCCAGTTTGACCTGCAGTCCTACACCGGAACGCTGCACAGCGAGTTCCGTCTGCTGGCAGACCTTGAGGAGCATGATGCGAAAATCGAGGAGATCTATTACGACCTCATCGTTCCGATGCAGGGCCTGAACCGTATGGACGAGGATAATAAAACGCGTCTGGATCTCGAAACCGCACTGACCAACACGATCAATCTGCTGGACCTGCGCAAGCCGTACAGTAAAGAGTTCTACGCTTCCATCGAAGAGGCAGAAAAATGCATCCAGGAAGAGATCTATGAAAAAATGGGCGGCTGGGACGAAGTTGTGGCAACGTGCATCGGCCACACCCACATTGATGTGGCATGGCTGTGGACGATTGACCAGGTTCGCCAGAAATCCTGCCGAAGCTTTGCAACGGTATTAAAACTGATGGATGAGTATCCGAACTATCATTTCATGTCAAGCCAGCCGAAGCTCTACAGCTTTGTAAAGGAAAGACACCCGGAAGTATACGAGAAAATCCGCCAGAGAGTCAAAGAAGGACGCTGGGAGCCGGAAGGCGGCATGTGGGTTGAGGCAGACTGCAACCTGACATCAGGAGAGTCCCTTGTGCGTCAGTTCCTGTTCGGAAAACGCTTCTTCAAAGAGGAGTTCGGTGTAGACAACAAAATTCTGTGGCTGCCGGACGTGTTCGGATACAGCGCTGCCATGCCGCAGATTCTGAAAAAATGCGGAATTGATTACTTCATGACGACAAAGCTGGCATGGAACGAGTTTAACAAAGTGCCGTACGATACCATGAACTGGGAAGGAATCGACGGAAGCAAAGTTTTCACGCATATGATCACAACGCTCGGCGTCGGCCAGCCGGAGACCAGCTTCTTTACGACATACAACGGCATGCTGCATCCGGATGCAATCATGGGCGGCTGGGACCGCTATCAGAATAAGGATATCAACAACGATATTCTGATCAGTTATGGCTACGGGGACGGCGGCGGCGGCCCGACCAGAACGATGCTTGAGACATCCAAACGAATGGAAAAAGGCATCAAGGGCGTGCCGAAAGTACGCCAGGCATTTGCGAGAACGTATTTCGACGAACTGCATGAGAAAGTAAAATACAGCAAACGCCTTCCAACCTGGATCGGCGAGCTGTATTTCGAGTTCCACCGGGGAACGTATACTTCGATGGCACGCAACAAACGCGGAAACCGTAAGAGCGAGTATGCGATGATGGAATTAGAGCTTCTGTCCGTTCTGGCAGAAAAGGCCGGAAAAGCATATCCGACCGAAGAACTGAACCGCATGTGGGAGATGATCCTGACAAATCAGTTCCACGATATTCTGCCGGGTTCCTCCATCCATGAGGTATATGAGCAGACGAAGAAAGAGTATGCGGAAATTGCAGAAACATCTGCAAAACTGATCGGTGAGCGTCTGGATGCACTCTGTGCGAAGAAGGACGAGAGTGTGACCGTATGGAATACGCTGGGCCACAGAAGAAACGATATCGTAGAGCTGGGCACAAACAGCGCTGAGGCACTGACCGATGGAACGAACGTGTATCCGGTACAGCAGACGAAAGACGGAGCGGTTATTTACGCAGAAAATCTGCCGTCCAAGGGATATCAGGTACTGCGCCCGGTAAGCGGATCCGTTGTGAAAACACCGTTTGCCATAGCAGAAGCAGGAGAGGGATATACCCTTGAGACACCGTTTTACACCATTGCAATCGATGCAAACGGCGAATTTACTTCCCTGTTTGACAAAGAAAATGACCGTGAAGTACTTCAGAGCGGAAAAACAGGAAATGAACTGCGGATCTATGAGGATAAACCGCTGCAGTACAGCGCATGGAATCTGGACATCTTCCATACCGAGAAATCTTGGAAGGTAGAGGGCGTGCGCCGCATGGAGTGGACAGAAAACGGTCCGGTCCGTGCAACCCTGGAGATCGAGCGCGAAGTGATGGATACCGTCATCCGCCAGCAGATCCACTTCTACGCAAAAGACCGCAGAATTGATTTCGAAACCTACGTTGACTGGAAATTTGCTGAGCATGTGCTCAAAGTACACTTCCCGGTTGACGTTCACAGCGATGAGGCAACGTACGATATCCAGTTTGGTAACGTGACAAGAAAACTGCACACCAACACAAGCTGGGATCAGGCAAAATTCGAGGTATGTGGCCACAAATGGGCCGATCTTTCCGAGGGAAGCTACGGTGTCAGCCTGATGAATGACTGCAAGTACGGCTATTCCATGAAGGATCGCGTGATGACACAGACCCTGATTAAATCCGGAACTGAGCCGAATCTGACGGCAGACCAGGAGGAGCATTCCTTTACGTACTCCTTGTATCCGCATGCAGGAACGTGGCGTGAGGCAGGTACGGTACAGGAAGCGCTGAATCTGAATGTGCCGGCAAAAGCTGTTTTTGGTGCGGCAGAAAAAGACCGCATGGAGTTCCTGTCTGCAGACAAACGCAACGTAGTGCTTGAGACCGTGAAGAAAGCAGAGGACGGAGACGGCATGATTGTGCGTCTGTACGAGGTGGAGAATGCGAGAACGAAAGTGACACTGCACTGCGCAGAATCCATTCTTTCTGCAGAGGAGACCAATCTGCTGGAGCAGCCGGCAGATGGCGCAATCGATGTGAAGGAGAACGAGATTTCGCTTACGATCAAACCGTACGAGATCCGTACGATCCGCATCCGCACAGAGAAATAACGTACAGAAACATAAAAAAGACACCGTATCCGAAAAACGGAAATACGGTGTCTTTTCAAAAAGCAAAATCAAAAAACGGATGCATCAGTCGCCGGTGGAAGCGCGGTACAGAACTTTGGATTCCAGATACGTGACTTCATGCGGCGTGTGCGGATATTTGATCCGGTAAAGAATCTGAAGCGCCAGGCGGGAGCCGAGCTCCTCATTGAAGACCTGAACGGTAGTCAGATTTTCTGCCAGAAGATCCTCGATATTGTTGTCAAAGCCGGATACGGCAACGTCCTCCGGCACGCGCAGTCCCCGCTTTTCAAGAAGCTGCATCAGAATACAGGCAACGTAGTCGCTGGCGCAGACAAAAGCGTCCGGCATGCGGGAAAGGGAGGAAAGGAAAGAATCGATTTCCTCGCGGTAGGAGTCAATCCCAAGCGGTGTGGTCAGGCAAAGAGAAGGATTCGGTGTTTTTCCGGCATCCATCAGTGCCTGGCAGAAGCCCTCATAGCGTTCGCGGTTGGACTGTGCGTAGCCGATATCACCCATGAAGCCCGGAAGAGTGCATCCTTTCTCGAGAAGATGGGCGGTAATATTGCGGACGCTGTTCCGGCTCTCCATCAGGAGAAGATCGCCGTTCAGTTCATCCGGGGATACGAGGGAGGAAGTGTCCAGGAACACTTTGGGAATCTGTGTCTCTGCGAGCAGACGCAGAAGACGTTCGTTGTACACGTTCAGAACAATGATGCCGTGGACGCTTCCGTTTGTAAGTGTGGGCGGGAGAAAATACGTTTTATCCGCCGAAGTCGGAAGATACGTGTAAACGAGATTGACATTGTGTGTTGAAAATACTTTTGCAATCTGGTGGATGATGGTCATCCAGAAAAGTGAGGTTTCCGGTCTGCAGACGGCAACTGCAATGTTGACCGGCGTGGTCTCCTCCGCGCTGGAAGGATATTGAAAATCTTCCGGGATGGCATAGCCAAGCTCCTGGGCTTTGGCGATGACCTTGGTGCGCAGGGAATCGGAGACACCTTCGTGTCCGCTGAACACCTTCCAGACGGTGGTCCGGGAGATGCCCAGGGAATTTGCAATTTCCTGTAAAGTGACTTTTTTCATAGTTTCAACCGATCCTGTTACAAATTTTAACTACTAACCGATATTATACGCTTAAAGTGTAATTTTTTCAACCTTTCCGTTGGAATACAGAAGGAGGAGATGTGCACGATCGGCACTCGGACAGGAAATCAGGTACGTACGGCTGGTGGTTTCAATGGTATATCCAAGATCTTTTACAGATTTATTCCAGTCGTTCGGTGCATACGCATCCAGCGTTTTCTGCAGTTCATCGAGGCTGCTGCTGTAGGAGCCGGTTGTCTCAAACAGAATATTTTCTGCGTAATACAGCTTGCGGAGCTCCCATTTGCGATACTCGTCCTCCGGAATGGTGCTGTCGCATGGAGCATCCTCGCGGTCCTCGGAGAAGAAGACGAAAGCCCACAGCTCCGGATAATGAATATTGATGACGCCGGTCGGAGCCCATACCCAGTTGTCTTCCGGGAGAACATTTCCGTTTTCATCGGTGCGTTTTACGTAAGTGTTGTCCTTGACATCCACATTCCACTGCACACGGGAGAAGTTCATACGGTAAAATTCTCCGTTTTTCGGTGCGCGGCGCTCTTTCTGGTATTCGTAGAGAGCGGAGAACGGAATCACAACCTCAACACTCCAGCCTTTGTTTTCAGCGGAAGGATCGTTGATGGAACCGTCCACATGGACAGCGGTGCGAAGGCCGTGCATATCGTAGCCATTGAGGCCGCTGCCGCCGTCGCGGTACGGCTCTGCGAGAAACAGATCCCATACCGTGTTCAGAACGTTCATTTCAAATTCATAGTAATGGTACGTATCGGAATCCGGGTCAACGAAGATCTCGAAATCGTTGTCAAAGTAGATGACAGAATCGCGTTCTGTTAAATGACCCCAGATTTCATCGCCGGCAAGGTCGGCAGCAACGTAAAGATTTTCATCATCCCAGAGCATTTTTGCGCGGGTGACAAAACGCGGAAGCGGCATGTGGCTGCCCTGGATATCCAGAAATTCATCGGTATACGGTGCGTCCTCCCAGAATGGTTTGTTGATATTTCCGTCCAGATGGAACTCTTTTTTTGCGCGGTGGCAGGTATAAACTGGCGGTGCAAACGGGACAGCCGGAACCGGAATCGTGATGTTTTTGCTCATAAGTAAAAACCTCCCTTTGTAATTTGCAAAATTTAGTAGCGAAAGGTATCATAACACTAAAAGTAATAAATTTCAACATGAAAAATGAACAAAAATGAACGAAATATAACTTATTGTGGACAAAAGTAAAAAAATGAGATACAATAAAGCCGTTTCATAAGAGAATTTTGGGGGAAACAGATCAAAAATACACCGGCAGGAAGAAAACGGCCGGGCAGAAAGCATATAAGGAGGAAAATCAGATGGAAGCATATCAGAATACAGCCCTTTCACCGGAAGAGAGAGCAAAGGATCTTCTGGGAAGGATGACATTAAAGGAAAAAGTGGGACAGCTCAATCAGCGTCTGTACGGATTCCGGATCTATGAGCGGCAGGGAGAGGAATTTACCCTGACCGACGAATTCAAAGAAGAAGTAGAGCGCATGGGCGGACTGGGGGTTCTGTACGGCCTGTACCGTGCCGACCCGTGGGCAGATAAGGACGAGAAGACCGGAATCGTGCCGGAACTCTCCGCGAAAGCCTACAATATGGTACAGCACTACGTCATGGAACATTCCCGCCTCGGCATTCCGATGATGATGAGCAGCGAGTGCCCCCATGGCCATCAGGCACTCGGAGGAGGTCTGCTTCCGGTCAACCTGGCTGCCGGAGCAACGTTTGATCCGGCGCTTCTTTCGGAAGGCTACAAGGCATGCGGAAAGCAGTTAAAGAGCGGTCATGTGGAGCTGGCGCTGATGTCGGCACTTGATATGGCGCGTGATCCGAGATGGGGAAGAAGTGAAGAGTGCTACTCTGAGGACCCATGCCTTGCAGCCGCAATGGCAAAAGCAGCCGTGACCGGCATGCAGTCGACCGGCGTCGGCAGCGTGGCAAAACATTTCTGCGCCCAGGGCGAGACGACCGGAGGTGTGAATGCGAGTGCGGCGAGAATCGGGGAGCGTGAGCTGCGTGAAATCCATTTTCCGTCTGCAAAAGCGTGCTGCGAAGCCGGTGTGGAAGGAATCATGGCGGCGTATAACGAGATCGACGGCGTGTACTGCCACAGAAATGCATGGCTGCTTCGCGATGTACTGCGCGGTGAGATGGGCTTTGACGGCATTGTGATGGCAGACGGACTGGCTGTCGATTTCCTGAAAAACACAGAGGGGGATACGCTGCATGCAGCCGTTGCGGCAAGAAAGGCCGGTGTTGATGTGAGCCTGTGGGATGAAGCCTTTGGCCGTCTCGGTGAGGCGGTTGATCAGGGACTTCTGGAGGAGAGCCAGATCGATGAGGCGGTGCTCCGCGTTCTGAAACTGAAATTTGAAAAAGGTCTGTTCGAGCATCCTTATATGGAAGAAAACATGCTTTCCCCGGAAGAAGCCGGCATCCCGGAGGTATCTCTTGCACTGGCGCGGGAGTCTGCTGTGCTTCTGAAAAATGAAAAGACGGTGCTTCCGCTTGCAAAGAAATATAAAAAAGTAGCAGTGATCGGCTACCATGCGGCAGACCGTTACTGTATGCTCGGCGATTATACTCCGCCGGTGCCGGAAAGCGAGTGCGTCACGGTTCTGCAGGGCATGAAGCAGGAAGCACCGGATGGCGTGAAAGTCTCTTATGCGATGGGGTCCGGTTTTTCCGAGGCGGATGAGCATGAAAAAGCAAAAGCGATGGCACTTGCAGAAGAAAGCGATGTGATCGTGGCCGTTGTCGGCGGTTCCTCCTCACGGTTTGGAGGAGCTGTGTTCGATGCAAACGGAGCAGCCTCGAAGGGAACGGGCAGCCGTTCGATGGACTGCGGCGAGGGAATGGACACCGCGAAGGTTCACATTCCGGCCGCGCAGGAAGAACTGATTGCAGCACTTGCCCGCCTTGGCAAACCACTGGTAACGGTTGTAATTGCCGGAAGAGCATACTGTATCGAGAAGATCGAAAATGCTTCCGATGCCGTTTTATATGCATTCTACCCGGGACCGATGGGAGGCAGGGCAGTTGCTGAGCTTCTCTATGGAAGCAGCAATCCGTCCGGCCGTCTTCCGGTTTCTATGCCACGCCACGTGGGACAGATCCCGGTATGCTACAATTATCGGACTTCCGTTGCCCCGGCGTACTGTGATATGACAAGCCAGCCGCTGCATACCTTCGGAGAAGGAAGATCCTACACAACGTTTACCGGCAGTGATGTTTCCGTAACAAAAGAAGAAAATGGTATTTCTGTTTCCTTTACCGTGGAAAATACCGGAAATATGGCCGGAACTTCCGTTCCGTGCCTGTATGTGCGGAAACGTTCCGGCGGCGTTGTGGCAAGAATCAAAGAGCTGAAAGCCTTTACGAGAATTGCACTTGCACCGGGAGAGAAAAAAGAAGCTGTGTTCCATCTTACAAAAGAGGAGCTGAATTTTGTCCAGATTCCGGGAAAACCAGAGGTCATCTGCCATGAGTACGAGCTGATGCTTGAAGATGGAGCAGAGAAATGGTGGACTGGAAACGTGACGGAAATGTAAGAACGGACGAAAAAACATAAAAATATAATAAAAATGAACAAAGAAGGAAACTATATTACAAAATAAAGAAACATAGCTTCCTTCTTTTTGTTTGCAAAAAATGGATAAAAATATAAATGGATCGTATGCTCCGATGCCGTGAAACGAAAAACAAAGGGAAAAACAGGAGAATTTATGGGAAAAGTGCTTAAAAAGTATCGGTTTAAATTGCGTAAAAGTAACAAAATAATATTTGTGTTCAAAAATTAATTGACAAATAAGGAAACAAAATGTAAAATAAATTCATCAAAACAGTGTTGGATAAATCTTAAATAACAGATTTGATTGTGGCAGTTGTACAAAAAAGAAGCAGCATGCGAGGATGATGCGAAAGCAAAATGTTCAAAATGTTCACGACAAGGGATGCTCCAATCAAGGAAAACACGAAACCTTTAAAAGGGAGGACAAGAGAGAAATGAAAGAGAAACCAACAAAAGCAAAGAAAAAAGGCCGCACCATCCGCGCCTTTAAGAGAGACATCTCGCTTTGGCTTTTCTGTGTTCCGGGCGTAATCCTGACATTCATCTTCAGCTACATTCCGATGTATGGTGTACAGATCGCGTTCCGCCGCTTTAATGCGACAGCCGGAATCACAAAGAGCCCGTGGGTAGGCATGTACTACTTTGAGAGATTCTTCAACTCTCCATACTTTGCTTCCACCATCAAGAACACATTGATCCTGAGTCTGTACGGACTGGTTGTATCATTCCCGATTCCGATCATCCTGGCACTGATGCTGAACTCCTTCCGCCATAAGAGATACCGGAAAGTGATCCAGACCGTCACCTACGCGCCGAACTTCATTTCCACCGTAGTTATGTGTGGTATGATCATTCTGTTCCTGTCTCCGTCCGTCGGTGTTATCAACCACGTACTGGAAGCAATCGGAATTCCGGCGGTCAACTTCATGGCGAAAAAAGCCTACTGGAGACACATTTATGTGTGGACCGGCGTATGGCAGAGTACAGGATGGAGCTCTGTTATTTACTTCGCAGCACTCGCCGGCATCAGCCCGGAGCTGCATGAGGCGGCAAAGGTAGACGGCGCAACGAAATTACAGCTGATCCGTCACATCGACCTTCCGCTGATCATGCCGACCGCGACCATTCTTCTGATTATGAACTGCGGAAGCATTCTTTCCGTCGGCTTCGAAAAAGCCTTCCTTCTGCAGAACAACCTGAATGCCAGTGTATCCGAGATCATTTCCACCTACGTCTATAAGGTCGGTCTGATCAACAACGATATGTCGTATTCTTCAGCAATCGGTCTGTTCAACACCATCGTAAACATGGTTATGCTGATCATTGTCAATACGATATCTGATAAACTTTCGGGCAACAGCCTGTGGTAGGAGGAAACAAAAACATGAGTAAAGAAAATACCGCAGTGACAAAAAAGAAAATAAAACGCTGCAAAGAGGACGTCGTTTTTGACGCAGCCTGCTTCATTATCCTGACGCTGGTTCTGTTTGTTGTGGCATATCCGCTGTACTGGGTTATCATTTCATCCATCAGTGCGCCAAGCGCCGTATCGAGTGGTAAAGTACTGCTTCACCCGATCGGATTTACCCTGAAGGGCTACGCAGAAGTATTTAAAAACGACCAGGTTATGAGAGGCTTTTTAAACTCCCTGATCATCACCTTCTGCGGTGTCATGGTCAACCTGATCGTAACGCTTCCGACATCATATGCACTTTCCAGAAGCAATTTCTCCGGAAAGAAACCGATCACCATTTTTTACCTGATCACCATGTTCTTCGGCGGCGGTCTGATCCCTACCTATCTGGTTATTCAGAGACTGCAGATGCTGAACACGATCTGGGCACTGATTCTTCCGGGATGCTTAAGCGTATACAACATGATCGTGGCAAGAACCTTCTTCAAGTCGAACATTTCGGAAGAGCTGTATGAGGCAGCTGAAATTGACGGCTGCACCCAGGCGAGATTCTTTTTCCAGATTGCACTTCCGCTTTCCAAAGCGATCATCGCAATTCTGGTTCTGTACTATGGTGTCGGTCACTGGAACTCATACTTCTCAGCACTCGTTTATATTTCGGACAAAGCAAAGTATCCGTTGCAGCTGGTTCTGCGTAACATCCTGATCACGAACCAGACCGCGCTGTCCCAGACAGCAACAACTGCGGCAGCAAGAGCAGCACTGCAGGAAAAACAGCAGCTGATCGACGTTATGAAATACTCGCTGATCATCATCAGCAGTATCCCGGTTCTGGTTATGTACCCACTGGTGCAGAAGCACTTTGTAAAGGGTGTTATGATCGGATCCATGAAGGGTTGATTTACAAGAAGAAGTTTTTTTAACGATTTATCTGCCGCACGGGAAACGGCGGTATGTAAATAAAGAGTCCGGACAACGGACAGGCAAAAGCGCTTCCGGCGGGAAAATGCCGCCGGAACAACACAGGAGGGAAAAATCATGAAAAGAAAAGCAGTCGCAGCAGTTTTAACTGCAGTAATGGTGGCATCTATGTTTACCGGATGTGGAAGTGATAATGGAAGCAGCTCGGCAAAGAGTGCTTCTGCAGCATCCGCAGCATCCGCAGCAAACGACACCGTGGATGAGGACGGAAAAGTAAACGGCATTATGTATCAGGAAGGTCTTCCGCTGGTAGACGAGGGAGATTACACCTTCTCCATCTTCTGCGATGATTCCAGCGAATCCGGCGAGTTTATCATGCTCGATGAGTTCAAAAAACAGACCAATGTAGACGTTGACCTGAAAATTTATCCATACGAAACAGCAACGGAGAGACTGAATCTGGATCTGAACTCCGGAGATTACGCGGATGTGATCGGCGGATGGACCTTAAGCGATAATGCAATCCTCACCTATGGTGTAAACCAGGGCGTATTCATTCCGCTGGAAGATTATTTTGAGAAATATTGCCCGAACATTTCTGCGATCCTGGATCTGCCGGGTGTAAGAGAAAAAATGACAGCACCGGACGGACACATCTACACAATTCCGTACGTATGTACCGATACAACCGTTGGATACAGCCCATACATCAATACGAAATGGCTGGAGAATGTTGGCATGAGCATGCCGACCACTACAGACGAGTTTGAGGCAGTCTTGAAAGCCTTCAAAGAGCAGGATGCAAACGGCAACGGTGACGCTTCCGATGAAATCCCGTTCTCTACCGACCCGAACAACAAACATATCGAGGCTATGGCCGGTTACTTCGGACTTCCGATGAACAAACTTGGTATTGCAATCCAGAATGAAAAGGTTGTTTACGGCGGTGTCAGCGATACATACCGTGAGTTCCTTTCCTGGTTCCACAAACTGTATGCAGAAGGACTCGTAGACGTAGAGCTTTACACACAGGACAGCTCCACATGGGAAGGTAAAGGAAATCAGGACCTGTACGGCGTTTCCATCGCATACGGAAGCAACGAGTTTACCGGAATCCCGGCTGCAGAGGAAAGAGGCGATTTCGACTCCATGCCTGTTCTGAACACAGACAAAGACGGAATCTGGCTGCGCGATACGGAAGGCTTCAGCGTATACAGAACCCAGGCTGTCATCACAAACAAGGCAGAGCATCCGGAAATCATCTGCCGCTGGTTTGACAATGCATTCGCACTGGAGAACGGCATCGGCTGCAACAGAGGACCGGTTGGTGTGATTGTAAACAAAGAGGATGACGGATACCATGCGATTGACACCACCACACTGTCTGAGGAAGATCAGGAAAAATATTCCTGGGGCAATCTGTGGCCGCAGTCTCTGCCGAAATATCTGCCGGTAGACTTCGAGTTTGTAGAAGAGCATCCGATGTATGATGAGAAAAAAGCAACAGAGGAAGCTTATGAGGCAAATCTGACCAAAGAAATTATTCCGTCCTACTGGATTGACTTGGATAAAATTGATACCTTCTCTGATACGAACACAGCAATCAAAGATTTCTTTGAGCAGCAGCAGGCGCAGTTCGTATGCGGCGAGCTTGACATTGACAACGATGCTGACTGGCAGGCTTATGTAGATGGTATGTACTCTCTGGGACTTGAGGACTGGGTAGCAACTCAGGGTATCGAGGAAATCGCGAAATAAACAGGAAAAGGTAACGATATTTCCTGTGGCGTGAAAAAAGGCATATTACAGTGTAAAACGGTAATATGCCTTTCTTTTTGGGCAAGAACTGATATAATGGGAAGAAACAATAAAGGGGTAATTAGATCGGATAAAAAAGCTATGCCCGGAGTCTTTTAATCCGGGAGTACAAAAAAAGGAGGAGCTGGAAGAGATGATGCAGGACTGGTTTCGGAACGCGAAGCTGGGCATTTTTATCCATTATGGGATTTATGCGGTGGGTGATGTGTCAGAGTCATGGTCGTTCCACAACGGAAATATTTCTTATGAAGATTACATGAAACAGTGTGAAGGCTTTACAGCATCGAAGTTTGATGCGAAAAAATGGGCGGAGCTGTTTCAAAAAGCAGGTGCGCAGTACGTGGTTATGACAGCGAAGCACCATGACGGCGTGGCACTGTTTGATACCGGATACAGTGATTTAAGTGTTGTGAAGAAAACACCGGCAGCGCGCGACCTTGTAAAAGAGTATACAGCTGCCATGCGTGAGGCAGGTCTGAAGGTCGGCCTTTATTATTCGCTGATCGACTGGTCGGATCCGCGGTACCGCACGGTTTACCCGGAAGGAATGAAAAAAGAAGACTGTCTGAACGATATCTATGGTTCCCCGGCCGGAAAAGAGGAGGAGCCGGAGAAATGGCAGGAGTTTCTGGAATTCAACAATCATCAGTTAAAAGAACTGATGTCAAATTACGGAACGGTGGATCTTTTATGGTTTGATGGTGACTGGGAACGGAGCGCGGCACAGTGGAAGATGCCGGAATTCAGGGAATATCTGCATACCCTGAATCCGAACGTTGTATTGAATTCGAGAATGCAGGGCTATGGAGATTATGAGACACCGGAGCAGGGAATTCCGCTGTACGGACCGAAAGGCGAGTGGGAATTCTGTACGACAATCAACGATTCCTGGGGATATCGTCCATCGGACAATGATTACAAGAGCAGCGGTCAGATTGTGCGCATGTTCTGCGACTGTATCACCCTTGGAGGAAGAATGCTGCTGGATATCGGACCGAAGGAGGACGGAACGCTGGATGAACGCCAGGAGAAAGTTCTTCTGGATCTGGGCGGATGGATTCATGACCATAAGGAAGCGGTATTTGGAACAGAAAAAGGACTGGATTACAATCATTTCCTCGGCGGAAGCACGATTTCGGCGGATAAGAAGACGATGTATCTTTTCGTCTATGATAAGCCGCAGGAGACACTGTGTGTGAAAGGCATTAAAACACCGGTAAAAAGGGTGACGGTTCTGCATACGGGAGAGGAGCTCCGGTTCTCCTACACAGGTTCACTTCCATGGAGCGGCATTCCGGGAACGCTCTGGATCTGGGCCGGAGAGATGAGCATTCATCCGTTTGCAACGGTTGTGAAGGTGGAGCTTGAGGATGAGATCACCTACAATCTGGGACACGGGGAAGTCGTAACATTTAATGAGTAAAACGATTCGGACAGAGGAGCTTATGAGATGAAGAGAATAATTGGCTATGTAAATACGGCGGATTTAAATCATATGCGAGAAGAGGATGTGCGGGCACTTACCGTGATCAATATTGCATTTGGTCTGATCCGGGACGGAGAAGTTGTATGGGATGCAAAGGATGCACGGGATGGAATAGTATCCATTCGGAAAAGCAACCCGGAGCTGAAGATTGTATTGTCCGTAGGCGGCTGGGGAGCAGACGGCTTTTCCCAGGCTGCAAGAACAAAAGAGGGAAGAGAGCGGTTTGCTGCGAGTGCACTTGCAATTGTGAAGGAGTATGGTCTGGACGGCATTGACATTGACTGGGAGTATCCGGGCACATCGCTGGCAGGAATTGCGTCGGACAGATCGGATAAAGAGAATTATACGCTGCTTCTGGCGGAGCTTCGGAAGACACTGGACGCGTACAGAGAAGGCATGCTTGTAACGACAGCAGTCGGCGGAGATGTTTACTTTGCACTGCAGACAGATATGAAGGAGGCCTCCCGGTATCTGGATTATGTGCAGCTGATGACGTATGATCTGCAGGGCGGTTTCCAGAAGGTGACGGGACATCATGCGGCGCTGTATCACAGTGAGGGAAATTTGTTTGATGCATGTGTGCAGAAGGCAGTGAACGGTTTTGTAAATGCAGGCGTTCCAATGGAGAAGCTGATTCTTGGCGTACCGTTTTATTCCAGAAAATGGGATGGAGTAAAAGGCGCCGGATGCCGCAACGGGCTTGGAATGGAAGCAGAGACGGTCGGAGGATATGGCGGTGACTATGGCGAGCTCAAAGAGAGCTGGATCGGAAAGAGGGGATTTATCCGGTATTGGGATGAGCAGGCAAAGGTTCCGTATCTGTTTGACGGGGAAACATTTATCAGCTATGAGGACTGCGAGTCACTTGGGGTGAAAATTGCGTACCTGAAAGAAAAGGGCATGGGGGGCATTATGTTCTGGGAGTATAAATGCGATCCCAGCGGAGAATTACTTTCATTTATAAAGAAAAATATGTAGCGTAGTGACCCACAGCCGGTATGTGAAAAGGCTCCTCGCTCCGGTGTTCCTGAAAAATCGCAAGGAATCCTTTTTCACATGGCGTCTGCCGCCGGTGGGCGGATGTACGTTGTGGAGACGGATAGGAAAAAAGAGAAAGGGATAGATAGAATCATGATCTCAGAAAATTTGAAAAAATATGCAACGGAAAAATTTGAGGGACGGAGAGAGCTTCTGGCTCCGGTGATGCCTGTTATCGAAGAAAAATTGAAACAGTGCAGTGAAGAAGAGGTTGTGCTGATGAAGTTTCTGTATGGTACGATGCCGGTAAGGGATGCGGGAGAATATGGATTTAACCTTTTTCTTTCGTACGTGAAGCATGCGCTGATGCTGCGGGAGAAGGTGGCATGGTGTAAGGAACTGCCGGAGGATGTGTTTGTAAATTATGTGCTGTATGACCGGATCAATTCCGAGGATATTACGGACTGCAGACCGTTTTTTTACGAGCAGATTATGGGGCGTGTAGCCGGAATGAGTCTTTGGGAGGCAATTCTGGAGATTAATTACTGGTGTGCGGAGCATGCAACGTATGAGGCGACGGACAGCAGAACGGCATCTCCGATGACGATGTATCGGAGCGGAAAGGGACGCTGCGGCGAGGAGTCAACGTTTGCAGTTACGGCGTATCGGAGTGTCGGTATTGCGGCGCGGCAGGTCTATACACCAAGATGGGCGCACTGTGATGACAATCATGCATGGGTTGAGGTGTTTGTGGACGGCGAGTGGCATTTTCTCGGCGCCTGCGAGCCGGAAGAGGTGCTGGATACCGGCTGGTTTTCCGGTCCGGCGAATCGGGCAATTCTGATTCATACGCGGAACTTTTCGGATTATGTGAAGGAAAGTAACGAGGAGTATCTTGGAAAAGAAGGAGCGCTGTACTACTTTAACCATACAGATTTTTATGGCAGAACGAAGCTGGTGAAGATTCTTGTGAAGGATGAGAATGGAAAACCGGCTGCAGGAGCGCATATTGCGGTTGAAATCCTGAATATGGCAGAGTTTTTCCCGGCTGCAGTGATGATTGCGGATGCGGACGGAGAAGTTCAGATGACACTTGGCCTTGGCGATATCCGGGTACGGGCATTTGACGGAATACGCCGGGCAGAAGCCATGATGAGGATAGAGGAGGAAGATTCGCTGGAACTGGTGCTGCAGGAAGAGGCGGTTCCGTCAGCGGATGATACGTGGCAGACGCTGGAAATCCGGGCACCGAAGGAGGTGCCGGTACGGAATGTCGTTGCCACAAAGGAGCAGAAGGAGCGCAATGCGGCACGGATGGCAGAGGCGGAACGGCTTCGGAAGGCACGGTTTGCAGCATGCTTTGATGAGAAAAAAGCTGCTGCGTATCCGGAAGCGGAAGAGATTTTCCACCGGGCAGGAGAGAATTTTGAGGAGGTTTATACATTCCTTTCCAAAGATGAAAATCCGAACCGGAAGAAGCTGCTGTTTTCGCTGGAATTAAAGGATGCGAAGGACTTGAAGGCATCCGTTTTAGAGGATCATCTCGACTGTGAGCAGGGGGATCTTCCAGAGGAGATTTTCAGGAAGGATCTTCTTTGCCCGCGTATTTTCCTCGAGGAGCTGACGCCATATCGGAGCATGATCCGCGGATTTTTTGAGGAAGAGACAAAACGCAGCTTTGCGGAGCAGCCGGAACGGATCCTGGATTATCTTAAGAAGAATATTACCTTCCATCCAGAAGAAGAGTATGATACAATCATGGCAACGCCGGTCGGCGTCCTTACGATGAAACAGGGAAGTCCGCTGGCGCAGAAGATTCTGTTTGTGGCAATCTGCCGGAGTCTCAATGTAGCGGCAAGACTGAATCCGGTGACCCTGGAGCCGGAGTATTACCGTGATGGGGAATTCCACAGTGTGGAAACAGAAGCAGCTGTTTTGAAGGAGGAAACGGAAAGTGCGGTTCTGACACTGCGTGCGGAGGATGGAAGCGCATGGAAATACTATCAGACGTGGACCATCGGAAAGTGGAACGGAACGGTGTTTGAGACGCTGAATTACGAAGACATCGCATTCGATGGCAAAACACTGGATCTGACCCTGGAGCCGGGCTGCTATCGTCTGATTACAAGTATGCGTATGCCGAACGGTGACCAACATGCCGCATACCGCGTGTTTGAACTGAAGGCGGGAGAAGCAAAAGAGATTTATCTGGAAACCGTGAAAAAAGAGCTGGATGAGCTGTTAGAGCACATCGAACTGCCCAAAATTCGGCTGGAGGATCTGGACGGAACGGATTGTACGTTGAATGATCTCACAAAAGACGGTCCGATTCTGCTGGCATTTCTCGGAACCGGCGAGGAGCCGACAGAACATGTTCTGAACGAACTGATCGAGATCGCAGAAAGGTGGAATGCAAAAGACGCTGCTATGGCTGCCGTGCTTCGCACAAAGGCTGATTTGGAAAATGCAACATTCCGGAAAGCCCGCGCGGCGATCCGCAACATGTCCCTCTACCTTGACCCGGCGGACGATGCACCGGTCATCGCCGAAAAAATGGGAATTGATGCAGAAAAGCTTCCTCTTCTGATCCTTGTTCTGCCGGGAAATATCGGCGGACGCGCATATGCCGGATACAATGTCGGCAGTGTTGGGCTGATGCTGCGGCTGATGGAAGAGGCGGCGAAGGCGTAAGAAAAATAAAATATGTGATAGATACACCAAAAGCCCCGGAGATCGCAACTCTAGGGCTTTTTTAACCGAATCAAGCAAGTAGCGAAGCAGATTGCAAATATCCGCTTTGACTAAATGCCAAGTTTTTTCAATTGCTCCACGCCATCTTTATAGCCGGTAAAATGAATTCCATGAATTCCTGCCCGTTTGGCGGCTTCGATGTTTTCTTTCGTATCGTCAAGAAATACGCAGTGATCCGGTATGAGGGAGAATTTTCGGATCAGGTACTGATAGATCTCGGGTTCCGGTTTGACCAGGTGGCAGGTGTAGGAGAAGAGGGTTCCGTCCATGTAGGGGAGGAAGGGCATTTTCTCTTTGGTGCGCTCGAAGAGGTCTCCGGAGTAGTTGGAGAGGATGTAGAGGCGGTAGCCTTTTTCTTTTAAGGAGCGTACCCAGCTTTCTGCATACGGCAGCGGGGTGATGGTTTCCTCGCAGTGGGCGAAAACCTCTTTGATTTCTTCGGTGTATTCCGGGGCGAGGGAGCAGAATCCTTTTACAATCTCCTCCGGCGCGAGAATTCCGCGGTCGAACTGGCGCCAGTAAGGGCTTTCGAAGGTTGCGGCGGCGATTGCTTTCGTCTTTTCCGGACCGAAAGCAAAGCGTTTCAGATAGGACTCGTAGTCCCAGTTGACGAGTACGCGGCCTACATCAAAAATAATGGTATCAATCATGACTGTTTTTCTCCTTTGTCTGATTTGTCGTTCTCATCGCGGTGCGACAGAACCTTGGCAACCAGCATCATGGCATAGATGAGCACTGGTACGGTAATTGCACAGTAGAGGCAGACTGTCAGCGCCTTGTGTGCAAACGGCGTGTCGATAAACGCAAAAATCATGGCGCCAAGCCCGAATCCGATCAGGACCGCGATGGCGAGAAGGGCGCCGATCTGTTTGAGTCGTTTCATAAAAATCTCCGATCGTTTACTGAAAATAAAATATAAAGAAACATAACCAAGTGTAGCACAGTTGAAAAGAAACATCCACCGCAAGTTTTAAGAATTTTTTAGAAAAAATTAATGGCGCTTTCGATTGCTTTTTTCCCTCAAAAGGGATAGAGTATTGGCATATACTTTGAAAAAGGAGAAACGAGAACAAAATGGATAAACTGAAAGAAAAACTTTCCCGCCTGATGTACGGCCGCTACGGCATCGATCAGCTGGGCAATTTTATGATGTGGGCGGCAGTTGCCATGATGATTTTCGGAGCGGTTGTACGGAGCTCCCTTATCTACACCCTGGCATTCGTCCTGATCGTCTGGGCGGATGTGCGCATCATGTCCAAGAACCATTCCAAACGGTATGCGGAAAACCAGAAATTCCTGGAACTGAAAAACCGCGTCGTCGGATTCTTCCGAGGCGGAACCCGTGCATTCAAGGATAAAGAGCACTGCTACTTCCGCTGCCCGTCCTGCCATCAGCAGGTGCGTGTGCCGAAAGGAAAAGGCCACATCGAGATCCGCTGCCCGAAATGCGGAACAAAATTCATCAAAAACACCTGATAAAAAGGAGCAGTGCGATTCATGTTTGGTTATGTGACCATCCGAAAGGATGACCTGAAAGTCAAAGATTACAACAAATATCAGGCATACTACTGCGGTCTGTGTCAGGATATCAAAGAGGCGTATGGAAAAAAGGGTCAGGCGATGCTGACGTTTGATATGACATTTCTTTCCATCCTGCTGACCGGGCTTTATGAGTGTGAGACAAAAGAAGAGGAGCATTACTGCTTTCTTCATCCCGGCAAAAAACATAAATGCCTGCGGAACAAATACACAAAATACTGCGCAGACATGAACGTGCTGCTCGCCTATTACAATCTGCTGGATGACTGGGAGGACGAGAAAAACTACGCGGCGTTTACAGCGGCAAAGGCTTTGAAAAAATCTGTGACACGCATCGAGGCATCGTATCCGCGCCAGACGAAAGCAGTGCAGGATTACCTCGAAAAGCTGCATGCATGCGAGAAGGAAAACAATCCAGACCTCGATCTTGCGGCGGGCTATACCGGAGAGGTGATGGCGGAGATCTATATACCGGAGGAGGACATCTGGAGCGATGATCTGCGCCAGGTCGGCTTTTACATCGGAAAATTCATTTACCTGATGGATGCGCTTGATGACGTGGAAAAAGATAAAAAGAGCGGAAACTACAACCCGTTTCTGTCCATCGCCGATCAGCCGGACTTCGAGGAAACCGCAGAAAAAATCCTGCTGATGATGACGGCGGAAGCGTCGCGTGCATTTGAAAAACTTCCGATCCTGGAAAATGTAGACATTCTGCGAAATATATTGTATGCTGGTATCTGGGAAAAATACGAAATGCGAAAAAGCGCAAAAGAGCGCCAAAAAGAGGAGAAATAAAGACTGATGACAGATCCATATGAGGTGCTGGGCGTGTCCCGCGGGGCTTCGGACGATGAAATCAAAAAAGCATACCGAAAACTCAGCCGGACGTATCACCCGGATGCCAATATCAATAATCCGAATAAAGCAGAAGCAGAAGAAAAATTCAAACAGGTGCAGCAGGCGTACAAACAGATCATGGATGAACGCGAGCACGGCACCTCGTACCAGAGCGGAGGTTCGTCGTATGGCGGAGATGCTTACGGCGGCTATGGCCCGTTCGGCGGCTTCGACCCATTCGGCGGCGCGTACGGAAACGGCGGCTCCGCACGGAATGATTATGGAAATTCCGAGCAGGAAATGCGGCTGCAGGCGGCAGCCAACTACATCAACAGCGGCCACTTCCGCGAGGCGATGAACGTGCTGAACGACATTTCCGACCGCAGCGGAAAATGGTATTTCCTGCATGCGATCGCAAATTCGCGCCTCGGCAACAACATCAATGCCGTGCAGGATGCCGAGATGGCAGTCAAATTAGAACCGCAGAATCTGCAGTACCAGCAGCTTTTAAACCAGCTCCAGGGCAGCGGCCAGTGGTATTCCGACATGGGAAGCGGTTACGGCTATGAGAGAAGTGCAGGTGATCTCGGAAAATGGTGCTGTGAATGTATGGCAATCAATGCCATCTGCAATTGCTGTTGCTGCGGCGGAAGAGGATTTTTCTGCTGTTGATCAAAAAATAATTACAAGAAATGTATAAAAGTGAACATTCAGGGGAGAATAACAGTGTCATCGAAATTCCCCTGTTCGATGATACAAAAGAAAAATAAGGAAATACTTATCCTCCCCTTAAAAGCCCCGCTGCAACCGAAAAAACGGTTCGCTGTGGGGCTTTTTTCTAACAGCCGAAAGTCCTTGTTTTTCCCATCAAAACAGATTATAATGAAAGAGATCGCAATTATGACCGGAGCAAAAAAATACGAACGGATCATAGAAAGAAAACAGAAAGAGAGAAAAGCTATGGAACGAAAAACAGCATGGAATGAGTACAAGAAAAAAGATATGAAAAAGCTGGAAAAATTAAACGCCGGCTACCGCGCATTCCTGGATCACGGAAAAACGGAGCGCGAGTGTGTAAAGGAAAGTGTACGTCAGGCAGAAGAGGCCGGATACGTAAGCCTCGACACCTATGTAAAAGAAAATCGTGCGTTAAAACCGGGTGACAAGGTTTATGCTGTATGCATGAAGAAGGCCATTGCCCTGTTCCAGATCGGAACAAAGCCTCTGACAGAGGGTATGAATATTCTCGGTGCGCACATCGATTCTCCGCGTCTTGACGTAAAACAGAATCCACTGTATGAGGACAACGGATTTACATATCTTGATACCCATTATTACGGTGGCATCAAAAAATGGCAGTGGGTAACGCTTCCGCTTGCAATCCACGGTGTTGTAGCCAAGAAGGATGGCGAAGTAGTGGATGTAGTCATCGGCGAGGATGATAACGATCCGGTATTCTGTGTGACAGATCTCCTGATTCACCTTTCCAGAGAGCAGCAGACCAAACCGGCAAGTACGGTAGTAGAGGGCGAGAACCTCGATCTTCTGATCGGAAGCCAGCCGCTGGAAGGAACAGAGAAAGATGCAGTGAAAGCCATGACCTTAAAGCTCTTAAACGACAAGTATGGCATCGAAGAAGAGGATTTCCTCTCCGCAGAGCTTGAAATTGTACCGGCAGGAAAAGCGCGTGAGCTTGGTATGGATGCCAGCATGATTCTTGCATACGGCCAGGATGACCGTGTATGCGCATACACTTCTCTTGTCGCAATGCTCGAGGTGGAAGCACCGGAGAAGACATCCTGCTGCCTGCTCGTAGACAAAGAGGAGATCGGAAGCGTCGGAGCAACCGGCATGCAGTCTCATTTCTTCGAAAACACCATGGCAGAGCTGCTTGCACTTGCAGGTGAGGGAACGGAGCTTGCACTTCGGAGATGTCTGGCTTCTTCCAGAATGCTTTCTTCCGATGTAAGTGCAGCGTTTGATCCGTTGTATGCAGCAGCATTTGAGAAGAAAAACGCTGCATTTTTCGGAAAAGGTATCGTAATTAACAAATTTACAGGAGCAGGCGGAAAGAGTGGCTCAAACGATGCCAATGCAGAGTACGTCGGAGCTCTTCGCGCTATCTTTGATGATGCAAAAGTAAATTGGCAGACAGCAGAGCTTGGTAAAGTTGATGTCGGAGGCGGCGGAACCATCGCCTACATCATGTCTCTGTACGGTATGGAAGTGATTGATTCCGGTGTACCGGTTCTCAGCATGCATGCTCCATGGGAAGTAACCAGCAAAGCAGATGTTTACGAGGCCAAGAAGGCCTATGTGGCATTTTTGAAAAACGCATAAATAATATTGAGGAGGTTTGAAACGTTTGGACAGTGACATAGTCGGCAGTATTCTTTTGCAGGTCGTATTGATAGCGGTCAATGCGGTATTTGCCTGCGCGGAGATCGCTGTGGTCTCCTGTAACGACGCTAAACTGGAAAAAATGGCACAGGAGGGAAACAAAAGAGCGGCGAAGCTGTTCCGTCTGACGGAGCAGCCGTCGCGTTTCCTCGCAACCATACAGGTTGTCATCACTCTCTCCGGATTTTTAGGAAGTGCTTTTGCGGCAGAAAACTTTTCGGGCAGATTCGTCTCGGTCCTGGTGGATGCGGGCGTGCAGATCCCGGAAAAGACGCTGGATGCCATTGCCGTCGTGCTGATTACGCTGCTTTTATCCTATATTACCCTGATTTTCGGTGAACTCGTGCCAAAGCGTCTTGCGATGCACAACTCTGAGAAAATCGCACTTGGCGTATCCGGTCTTGTGACCACCGCCTCGAAAATTTTTGCCCCGCTGGTCGGACTTTTAACGGTATCGACAAACGGTATCCTGCGCCTTTTCGGCATTGACCCGAACGAGGACGATGATCAGGTAACAGAGGAAGAAATCCGTATGATGGTAGATGCCGGCAGCGAAAAAGGTACCATCGACAACGAAGAAAAAGATATGATTCAGAACGTATTTGAGTTCGATGATCTGACGATCGACGAAATCTGCGTCCACAGGACCGATGTGGATCTTCTGTGGGTGGAGGATTCGATTGAGGAGTGGGAGCAGCTCATCCATGAGAGCCGCCACTCGTATTACCCGGTCTGCGGCGAAACTGTGGACGATATCATCGGCGTTCTGGATGCCAAGGATTATTTCCGGCTTCGCACCAAGGACCGCGATCATGTCATGAAAGAAGCAATCAAACAGCCTTATTTTGTTCCTGAAAACATCAAGGCTGCCACGCTGTTCCAGAACATGAAAAAGACCGGCAATTATTTTGCCGTGGTTCTGGATGAGTACGGCGGCATGGATGGAATTATCACCGTGCGTAATCTGATCGAGCAGCTTGTCGGGGACTTGAATGATGAGGCGGAGATCGGGCAGCCATCGGAAATTGAGCTGATTTCCACAGACACCTGGAAAATCATGGGAAGTGCCTCGTTGGATGATGTGGCGGAGGAACTGAAGATCAAACTGCCGGTCGATGAATATGAAACGTTCGGCGGCTACATTTTCGGTGAACTCGGTGCGGTTCCGGATGACGGCAGCCAGTTTGAACTCGAGACCGACGATCTCTGGATCAAGGTCATGCGGGTCAAAGAACACCGCGTGGAAAATACGGTGGTAAAGAGACTGCCTCCGAAAGAAAAAGGAGAGCAGGAGGAACGTAAGGAGAGGGAATGAAACGTGAACTGGATACAGCAGACCGGAAAATTGTGGAACTGCTGCAGGAAGATGCAAGGCTTCCGCTCAAAAGTATTGCAGACAAGGTAAGTCTCACTTCGCCGACGGTTTCGGCGAGAATCGACCGCCTGGAAAAGGACGGGGTGATCACCGGCTACCGCGCGAGTGTGAACCCGGAGGTTTTCGACTATCGGATCAAGGCATTCATCAATCTGGAGGTTGAGCCGGTGCGGAAAAAGGAATTCTATCCGTACATCACCGACTGTCCGAATGTGATCGAGTGCAACTGCGTGACCGGCGACTATTCGATGCTGATGGAGGTTGTGTTCCACACGACATCTGAGCTGGATCAGTTTATCGGCCAGCTTCAGCATTTTGGAAGAACGAAGACGCAGATCGTGTTCTCTACATCGGTGGAACACAGAGGAATTCCGCTCGGCGATACCAGAATCCCGATTCTGGAGCAGGAAGAAGAAAAAGGTTGATTTTCTGCGGACTTTCCGATATACTAAAGCGTGTTACAAAAACCGGAATCCCGCTAGGGGACGGCGCGAAAAAACGCGCTCAGAGAAACAGATAAAGGATGGATAATAACATGAGTTTATTACAGAATTGGCGTGATATCGCCTATAATCAGGAAGCAGACAAAAAACAGCTCCAGCAGTTCTGGACCAATTATTTCCTGATTGAGAAAAACATTTACGAGCAGCTTCTTTCCAACCCGGATGAAGTGGTAAAAGGAACCGTAAAAGAGCTGGCAGAGAAATACAAAGTGGACGTTATGACCATGGTTGGTTTCCTGGACGGCATCAACGACAGCCTTGTGATCCCGAACCCGATCGAGGAGATGGAAGAGGATACCGTTGTTACACTGGCTTACGATAAAGAGCTTCTATACAAAAACATGGTAGACGCAAAAGCAGACTGGCTGTACAACCTGCCGATGTGGGATGAGATCTTCACAGAAGAGCAGAAGAAAACGCTTTACATGGAGCAGAAAAAATCCGGCACTGTAATCAAAGGCAAAAAAATCGGAAGAAACGATCCATGCCCGTGCGGAAGCGGAAAGAAATACAAATACTGCTGCGGTAAAAACGCATAAGAAAGAATTTTCGAGAAGAGACCGGGGAGCCGAAAGTTGAAAGGCTTCGCGGTCTCTTTTTCTATGAAGAGGGAGAAGCAGGATGCAGGAGACGGTAGTTTATCTGAAAAAAATTACACAGCCGGAGGGCGAAAAAAAAGAGCTGGAACGGGAACTCTCGCAGTGCGGATGGGAGCTGTTCCGGATGGGAATGCAGGAACAGTATGGGCTGGATGGAGAAAAGATAACGATCGAACGGAATGCGCACGGAAAACCGTACCTGCCAGGGCATCCGCAGATCTGTTTTAATATTTCTCATTCGGGGGAATACGCTGCCTGCGCTTTTGCTTCCATTCCGATCGGCATGGATCTGCAGCAGCACCGCCGCGCTGCCTGGGAGCGCATGGCAGAACGGTATTTTTCCGCCGAAGACCAGAAACGCCTTGCCGCAGCGGAGAATGCTGAAACGCTGTTTTTCCGGATCTGGACCGAGGAGGAGAGCTACGGCAAGTGGAGGGGAACCGGTCTTTCGGGTTCTCTTGGAATGGAAAAGAAAGAGGGCTTCTGCACGCATTTCAGTCCGGAGAAAGGATATGAAGGCGCCGTCTGGGCAGCGGAGCCCGTGAAAATCTGCATGAAAAGAATAGAATCATAAAAACCGTGCATAACCTGTCCCGCCATCTCATATATATAACGATAAGAGGTGGTGAAGATGAAAAGGACAGGAAGACAAAAGGATATTGTTACGCCAGAGAAAAAACAGGAGCAAAGGGAACTTTTGCGCCTGTTTTCTGCGAATATACGGAAAATTCTGAAAAACACAGATCTGCTGGCCGATGACCTGCAGGAAATCCGTCTGCGGACCGGCGCGCCGCTTCTGGTGGTCGCAAAGGATCAGGAGTACTTTCTGACCCCGGACGGAGCACTGACCGGGGAGTGGGAGAAAGGTTATCCCGTCTCACCGACGGATATCCGCGATACGATGGATTACATAGGAAGTTTTTCCCTCTATGCCTACGAGGATGAACTGCGGCAGGGTTTTCTGACCGTGGAGGGCGGCCACCGGATCGGCATTGCCGGAAAGACGGTAATCGAAGGGGAAAAGGTGAAAGGCATCAGCCATATATCCTGCATCAACGTGCGGGTTGCTCATGAGAAAAAGGGCTGCGCGGACCGAGTGATGCCGTACCTTTGGGAAGACGGCCGTTTCCTGCACACCCTGATTGTCTCCGCACCCGGCTGCGGTAAAACGACGATGCTGCGCGATATCATCCGCCAGATTTCGGACGGGGAGTCGCCGTATCCGGGGCTGACCGTCGGTGTGGTCGATGAACGGAGCGAGATCGCAGGCTGCTATCTCGGCGTTGCGCAGAATGATGTCGGCATCCGCACCGATGTGCTCGACTGCTGTCCGAAGGCGGAGGGCATGATGATGCTGATCCGCGCCATGTCGCCCGATGTGGTGGCAGTCGATGAGATCGGAACGGGCGAGGACATCCGTGCGATCGAGTCCGTCGTTAACTGCGGGTGCAAGCTGCTCGCGACCGTGCATGGCAATTCCATGGAGGATATGAAGCAGAAGCCTCTCCTGAACCGCCTCGTGGAATCCCACGTTTTCGAGCGGTACATCGTGCTGGATGCGAAACCCCGCGCCGGAAGTGTACAGGCTATTTTTGACGGAAGAGGAACGACACTGTACCGAAGGGAGGCGTTTCTGTGATGCGGCTTGCAGTTTTACTGGCGGCTTCTCTTGCCTGCGTCGGGATCGGCTTTGCAAAGAGTGCGGCGCTGTCGGCCCATGTGAAAGATCTGGAAACACTGCAGAAAATTATCCAGTATCTGCGTGGAGAGATTGTGACGGCGGCTTCCCCGCTGCCGGATGCGTTCTGGGAGACGGGAAGGCGGATGCGGGATCCGTACCGGGATTTTTTACAGGATATTTCCGAGGATATGCGCCGCCCGGACGGAAAGACACTGCCGGCGATTCTGGAAGAGAATACGGCAGTCCACCTGGCGGATACACGCCTTACAAAAGAAGAAAAAGAAGAGCTGCAGGAGGCCGGATGCAGCCTTGGCACTGGGGACCGCGCCATGCAGAAGGCGAATCTGGACCGGTATGAGGCACGCCTTGTGCAGCGGATCGCGGAACTGCAGAAAGGATTGCCGGAAAGGAAGAGGCTCTGTCAGAGTCTTGGAATCATGGGAGGCCTTTTTTTATTTTTGATTCTGGTTTAGGGCGTGTCTGAAAACGGAGGAGCAGGCGTGGAGGTCGGGATTCTATTTAAAATCGGGGCAGTCGGGATTCTGGTATCGGTCCTGTGCCAGGTATTAAAACACAGCGGCCGGGAAGAACAGGCATTTCTTGCAAGCCTTGCCGGTCTTGTGCTTGTGCTGTTCTGGATTCTTCCCTATATTTCCGCGCTGTTTGAGGACATCAAACAACTGTTTACAATTTAAGAGCAGAGAGAAAAAACGGAGGGGATCATATGGATATACTTCGGATCGCTGCGCTTGGCACGGCGGGCGTGCTGCTTGGAATCACAGTAAAGGGAGCAAAGCCGGAATTTGCCCTTCTTGTGACGGTCGGTGCCGGCCTCTGCATTCTTGCCGGGACCGTCGGAAAAATGCAGTATCTGCTCGGCATGCTCGCACAAATGAAATCGTATCTCCCGGTGGACTCATCGTATCTGAATACGCTGCTGAAAATGCTTGGGATCACGTATGTGGGGCAGTTTTCCGCCGGGATCTGTAAGGATGCGGGCTATTCTTCCATTGCAGGGCAGATTGAACTGTTCGCCCGCCTGGCGGTCCTTGCCGTCAGTATGCCAGTGCTGCTCGCTCTGCTGGAAACGGTTCATGATTTTCTGTAAAAAAGCCGGATGGGGCATGGCGCTGCTTTTTCTGTGTCTCATTTTCGGAACGGGAAGAACGCAGAAAATCGAAGCAGCGGATACCGAAACGGATCAGGCAGCAGCAGCGCAGGACGAACTTCTTGCAGAACTCGACTTCGATGCAATCCAGCAGGAAGTGGACAGCCTGCTGTCCAGCCAGCAGTTTTCTTTTGCCGGTACGGTGCGTTCTCTTCTGCAGGATGGCGATCCCTTCCGCACCTTCCGTGCCGGAAATGCCGTTCTCTCCTGTGCCAAAACAGCATTCCTTGCGCAGAAGGGGCTGATGAAGGAGCTGTTTCTCCTCGTTCTGGCAGGCGCGGTGCTCGGCAGTTTTTCCTCTCTCTTTGAAGGAAAACAGGTCAGGGACGCCAGTTTTTATATGGTCTATCTGCTTGCGCTTGCACTGATTCTGAAAAATTTCCAGTCGAGCGGGGAAAACCTGAAAGCTGTCATCACATCGCTGGTCGCTTTTATGCGGATCCTGACGCCATCCTACTATCTGGCGGCCGCGGCCGCCGGGGGCGCATCATCAGCCGTGATGTTTTATCAGATGCTCCTTCTAGTGATTCTGGCTGTCGAAAAGCTTCTGCTCGCCCTCGTCCTCCCGATGATCCATATCTATCTGCTCATCGCCCTTGTAAACGATCTTTCCGGCGAGGAGATTTTGTCCCATATGACAGAGCTGCTGGAAACCTGCGTGAACGGCCTTTTAAAATCGTCGCTCGGCGTACTTGTGGGAATGCAGATGATCCGGAATCTGATCGCACCGGCGCTCGATTCCCTGCGGCAGATGGCACTCTGGCGGACTGCCGGAATGATTCCCGGCATCGGAAATGCGGTGAATGCTGTAACCGAGTTGGTGGCAGGCTCCGCGGTGCTGATCCGCAACTGCTTTGGCGTGACGGCAATGCTGGTACTGCTCGCAGCGGGCATGGTCCCCGCCGTTCAACTTCTCGTTTCGGGTCTTTCCTTCCGCCTTCTCGCCGCGGCGGCACAGCCCGTCTCGGACAAGCGGATCGCGGGATGTCTTGCGGCGGCAGGAAAAGGATATGCGATGCTTCTGCGTCTCCTTCTGACCGTAGAAGTCCTGTTTCTGCTGACGATTGCAATCCTGGCGGGAACTTTTTCCTAGAGCTTGTCTGAAAAAGGCTTTTCGTGAGCTGCGAGTCCCAGTTTGTGGGAGATTTTATCCGAATGAGGGCGGCGTAGCGGGCTACGGCAACCGAATGAGGGTAAAATCTCCCGCAAAGTGGGGCTTGCAGCTTGCGGAAATGGTTTTTCAGACACGCTCTAGCGTGTAGTTGGGCAGGCAGCGGCGGGAGGCGGCATGGTAGAAGAGATTCTGCAGTGGCTTAAGAATATTTCAATTTTTCTGATTTTTATGACAACTGTGCTGAACCTGATCCCGGAGAAGGAGGACAAGAAGCCGGTTCAGTTTTTTCTTGGAATTGTGATGGTACTGATTTTTTTCCAGCCCGTGCTAAAAGCGGGAGGTTTGGAGCAGAAAATGGCGCAGACGCTCGACCGTCTGACGCTGGAAGAGGAGGCAGCAGCAATGGAAAATGTACAGATTCGTGCAGAAAGCTTTGAAAAACAGTATTACGTGGGCGCCTGGGAAAAAGAGACGGAGCGCCAGATCCGGATGTATCTGTCAGAGAGCGGCATTCCGGGGGCAGCCGTTTCGGTAACGCTGGAGCCGGGAAACACCGGTGAGGCAAAAGAGATCCGCATTGAAGCGCCGATGCGGCAGACGAGCATTTACCGCGAAGAACAGAAAAAACAGCGGGAAATGCTCGATGAAAAGCTGACAGAGATCAAAAGTGTTTTAAGTGAGGTCTACGGAACCGATCCGGCGCATATTATGGTAGAGATTTCGGAATAGGCCTATGAGGGAAAAGGCAGCGGCGTTTTTCCGGAAACAGAAAAAGGAGCAGTGGATGCTGTACTTCCTGCTGGCGGCAATCGGCGTTGTCCTGCTGCTGCCGACGGGAACAAAAAAGACCAGTGAGGAGACAGAACAGCCGCAGGAGACGGCTGTGCGTCCGGCGGGGGATGCGGGACTTTCGGTGCAGGAGGAGATGGAACAGCGCCTTTGTGACGCACTTTCCCAGATGGACGGTGTGGGCGCAGTGCACGTCGTGGTGACGCTGGAATCCACAGGAAAAAAGATTGTGGAAAAAGATGTCCCAACGCGGAGCACAACGGAGGAAAACAAGAAGGGAGAGGAGACCGGAAGCGTTACATCCTCGTCGCAGGATGAGGCAACTGTCTATGAAAAGACACAGAACGGGGCCGAGACACCGTATGTGGTTTCCGAGGAGTACCCGGCGGTGCGCGGCGTGCTCGTTATCGCAGAAGGCGGGGGAAACCCGGTGACGATACAGGAGATTCAGGAGGCCGTGATGGCATTATTTCAGGTGGGCGCAAATAAGATTAAAGTAGTCAAAATGAAGTAAAGGAGTCAAATGCGTGGAAAAATTAGAACAGGAAATGAATGCACCTGAGAAAATGGCAGAGACACCATCGCCGAAAAAGACGGCCGGGAAAAAGAAAAAATTCCGGAAAAACCAGGTCATCATCACCGCCCTTGCGATCATGATTGCCGTCGCCGGATACATCAACTATGCGGACAGCACCCTGTCCACCAAAGGAACGGCAGACGGAACCACCGCAGACACAAGCACCGTATTAAAAGACATCTCCAGCCTTGACACCGACATCACCGATGAGGTGGACGCCGGAGCCGCTGGCGATTCCTCGCGGACCATCACAGAAACACCGGGAGAGGCTGTCCTTGCCGGGGCATCTACATACATGGCCCAGGCCAGAATCGACCGGGAACAGATCCGTTCCCAGAATAAAGACACCTTAAACGAAATCATCAACAACACCAACCTCTCCGAAACCGAGCGCCAGAGCGCCGTCCAGAGCATGGTGGAAATGACGGAACTCGTAGAAAAAGAGTCGGCAACCGAACTCCTCCTCGAAGCCAAAGGCTTCAACGATGTCGTCGTAAACCTGACCGGCGAAACCGCCGACATCGTCGTTCCGATGAAAGAAGTAACCGAGGAACAGCGTGCCCAGATCGAAGACATCGTAACCCGCAAAACCGGAATCGGCGTAGAAAACATCGTCATCACCCCCATGAGTTCCGCCGCCGACACAGCCGCAGAGGAGAGTGCTCAGTAAATTTTGATATCCACGTAAAAAATCCGGAAACGCAAAATCATGCGTTCCCGGATTTTTTCACGTAATTCTATTTAATTTGCACCATGTGCCGTTCTTGCAACCGTCTGCAGTGCTTTCTTCACCGGCGGCAGCGAGATCAGAATCACCGTCAGTACACCTTCAGCCAGCAGATAGCTGTAGTTGTAAATAATCGGATACAGCGCCTTCAAAGACTGCGGGAAATTCTCCGGCATATAATCCATCCAGTACAGATATCCGCCTAACGTATGGAAAAATCCCCTCGCCAGCACAGCCACAATATACCCGATCAGCAGCCCGTTTTTCTTCTTTCCAAAGAATCCGGCCACACCCAGCGCCGCAAACGCAAACACATAATCACAGCACACCTGGAACAGCGACAGCACATACGGCCCCTGGATAAACTGCAGCAGTCCATAAGCAAAACCAACGAGAATACCCGTCTTCGCCCCATACCAGTTCGCAATCAGCACAATAAACAGCATCGAAAACAACGTAACCGATCCCCCGTACGGCAGCTCAAACACCTTCACATACGAAGTCACAAACGCCAGCGCCATCCCCATCGCACAAAACGCCAGCTTCCTTGCATCCATTCCCGTCCCCTTACTCTTCTGAGCAGAAAGAACCGAAGCAATCACCACCAGCGCCACCATCAGCACCACGCATCCAACATAACCGGCCGTCGTCAGTCCGCCGTCAGCAGTAACAAAAAAACTCATAAAAAAACCTCCTTCGCATTCCGCTTGGAGGGGCTCACATAAAAACACAGTCCCGAATCACATCCGAAACCACGTTCCAGCTTCCCTACGCAGGAATTATCCCGTTCAGGTAGTGAGGGTCCGTGAGCTTATCCCTGTCCCACGTTCTCAGCCAAAGGCTCCCCTAGCGTCTTATTATTTTAACGTATTAAAGTATACCAACCTCCCCCTTATTTGTCAACCCGTCCGTTTTTTCATCCAAATACATGTTGACAAGAAGTACATACAAGTGCTATATTACAATTAGTTCAATCATTAAACTAATTGTACGAAAGGAGCACCAAAACAATGCAGATTCTGAAAGTAACAGACGAAGCATTCCGCCAGTACGGCAAAGTCATCAAAGACCTCGACGTCAGCGACATCATCACCGCCATGTCCGAGACCCCATGTCCCGACGACGTAGTCTACGAGCCTTCCATTGAAAGCCTCGAAGCCTGCAAAAGCGCCCAGTCCGTATCCGACAGCCTCTACGGCGGCATGCCGATCCAGATCGGCTACTGCAACGGCCACAACCATTTACTGAACGCCGTAGAATACCACCGCGACAGCGAAATTAACATCGCCGTAACCGACCTGATCCTGATCCTCGGAAAAGAACAGGACATCACCGAAGACCACACCTACGACTCATCCAAAATGGAGGCCTTCTTAATCCCGGCCGGAACCACCATTGAAGTCTACGCAACCACCCTCCACTACGCACCATGCAACGTGGCAGCCAGCGGCTTCAAATGCGTCGTAGTACTTCCAAAAGGAACCAATACCGACATCACCCTGGAAGAAAAACACACCCCGGAAGACGACCTGCTCTTCGCCAGAAACAAATGGCTCTTAAGCCACCCGGATGCAAACATCGCTGGAAGCGTAGCAGGCATCAAAGGAGAAAACCTCTCGGTAAAATAAAACCAGAGACAAAACCAGAAATCAGAAACACTGCCCCAAAAGAGCAGTTCTGAACATAAAAAGAAACCAAAAACCAAGAAAACCCAAAAAGGAGGATCTTCAAAAATGATCAACAATACACCGGAAATCAAATTAGGTATCGTTGCAGTAAGCCGTGACTGCTTCCCGAACAGCCTTTCCGAGAACAGAAGAAAAGCAGTCGTAAAAGCATACGACGGAGAAATCTACGAATGTCCAATCATCGTCGAGAATGAAATCGACATGATGAACGCACTCGAAGACCTGAAAAAAGCAGAGTGTGATGCACTTGTTGTATACCTTGGAAACTTCGGACCGGAGACCGAGGAAACCCTGCTTGTAAAATACTTCGACGGACCTTGCATGGTAGTAGCAGCAGCAGAAGAGACCGGCGACGACCTTGTAGGCGGACGCGGCGATGCATACTGCGGCGTTCTGAACGCAAGCTACAACCTGAAACTGCGCAACCTGCACGCATACATTCCGGAGTACCCGGTTGGCGATGCAGAAGACGTAGCAGCCATGATCAAAGATTTCGTACCGGTTGCAACTGCAGTTGTAGCTGTTAAGAACCTGAAAATCATCAGCTTCGGACCGCGTCCGACCAACTTCCTGGCATGTAACGCACCGATCAAACAGCTGTACAACCTCGGCGTAGAAATCGAAGAGAACTCCGAGCTTGACCTGTTTGAAGCATTCAACAAACACGCAGGCGATGAGAGAATCCCGGCAGTCGTAGAAGATATGGCAAAAGAGCTCGGCGAAGGAAACCTGAAACCGGAAATCCTGCCGAAACTGGCTCAGTACGAGATCACCCTGTTAGACTGGATCGAAGCACACAAAGGATCCAGAAAATACGTAACCCTGACCGGAAAATGCTGGCCGGCATTCCAGACACAGTTCGGATTCGTTCCTTGCTATGTCAACAGCCGTCTGACCAAGATGGGCATCCCGGTATCCTGTGAGGTAGATATCTACGGAACACTGTCCGAGTTCATCGGAACCGTTGTATCCAAAGACACCGTAACACTCCTCGACATCAACAACACCGTTCCGAAGGATATGTATGAGAGCGAAATCAAAGGCAAATTTGATTACACCTTAAAAGATACCTTCATGGGATTCCACTGCGGAAATACCGCTTCCACCAAACTGGCATTCTGCTCTATGAAATATCAGATGATCATGGCAAGAACCCTTCCGGAAGAAGTAACACAGGGTACCCTCGAGGGAGATATCGTTCCTGGAGACATCACCTTCTATCGTCTGCAGAGCACATCTGACGCAAAACTGCGCGGATACATCGCAGAGGGCGAGGTTCTTCCTGTAGCAACACGTTCCTTCGGAAGCATCGGTATCTTCGCTATTCCGGAGATGGGCAGATTCTACCGTCACGTACTGGTAGAGAAAAACTATCCGCATCACGGCGCAGTAGCATTCGGACACTTCGGAAAACCGTTATTCGAAGTATTTAAAATGCTCGGTGTTGAAGTAGATGAGATCGGCTACAACCAGCCGAAGGGTGTTCGTTACCCGACAGAGAATCCGTGGGGCTAATCCGTTCCGGAAGATTCACTGAAAAATAAGAAAGATATGCAGTAACGCATAAGCAAAAGGGCGGAGCAGAGATCTAGGTCTGCTGCCGCCCTTTTTGAAAAAGAGTAGAAAAAGGAGATTCGACATGTATTTTATTGGTGTTGACCTTGGTACTTCCGCTGTCAAACTGCTTCTGATGGACGAGGAAGGCAAAATTGTAAATATTGTATCGAGAGAGTATCCGCTGTATTTCCCGCATCCAGGCTGGTCTGAGCAGAAACCGGAAGACTGGTGGGAGCAGAGCAAAGAGGGAATCCGCGAGCTGGTAAAAGACGTAGACAAATCCCAGGTAGCCGGCATCAGCTTCGGCGGCCAGATGCATGGCCTTGTCATCCTGGATGAGAACGATAACGTCATCCGCCCGGCGATCCTCTGGAACGACGGCCGTACCGCAAAACAGACCGATTATCTGAACACCGTAATCGGAAAAGAAAAACTCTCCGAGTATACCGCAAACATTGCATTTGCAGGCTTTACCGCACCGAAGATTCTCTGGGTGAAAGAAAATGAGCCGGATAACTTCGCAAAAATCTGCAAAATCATGCTTCCAAAAGATTACCTGGCATACCGTCTCTCCGGCGCATTCGTAAGCGACTACTCCGATGCATCGGGCATGCTTCTGATGGATGTCAAGAACAAATGCTGGTCAAAAGAGATGGCAGAAATCTGCGGTATTTCCCTGGAGATGCTGCCGGAGCTCCATGAGAGCTTTGACGCTGTCGGAACCTTAAAACCGGAAGTAGCAGCAGAACTTGGACTGCCAGAGACCTGTAAAGTTGTAGCAGGAGCCGGAGACAACGCAGCAGCCGCAGTCGGAACCGGAACCGTAGGCGACGGCATGTGCAACGTTTCCCTTGGTACAAGCGGAACCGTATTCATTTCCAGCAGCAAATTCGGCGTAGACAGCCACAATGCCCTGCACGCATTCGCACACGCAGACGGCCACTATCACCTGATGGGATGCATGCTGAGTGCAGCTTCCTGCAACAAATGGTGGATGGATGAAATTATCCGCACAAAAGAATATACAAAAGAGCAGGAGAATATCACAAAACTTGGCGAGAATAATGTCTTCTTCCTGCCGTATCTGATGGGCGAGCGTTCCCCGCACAACAACCCGGATGCAAGAGGAACCTTCATCGGCCTGACCATGGACACCACAAGAGAGGATATGACCCAGGCTGTTCTCGAGGGCGTTGCCTTTGCGATCCGCGATTCCTTTGAGGTAGCAAAATCCCTCGGCATCCAGATCGAGAGAACGAAAATCTGCGGAGGCGGTGCAAAGAGCCCGCTGTGGAGACGCATGATCGCAAACGTGCTGAACATCAAAGTGGACCGTATTGAGTCCGAGGAAGGCCCGGCACTTGGCGGAGCCATGCTGGCAGCCGTTGCCTGCGGTGTCTTTTCATCCGTAGAAGAGGCGGCAGAAAAAATTGTTCGTGTGACAGAGACCATCGAGCCGGAACCGGAACTGGTTGAGAAATATGAGCGCCAGTATCAGAAATTTGCAAAGATTTATCCGACCGTAAAAGATCTGTTTACAGAGCTGCTGTAATAAAAAGGGGTAAGAAATAAGATGAAGAAAGTGGAACATGGGAAAACATTTGACCGGAATGCAGCAAACCCGCCGGCGTTTGAAATCTTTCACAACACCGTGACAGAAGGCTATCCGGAGCACTGGCATACCGCAATTGAAATTATCATGCCGACCAGAGGCGAATATGAGGTTGTTGTCGGAAAAGACAGCTATAATCTCAAAGAGGGCGACATCATTATGATCAATTCCGGCGTTGTACACGGAATGAGATTCGTATCCCAGGGAGAACGGATTGTCATGCTGGTGGAACCGGGCTGTGTGGAGAATCAGGAAGAAATGGAAACGATTTTCCTGCGGCTTCCGGCCATCTACTTCAAAAAAGAGGATGAGGAAGATCCCTTCTATCTGTTTCTACGCAGCCAGATTCTGGAACTGGTGCGGGAATACGATAATGAGGGCGCAGTGATGACGCACAGAATCTGCACCGGCCTCAAAGAGCTTTTTTCAGAGTTTGGCCGCAAGGGCTTTTCGGATGCCAACGCGCAGAATACGTTCGGGGCAATGAAGCAGCAGGAATATATAGAGGCTGTTTTAAGCGCCTGCCGTTATATCAATGTCCATTACATGGAGAATCTTTCTCTCGAGGAAGTAGCTGCGGTCAGCGGATTTTCCAAGTTCCACTTTACCAGAATTTTCAAGCAGTACATGAACATGACATTCTATGAGTACCTCAATTCTAAACGCGTCAAACGCGCAGAGGAGCTTCTGTACGACAAAAAGATGAGTATCACGGATGTGGCGATGAATTCCGGATTCTCTTCTTTAAGTGCCTTCAACCGTACCTTCAAGACGGTAAAGGCCTGTTCGCCGAGCGATTACCGCAGACAGCGGGAGTCGATGGTACAGGCTTTGCTGATGCAGGGATAAAAGGACTTGTATTTCACACTTTACTGTGCTAAAATGGTAGTATTCCGAGTTATAAGAATGAGATGGGGACTTAATTTTCGTACAGGAGGGCTTGAAATGAACAAGAAACTTCATTCAGAAGCAGTAGACCAGCTTTTTGAGGCAATTTTGTGTCTGAAGAATAAGGAAGAATGCTATACTTTTTTTGAGGATGTATGCACCATCAACGAACTGCTTTCGCTGTCGCAGCGGTTTGAAGTGGCGAAAATGCTGCGGGAGAAGAGAACGTATCTGGAAATCTCCGAAAAGACGGGAGCATCCACGGCGACGATCAGCCGCGTG
The DNA here is from genome assembly GCF_003479155.1 of Blautia sp. AF19-1. Taxonomy (NCBI): domain Bacteria; kingdom Bacillati; phylum Bacillota; class Clostridia; order Lachnospirales; family Lachnospiraceae; genus Blautia; species Blautia sp. AF19-1. The sequence continues at coordinate 70,263 of NZ_QUGQ01000012.1, forward strand.
AACCGTTCCTTAAGCTATGGAAACGACGGATATGAGATGGTGTTTGAACGGATGGAAAAGAAAGAAAATGTGTAAAATCAAAAAAGACGGTGCGATTCCAACGCAGCCGTCTTTTTTAATTACACGTTTGTTCTTAATTTTTCTTTTTCGGATCAGAAGGCGCCGCGAGGGATGCCAGTTCATCCACCATGTGCTCGAGCATCTGTTTTTTCAGATAGACATCGAAACTCAGCAGACAGATAAACGAAAAGAGCTGGAGAAATTCCCGGTCCTCCTCCGGTGAGCTGCCGAACATGGACTTGGATACATCCGCTTTTTTCAGAAGATCTTCTTTTACGGATGCAATTTCTTCTTTTTCCATCTGGAAAATTTCGTCGTAGATATCTTTGATGGAAAAGCCGCTCTCCGTGCCGAAATACCGATCGGTGATCGGGGCGAGCAGTGTCTGGATATCCGTGATCGAGAGGATGTTTTTAAAGTAGTAAATAAAAACCAGAAGCATCATGTGCTCCGGCGAATATTTCTTTTTGACCGGCGGCGGGAGCAGCTTGTTTTTTGCATAGTTGTTGATCATTGTTTTTGTCAGAACCTTATCGGACTCGAAGCGGCGCGAAGAAGCGAGCTGTGCGTCCATAAAGGTCGTGACCTGGTCCATATATAAAGCAATGTTCGGGATTTCCCCCGGGCGGATGCCTTCGAGAGAATCCAGTGAATTCAGTAAATCATGAAGAATTTTATCTGAGTCTATCGTCATTTGTTATCACCTCACTGTTCCCATTATATAGTTTTTAATACCAGATAGCAAGGACTTTGCGAAAAAAGTTTCCATGATAAAAATGCAACGTATGTTCGTTCTTACTTGTAACCGGGGCGGATTTGTTATATACTGAGATGCATGTGAAAAGATTCGAAGCAGATGAAGGAGAAAGAACATGAATCAGACAGAAACAGGATTAAACCCGATGCAGATGGAAGCTGTGGAGTACACCGAAGGGCCGCTTCTGATCCTTGCAGGTGCCGGTTCGGGAAAGACGAGGGTACTGACGCACCGCATCGCCTCCCTAATCCGGGACAAAGGCGTCAATCCGTGGAATATTATGGCGATCACCTTTACGAACAAGGCCGCCGGAGAAATGCGTGAGCGTGTCGATAAAATCGTGGGATACGGATCGGAGCGGATCTGGGTCAGCACCTTCCATTCCAGCTGCGTGCGGATTCTGCGCCGCCATGCTGAACGTCTGGGATACGCCAACAATTTTGCAATTTACGATACCGATGACCAGAAATCGCTGATCAAGGACATCATGAAACGGCTCCAGATGGATCCGAAACTGTACCGCGACCGTGCGATCATGGCGGCAATTTCGTCCGCAAAGGATGAGATGATTGAGCCGGACCAGTACCGGATTGACGCGGGAATCGACTGGAAGCTGCAGAAGTATGCGGCAGTTTATGCGGAGTATCAGGCAGAGTTAAAGAAAAACAATGCGATGGACTTCGATGATCTGCTGGTACAGACCGTAAAATTATTCCAGCAGTTCCCGGAAGTGCTCGACTATTATCAGGAGCAGTTCCGCTATATCATGGTCGATGAGTATCAGGATACCAACACGGTTCAGTTCCGCTTTGTAAGCCTTCTGGCGGCAAAATACCGCAATCTCTGCGTTGTCGGCGATGATGACCAGTCGATCTACAAATTCCGCGGGGCGAATATTGAAAATATTCTGAGTTTTGAGCATGTATTCCCGGATGCGAAGGTCATTAAACTGGAGCAGAATTACCGTTCTACGCAGAATATTCTGAATGCGGCAAATGAAGTGATTGCGAATAACCAGGGACGAAAAGCAAAACGCCTGTGGACAGAGAACCCGGAGGGTGACCTGATCGATCTGCGGCAGTTCCAGAGCGGTTTTGAGGAGGCGGAGTACGTGGCAGGAGAAATCACGCGCGGCGTCCGCACGGAGGGAAAGAAGTATCGTGATTATGCAATTCTCTACCGTACCAACGCACAGTCCCGTCTTTTTGAGGAGAAACTGCTGCTTGCAAATGTTCCATATAAAATCGTGGGCGGTGTCAACTTCTATGCGAGACGCGAGATCAAGGATCTGCTGGCGTATCTGCGTGTGATCGAGAACCCGGAGGATGACCTTGCGGTACTGCGTATCATCAACGTTCCGCGGCGCGGTATCGGAGCGGCGACGATCAACAAAGTGCAGGACTGGGAGGCAGAGCAGGGCATCCGTTTCTACGATGCGCTTCTCGAGGCCGAGTATGTGCCGGGGCTGATGCGGTCTTTAAATAAGATTAAATCCTTCACGTCCTTTTTACAGGTACTCCGCGCGAAAGCAGATTATCTGTCGGTCAAAGAGCTGCTGAATGAAATCATCGAGGAGACCGGCTATGTAGCAGATCTGCAGGCGGAGGGAACCGAAGAAGCGGCAGCCCGCATCGAGAACATCGACGAGCTGATTTCAAAGATTGCGGATTATGAGGAGAGCGCCGAACAGCCATCTCTCGGTGGTTTTCTGCAGGAGGTTGCGCTGGTGTCTGATATCGACTCGGTGGATGAGGAGAGCGATTACGTGCTGTTGATGACACTGCATTCCGCAAAAGGACTGGAGTTCCCGAACGTATTCCTTGCCGGCATGGAGGATGGTATTTTCCCAAGCTACATGACGATCACCGGGGATGATCCGTCGGAGCTGGAGGAGGAGCGCCGTCTCTGCTACGTGGGCATCACGCGTGCGATGCAGCATCTGACATTGACGTGTGCGCGCCAGAGAATGATCCGCGGCGAAGTGCAGTACAACAAGATGTCCCGTTTTGTCAAAGAGATTCCGCGGGAGCTGATTTCCCTGGAGCGGGAGCGCGGGGAGATCGAAGACCGGAAGCCGAAGATGGACATTCCGACGAGAGGCAGCGTCTATGCGGCGATGAAGCAGGCATTCCGCGAGAAGCCGCAGCAGGCGAAAACCTTCAGCGCGCAGAAGGCGACGAAACTCGATTACGAAATCGGGGATACGGTGCGCCATATCAAGTTCGGTGTCGGCATTGTCACGGATATCGTGGACGGCGGAAGAGATTATGAAGTTACCGTCAACTTCGACCAGGCTGGTACGAAGAAAATGTTTGCTTCGTTTGCAAAACTGAAAAAGTTATAAGGAGAACGAGAGCGTGTCGGAAAACAAAATTCCGGCACGCTCTTTTTTCGACTGGTGCGTCAGACGCTCAGGTGGTAATCAGGGTGGAATAGCCGTCGCGGCGCAGGCGGCGTTCCATCAGAATGGCATTTCCGAGCTGGCGGTAAGCGCCGACCTGGACCTTGAAAAAGCCGTCCTCGGCGAGAAGAAAAGCGGGATAGCCCTGGTCGAGAAGGTCGTAAAGCATACGGTCGGCATTCTGGCGGATGCGGAAAAGGCCGGTCTGGACACGGTAGAAGGTTTCCGGTGTGTCGGAAGGATTTTCCTGTTCCGGCGGCGTGGGATGGGGCGAAGCGGAAGCAGTGACGGTATCCGCTGTTGAAACGGACGGACGGGCGGTTTCCGTTTCCGCAGCGCGCCGGTCAGCCTCCGTGACCGTCTCGAGATCCAGCGTTCCAAGCACTGCATCCGCGATGGCGCGGGCGATTTCTTCCTGCTTTTCATCGTAGAGCGTATTGTCCTGCTCATTGTTCAGAAAGCCGGTTTCAATCAGAAGAGCCGGCATTTTCGTCCGCCGCAGAACAACAAGCCCTGGCCGTGCCTTGACACCGAGATTCCGGAATCCCAGCTCCGAGAGCGCGCCGTTAATGTTTTCTGCCATTGTCTGTTTGAGGCCGGAGTTGTCATAGACAAGCGTTTCCACGCCGGTATACTGGTTCGGTTCCTCCGAAGAATTCCGGTGAAAAGAAATAAAAAAGTCGGCATCCGCCTGATTGGCCATCTGCGCCTTTTCAAACGGCGTCTGATAAACATCGGTTGTGCGGGTATAAATGACAGAGACACCCTGCCGGGAAAGAAGCTCGCCGACCGCGATGGCGAGGGAAAGATTGTCATCCTTTTCCCTGCGTCCCTCATAGACAGCGCCCGGATCACTTCCCCCGTGTCCGGCATCGATTACGATAGTATAGGGCATAAGATCAAAGCTCCTGAAAATACGGTTCTACTTACGATATGAAGAAAGGACGAAAAAGGTTATACTTTTTTTAGTTTTATTTCATTGTATCGTATACGGGCGGTGTGTTAGAATAGGAGATAACATTAGGAAAGTGTGTCAAAAAATCTGCGGAGGATACAAAAGACACACAGATGAGAGTGAGGATTTCATGAGAATTACAATATTCAGTCTGGGGGGACTGCTTGGGCAGTATGTGACCAACACGGCGCTTCTTCACGGCGCACAGGTGACCGCCTACGTGCCGGATGCAAAAGCGATCTGGCCGAGAAAAAATCTGACCGTGATTGAGGGAAGCCTTCAGAACCGGGAACGCGTGCTGGAGGCACTGCTGGAAGCGGATGCAGTCATCAGCGTGCTGACTCCGATGCGTGTGAAACATGTAAAAGAAGAGGAGACACCGCTGGCTGACGGAAACGCGATGATTCTCTCAGCCATGAAGCAGCTTGGAAAAACGAGGTTTGTGACGGTAGGCCATGTCTGCATTCATGCGTTTGGAGACTGCGAGGACAAATACCAGAGAATGAGTACGAAATTCATGCAGATTTTCTGGCCAGGTGTCTATAAAGATATGCAGAAGATGGGACAGGTTCTGGCACGGAGCGATCTGAACTGGACACTGGTGCGGACGTGTCAGGGAAGAGACGGGAAAGTGAAAAAGGTAGGGCAGAACTGCAGTATTTCGCTGGACGGCAGCCAGTTCCGGCCTGGATACTCGAGAGAGGCCCTGGCGGAATTTCTGTACGAGGCGGCCGCCGATCAGCAGATGTACAGCAGAAAAATGCCCATTTTTTACAGAGAGGGGTAAGAATGGATTTTTCAATTTTATATGCACTGCAACATCTTCACAATGCAGTGCTCGATCGGGTGATGGTGGGAATCACTTCACTTGGAAATGCGGGATGGATCTGGATTGCGCTGACCGCCGTTTTCTTAATCCTTCCGAAATACCGGAAATGCGGTGTAAGAATGGCGATCGCGCTGATTTTAGATTTGATTTTATGTAATCTGGTGTTAAAGCCGCTGGCAGCGCGCCCGCGTCCGTGCTGGATTGACGAGCAGGTAAAGCTGCTGGTTGCCGCTCCGAAGGACTATTCCTTCCCATCGGGCCATTCGGCAGCCTCGTTTGCGGCGGCAGTCTCTATTTTTGTGATGCACAAAAAAGAAGGAGCTGCCGCACTGATTCTGGCCTGCCTGATTGCATTTTCCAGACTGTATCTGTTTGTGCATTTCCCGACCGATGTCCTGGCGGGAATTGCGGTTGGTTTTATCTGTGCTTTTCTGGCTGCGAAGATCCAGAACGGTTTTCTTCTTCATTCTCGAGGTCGATAAAACGGAACGAAAGCATCAGATACAGAATTTCATCCGGGCTGGAAAGATCAGATTCTAAAATTTCCTTGATCTTTTCCAGGCGGTAGAGCAGGGTACTGCGGTGGATAAAAAGCTCACGCGCCGTCTGGACGACATTGCAGTGGTTGTCCAGATAGCAGCGGAGCGTCCGCATATAGTCACTGCCGGAGCTGTCGTCGTGCTCCTGCAGAAAGAGAAGTCTCTCATGGCACAGCATGTAGCCTGGGAGCTTTTTTGTTGCCTGATCGAGGATGTAGTCAAACGAGATATCGTTGAACGGATGCATCCGCTTGTCCGGGTATTTTCGCGTGCCGAACTGCAGGGCGATTTTTGCCTGGATATACTGGCGGCGCAGATTCATGTGGCCGTTCATGCAGCGCGAAAAGCCGGCATTTAAGGAGCTGTCCTCCACAAAGTGCACCATGCGTTCCATCAGATCGGTCATGGAAAAATCGGACAGCGTGAGGTTAAAGAACGCAACGATACCGCCGCCGTGCGGAAACGCGGAGCAGCCGGTCAGAATATTTTCCAGATAGGCGCAGACCGAGTTTGCCGTCAGGTTTTTCTGATCCATATCGGAGAGCTGCAGATAGAGGCAGCAGTAGGTGTGGCGGGAATGCCAGCCGAGCGCATCGAGAGCCTGGCTGACCGCAATATAGTCGGCCATCCGGTCGTCGAGGGCACGGAGCAGCACGGTGTGAAGCGACTGCGCCGGCGAGGTTTTCTGCATCACATTGTGCAGGAAGGCGTGATGGATCATTTCTGCAAGAAATTCAAGAAGAAAGCCTTCGGAATCAGAAAGATCCTTTTTTGTGTCGAGGAGCAGCAGGCGGTAGGCGCTCTGACCATGCTGCGTGATGTTGACGCAGAGGGAACCAAGTCCCGTTACGTGATCCGGAAAGCGGAACCATCCATCGAGATCGCGGACGGACGCGTATTCGCTGCTTTCTGTCAAGGAGAGCAGAAGCGGGCGCGTTGCATCGAGGGAGCCAAACACCTTCTCGGGAAAAAAGGAAGGTTCTTCGGACGCTGCGGCGATGATGGAAAAATCCATGCCGACCACCATCAGGGGGTGGGCAAAAACAGGCAGGGAGAGATTTAAAAGATGCTGGATCGATTTTCCGTCGAGCCGTGCCTGCATCAGCTCCTTCTGCCAGGAATCGTACGTCCAGAAAAGCTCCTGCAGGAACGAAAAAACAGCGGATACGCTGCTCTTAACGGCGATCGAAACCGGAGCCGGAAGTTCCTCCGGCAGTTCTTCGGTACAGAGAAGAAAAAGGGAGCTGCTTTCTTCCGGGAGGGAGGAAAGAGAGCCGATCTGTTCTTCTGTGCAGAGAAAGACCCGGTGCGCAGTGGCTGCGGAGCCTGTCTGATAAAGAACAGGCAGCTCCAGTGTGCCGGAGAGCGGCAGGTTTTCCAGTGCAAGAACCGAAAAAGCGCTGCTTAGTTTATAAGCGAGAAATGCGGGGGAGAGCTTCATCGTATCATCCTCCCTGCGCGTGTCATATCGTAAAAATTCATAAAAACCTCCTCAGAAATGAGTGACGTTCTGCGGACGAAACCGCGGTACTTTTTATTTTAGCAGAACAAAAAGGTCTGTCAAGAAAGAAAAGGCAGGGGTGCGGGAATTTTTACGGCGGCAACAAGTTAAGATTTTGTGAAGATAGTTGTGGTTTGCGGGGAAAACTGCTACAATATGGCTGATTTGGTTACTGTTCACTCAGCAGTGAAACACTTGCTGTTTCGCTGCGTAAGAACATGATTCAGGTGATTTGAAGTGGTTTTTTACAGAAGAAAAAGGAAGGTATGATTTTAATGTATCATATTATAGTAAATAAAAAATCGCGGTCGGGGCGCGGCGAGAAGCTGTGGCCGGTGATTGAGGGCGAGCTTGAGCGGCGCAGAACGGAATTTCGTGTATATCCGACAAAGTATCACGGAAGCGCACGGGAGACGGCAGCACGGCTGACCGCGAAAGGGGTATGGAATCCCGATGATGTCCTTCTGGCGATCGGCGGAGACGGTACGGCGAATGAGGCGGTCGATGGAATCACCAGCCTGTCGGATGTAAAGTTCGGTTATATTCCAACGGGAAGCGGCAACGATTTTGCGCGCGGTGCCGGAATTCCCTCCGATCCGCTGCAGGCGCTGGAAGCTGTGCTGAAAGGGGAGGAAAAGGAGATCAACATTGGAACGGCGCTTCTTGGCAGCCAAAAGCGGAGATTTCTCGTCAGCGCCGGCATCGGTTTTGATGCAGGCATCTGCCACGAGGCGCTGGCATCAAAAATCAAGAATACGCTGAACCGGCTGCATCTGGGAAAACTTACGTATGTGATGATTGCACTGCGGCAGCTCTTTTATCTCGAACCGTTCACGCTGGATGCAGCGCTGGAAAACGGAGAACACCGTTCGTTTGAAAATGTTCTTTTTGCAGTGGCAATGAATTTTCCGTACGAGGGCGGCGGCTTTTGCTTCTGCCCGGAGGCGGACGGGACAGATGATCTGCTCGACGTGATGGTGGTTTCCAATCTTGCCAAATGGAAAGTCAGCTATCTTCTGCCGATGGCGCTGTTTGGACGCCACACGGGATTTCCTGAGGTACATATGGAGCGGTGCAGCAGCCTTTCCTTTCAGACAGACCGCGCGGAACCGGTCCACCTGGACGGAGAATCGGGCGGACACCGCACGGAGGAAAGGATCGGACTGGAAACGGAGCGTCTCCGCCTTTTGGGCGACTGGGTGAAAGAAGGGATGGAAAGATGATGTTCTGGATCATATTTTTTGCAGTGCTTGCCGTCTTGGCAGCAGGTTATTTCTTTTCCATTCTGCCGGCTACATCGAGACGGCAGGAATGTCTGAAATTTGCGGAATGGAATTATGCGCACCGCGGTCTGTGGAACGCGGCGGAGGGAGTTCAGGAGAATTCTCTTCCGGCTTTTGCCCGCGCGGCGGAGCAGGGATATGCCATCGAGCTGGATATTCAGATCACAAAGGATGGCCGGATTGTGGTGTTCCACGACGACACGATGAAGCGGATGTGTGGAAACGAGGGAAAAATCAGCGATTATACGTATGAGGAACTCCAGCAGTTCCATCTGGGCGACAGCACGGAAAAGATTCCGCTGCTTCGTGAGGTACTGCAGACGGTAGACGGCCGCGTGCCGCTTTTAATCGAAATCAAGATGCCGGGACTTTCCACGGCGGTCTGTGCGGGATTTCAGAAGGAGATGGAGGGGTACACCGGTATGTTCTGCATGGAATCCTTCAACAGCCTGGCCCTCCGCTGGTGTCGCCGCCACATGCCGCAGACGCTGCGCGGCCAGCTTTCCGGCCGTTTTTCAAAGAATGATAAGGTGCATCTGATCCTGCGGATAATGGCGCGTCATCTGATGCTGAATTTTATCGGGAAACCGGATTTTATCGCCTACGACCACCGCTACGCCGACTGCCCGGGCTTCCTGATCGACCGTATGCTGTTTCGGACACCGGCATTTGCATGGACGGTAAAAGATGAGCATGTATATAACCGGACACGGAAAAAATTCGACGCGGCGATCTTTGAACATTTCCATCCCAAGGACGGCTTTCAGAAACCGAAACGGCATCACCGCAGCGGAAAAATGCAGGCGCAGAAGGTTATTGTAAAAAAAGAAAAGAACAGGTTAGAAACCGATGAATTGTTTCTTAAAAAATAATAAAGCTTATTGACTTCGGTTTTCGGTGTGCTATAATTTCAGCAGGTTGAAGAGAAAAACCTCGTCAGAAAAGTGGAGGGAAACTATGAAGACAATAAAAAAATATAAGCATTTTCTTCCGGTAGTGGTTTATGGTATTTTCTATCTGAAATGTTTTCAATATCTGGAAACGCACATTACGAAAGGTTATCATCTGATTCATACTCCGTTTGATGATATGATTCCGTTCTGTGAGTTTTTTGTGATTCCTTATTTTATGTGGTTTGGATATATTGCATGGTCTGTCCTTTATTTCGGCTTCTGCAACAAGAACCGCAGAGAATATTATCAGCTGATTATCAACCTGGGAATCGGAATGACGGCGTTCCTCGTGATCTCCTATCTGTACCCGAACGGCCAGAACCTGCGCCCGACGGTATTCCCACGGGAGAACATTTTCACGGATCTGGTCAGAGGCCTTTACCTGACAGACACACCGACCAACGTATTCCCAAGTATTCACGTATATAATTCCGTAGCCGTAGCTGTTGCCGTAGAACACAGCGAGCAGCTCAAAAACCGCCCGGTATTCCGAAACGTCTGCCTGGGCCTGACGGTGCTGATTGTGTTTTCGACCATGTTTTTAAAACAGCACTCCGTATCGGATGTGTGCTGTGCGCTTGTTATGAATGCGGGAACCTGTATGCTGCTGTACCGGCCGGCAAAGGCGGGGAATGCACTGCGGACACGGGAGAAAAAAGCGAAATATAGAATGTAAAAACGGAAACGGACGGCCCGCGCACCAGAAGGTGCGCG